>JAKAIE010000058.1 GCA_021814475.1 Nitrospirota bacterium
GATTTGACGCCGCTGAAACCCCGCGTGGAGCGTAGCCTGTGGCCCTAGTCAGTCTGCAGAATGTGAGGCTGGCCTTCGGAGGGCCGGAGGTGCTCGATGGCGTCTCCTTCCAGATCGGGCACGCAGAGAGGGTCTGCCTCGTCGGCAGAAACGGGGAGGGCAAGTCCACCCTTCTGAAGGTCATCGCCGGCCGGCTCACGCCGGACTCCGGCGAGGTCGTGCTGTCCACAGGGGTGAGGATCACCTATCTCTCGCAGGAGGTGGAACAGGGCCTTGAGGGGACCGTCTTTGAGGTCGTCTCGTCCGGACTCGGCAGCATCGTAGACCGGCTTTCGGCCTACCGGTCAGCAAGCCACCGTCTTGCAGATGAACATAGTCCTTCTCTCCTTGCGGAACTCGAAAGGCTGCAGCACGAGATCGAGTCCTCCGGGGGATGGCAGATACACAGGAGGGTCGAGGCGGTGCTCACCCGCCTGGGGCTGGACCCTGACGCGGAGGTTGCCGATCTTTCAGGAGGATATAAGAGAAGGGTCCTGATCGCAAAGGCGGTTGTAAGCGAGCCTGACCTTCTGCTCCTGGATGAACCTACGAACCACCTTGACCTCGAATCCATCGGCTGGCTGGAGGAGTTCCTCAGGGAATTCGGCGGATCGCTCCTCTTCATCACCCACGACAGGCGTTTTCTCAGGGCACTTGCCACACGCATCATCGAACTCGACCGCGGCAGGCTGACTGACTGGCCGGGGGATTACGATACATATCTGGCCCGGCGGCAGGCGGAACTCGACGCAGAGGCGACCCATAATTCCCTGTTCGACAAGAGGCTCAGCCAGGAGGAGGCGTGGATACGTCAGGGCATCAAGGCCCGGCGCACGCGTAACGAAGGCAGGGTGAGGGCGCTGAAGGAACTCAGGCGCCAGCGGCAGGCTAGGCGCGAAAAGACCGGGAGCGTCGCGATGAAGCTGAACGAGGCGGAGCGGTCGGGGAGACTGGTCATCGAGGCCGAAGGTATATCCTGCGCCTATGAGGGGCGTTATCTGTTCCGCGACTTCTCTACCGTGATCATGCGCGGCGACAAGATAGGCATTATCGGTCCGAACGGATCTGGCAAGACGACCCTGATCAGGACACTCCTCGGAGAGATCGAGCCGCAGCAGGGCTCCGTGCGCAGGGGGACGCGGCTTGAGGTCTCCTATTTCGACCAGCACAGGGAGCAGCTCGACGACGAAAAAACCGTTGTCCAGAATGTCGGGGACGGATACGACAATGTGACGGTCAACGGGCGGACGAGACATATCATCGGATATCTCTCGGATTTCCTCTTTCCGCCGGAGCGGGCGAGGCTGCCCGTAAAGGTCCTCTCGGGCGGGGAGCGGAACCGGGCGCTTCTTGCCAGGCTCTTTACAAAACCCTCGAATGTCCTCGTGATGGACGAACCCACGAACGATCTGGATACAGACACACTGGAACTCCTGGAAGAGATGCTGATGGAGTACGAAGGCACAGTTTTGCTGGTGAGCCACGACCGCGAGTTCCTCAATAATATCGTGACGGGCACTATTGTCTTTGAAGGCAACGGGAAGGTGGCCGAATATGTCGGTGGATATGACGACTGGCTGAGACAGCGTCCGGCGGTTTCGGAGGAACCGGGCAGGAAGGCGGAAAAAGGGGACAGACAGGCCGGCCGGGCAAAGGGAGGGACCAGGCCGAAACCTGAGAAGCCCCGCACACTGACTTTCAAAGAGAAGAAGGAACTCGAAGAACTGCCCGGTATCATCGAAGCCCTGGAAGCCGAGCGGGATAGGCTTTTTACGGTCCTGGCAGATCCTGAGTTCTACCGGACGGAAGGCGGTCGTATCCCCGAGGTGAAGGCCCGCATCTCTGAACTCGAAGAGGAGATTCCCCGCACCTATGAGCGCTGGGAGCTCCTTGAGTCAGTACGGGAGGCTGCTGCGCCATAAATGTTCGGTTGTCGTGGTGATAGGCGTGAGCGAAAAAATTGTCATGCGACTTTGAGTTTTTTCCATGCCCCCCTGTGAAAACGCACAGCCATGAGAATGCCCTGAAAGGCCATGGAGGTGATCATTGCTGTCCAGACGCCTGTCGTGCCGTAACCGAGCCCCATGGCGAGGGTGTAGGCGAGCGGGAGCCTGACCAGCCACATTGCGACGATGATCACCCACATCGTTCCCCTTGTATCACCTGCTCCCTGCATCCCTCCCCCCAGGATGCTGCTGAGGGCCATGAATGGTTCTGACAGCATATTGAAGCGGAGGTAGCGGGCTGTTTCCCTGAGAACAGCGGGGTCATTCGTCAGCAGGGACGCAAGGCTATCGGCAAGGACAAAGATCACAGCAGAGATGATAGTGACCACAATCAAGCCTGCCTGCACGATCTTCCAGCCGGTCTTTTCTGCCCTTTCTGTCTCGCCCGCCCCGAGATTCTGGCCGACGAGTACGGCCGCCGCCATGTTCAGTGCAAAGGCCGGCAGATAGATGATCGCCTCGATCCTGAGGCCGTTGGTGATCGCCGCCATTGCGGCGACGCTCGCGGCCCCCATATGTCCCAGGATGTTATAGAGGATGAGGGTGCCGGCGTTCCATGCCACCTGGAGCAATGCAGCGGGCCAGGACAGCCTGACGACCGACCTGATGGTCTCAGTGGACACCCGCCACGGGCCGGAATAAAACGGTTTCCACCGGCCGGAGGTGAAGAAGCCGAGGTTTATAATCATTCCGATAGTGACGGAGGTCGCAGTGGATATCGCAATGCCTGTATACCCCAGATTGGGGAAGGGATATATGCCGAAGACCAGTGCAAAGTCCCCCGCGATATTGACCGTGCTGACAACGAGCATGGTGAAGAGAGGTTTTTTCATTTCACCTCCCGACCGGAAGACGGCATTCGAGATGATCAATAAATAGTTGGGGCCGAGTGAGAGGGAAAAGATCTTCAGAAACTGTTCGGCTATCTCCCTCACTGACGGAGGAAATCCGGCTATCGCGATGATCCCGCTGCGGAAAAACATGGCGGGGACTGTCAACCCCGCCGCCACCAGGACACTGAAGAGCATTGACTGTCTGGCGATGCCGATCGCCCTGCCGTCGTCTCCGGATCCGAAGGAACGTGCAAGAATCGCCAGCGTCCCTATGCTGATCGCATTGGCGACGATGATGACAAGGAAGTATATCTGGCCGGCAAAGCCCACGGCGGCCTGGACCTCCGGGCTGATAAAGCCGGCGACGTAGACATCTGCCAGGCCGACGAAGAAATTCAGGACCATGATGATGAACATGGGCCAGGAAGTCTGCCAGATGTTGGTCCAGATGTTTCCGATGGTCAGATTCAGACCCCGGTTATTTGCTGTCATCATCACCTCCCGGATAACGGTATCTCCATTATAGCAATATTGTTCAGGCCGGATTCCTGCTCTGTTCGTCCCTTTATCGGCTTTCGGAGGTATGATATAAGGACAGGAGCAAGCGGTACTGATGCAGCAGATTCCACGAGGACACAGGAGGCGGCTTTGAGCGACGGGGTGTATAACATCATGATAATCGGATCGGGACCGGCCGGCCTGACGGCGGCTATCTATGCGTCGAGGGCACAGCTGGGCCCGGTTGTCTTTGAAGGGACAGAGCCGGGCGGCCAGCTTACCGCGACGATGGAGATAGAGAATTTCCCCGGATTTCCCGACGGCCTGAAAGGGGAGGACCTCATGCAGTCTTTCCGCAGGCAGGCCGAGCGGTTCGGCGCGAGGATCATCCCGAAGACGATCGAAAAGGTGGACCTTCTGGAGAGGCCGTTCAGGGCGTGGGACGGGGACGGGCAATTATACCGGTCGCACGCGGTTATCATCGCGACGGGATCCTCCTATA
Organism: Nitrospirota bacterium; assembly: GCA_021814475.1. Lineage (GTDB taxonomy): Bacteria > Nitrospirota > Thermodesulfovibrionia > Thermodesulfovibrionales > UBA6898 > PALSA-1316. The sequence goes on from JAKAIE010000058.1 coordinate 3,879, forward strand.
AGTGGCTGGGACTGGATTCCGAGCAGAAGCTGCTGGGACACGGGGTGAGTTTCTGCGCCACCTGCGACGGATACTTCTTTCGCGAAAAGGAGATCGCGGTAGTCGGAGGAGGAGATACTGCGATGGAGGAGGCCCTTTTCCTTGCGCGCCTGGGGTCGAAGGTCACGGTTATCCATAGGAGAAACCAGTTCAGGGCCTCGAAGATCATGGGCGACAGGGTCATGGAACACCCGAAGATCGGGGTGAAATGGAACAGCAGTGTCGAGGAGATCCTGGGAGATCCGGAGACGACCGGCGTGACCGGTGTGCGCATCAGAAACACGTCGACGCATGAAGAGGAGGTGGTCCCCTGTGCCGGGCTGTTCGTGGCGATCGGCCGCAGTCCGAATACGGCGATGTTTCAGGGGGTCCTCGATATGGACAGAAACGGGTATCTCGTTACCGGGCCCGGGAATGCCGGCACGAGCATCGAGGGAGTATTTGCCTGTGGCGAGGCGCAGGACAACACCTACCGTCAGGCGATCACCTCGGCAGGAAGCGGCGCCATGGCGGCGATTGACGCCGAACGCTGGCTTGCCGAGATCGAGGTCATCTGATGACGGCGGGCGGAGCGGCGGGAACGTAGCCGCATGGGATTTTTTTTCCCCCTCAGCATAACCCGGAAGATACTGCTTGGTTACCTGTCCATGGCGGTCCTGATCGTCATCATTTCGGTCTACGCCCTTACGAATCTCGATCATCTCAACGGGCTGACCCGGAGTATTCTGACAAGGGATGTCGAACTTGTCGATATCAGTGAGAAGCTTATCGGCAACGTCCTCGCCCACGAGCTGTATGCCCGCAGGTATGCTATTCTCCGGACGTCTGATATGCTGTCTCTTTACAGGGAACGGAGCCGGGAGTTCGATGAGCTCATCGAAAAGATTCGTCGTATTCCGCAAAACGGGGGGATCCGGGTGGACCGCCTGGTCACGCTCCATAACGAATACAACGATCTTTTCAACCGGAGCATTCCTTACCTGAAAGACCCGGCATCCGGGGCAGCCAGGAGGTTTCAGGAGGCGATGAAGAAAAAGCAGGAGGAACTCGTTGTGCAGATCAATGGTATTTCGCTCGGGTCCAGGAAAGCCATGAATGAGAAGATGCTCATGACGGCGCGGATAGGCGATAATGCCTTCAGGGTCGCCTCGGTACTCTGTATTTCGGGGATCGCGCTTGGTGCGTTTGCCGCCCTCTGGATCACGCGGAATATCTCCGGGTCGATTCACCGGCTTAAGGATGCGACTATGCAGATATCGCAGGGGAAATTCGAGTACAGGTCCGAGATACGGAACCACGACGAACTGGGGGATCTGTCTTCCGCATTCAGCGAAATGGCTAAGCGGCTGAAGCGGCTCGAAACGATGTATCTCGACGCGAGTCCCCTCACCAGACTCCCAGGCGGCGTTGCGATCGAAAATGTCGTGAGAAAGAGGATCGCCTCGAATGAGCCCTTCGCCTTTTGCCTCATTGATATGGATAATTTCAAGGCCTTTAACGACCGGTATGGCTATGCGATGGGCAGCGAGGTGATCAAGGCCACAGCCAGGATTATCGAATCGGTGATCGCGGAGTCGGGTGCGGAGGAGGATTTCCTGGGACATATCGGAGGGGACGACTTCGCGGTGATAACCACCCCGGAACGGTACCCGCAGATAGCCGAGTCGGTTATCGAACGCTTCGACGGGAAGATCGGGGACTTCTACAGCCCGGAGGACAGGGCGAGCGGCTACATCGTCTCGAAAAATCGTCAGGGAGAGGAGATGACATTTCCCCTCATGACGATTTCCATCGCCGTGGTCACAAACCAGAATCGTGTGCTCACCGATCCGCTGCAGGTGGGAGAGATCGCGGCGGAACTGAAGGAGCATGCCAAATCCATACCCAAAAGTATTTATGTCGTTGACCAGCGCAAGACAGAGCATGAAGGGCAGGAAGCAACCCCTATCCCGTTTCCGGAGAGAGGCGGCGGGGCATGAGTAATTTCCGTCTGGCCATGGCGGCAGGTGTCCTGCTTCTCGGGCTGTCCGCGACCAACTGCGCAAGGCAGGTCGTGCGGCAGGAGACAATTCCACCCGTGGTATGCCCCGAGGTGCCCGCGCCCGCGCCCGAAAAAGAAGAGCCGAGGGCAGTCGAGACGGAGCCAGTTCCCCCGGTGACGGTGGAGCCTTCGGCGCTGGCTTTCGTAGTCCGTTATTATTCTGATATCGCGCCTCCGGATATCCCCGGGGAGATCGCATCCCTGCTTCCTGTTGTCCGGAAGACCGAGAAAGGCGGGGGGACTGCGATGGCCCATCTCAAACTCGCATGGCTCTACGGCTATTATAAAAACCCGTCGCCGCTGTATGCGAGGGCGCTGCAGGAACTCGATGCCTATCTCGTCTCGCAGACAGCAGAGGCAGACGCCGTGATCCTGCGGAACTGGCGCCGTCTCCTGAAAGAACTGGTAACGGCGCACAGGGAGAATCTTGAACTCAAGGAGAGGCTAGGGACGCTGAGCAGCCAGATGGAACAGCTGAAGCACCTCGACATAGAGATGGAAAAGACACGCAAGATGATGCAATAGAACGCCCGGCAATTTCAGCCAGGGACATGGCAGAGAGACCAAAAACAGGAGGAAGAAAGAATGAAGAGGCTTATTGCAGTGATCTGTATACTCGGTAGTATGATGCTTGCGGCGCTGCCCGGCACGGCCGCGGCCGACGGCAGGGAGAGTGCCAAGATCGAGGTGGCAGGGGATGTTCTGAAGGAGATTGCGGGGATCCCCGAAAAGGGCATTCCCCCGGCGCTCCTCCGGAACGCCAGCGGGATAGCAATCATTCCTGACGTTATCAAGGCGGGCTTTATCCTCGGCGGAAGATACGGGACGGGGGTACTGCTAGTCAGGGACAAGGACGGCCGCTGGAGCAACCCGTCGTTCATCACGATTACGGGAGGGAGCATCGGCTGGCAGATCGGGGTGGAGTCGATGGATATCGTCCTTGTCTTTAAGAATGAAACCACGATCCGTCACATATTGAGCGGCAAGTTCACTGTGGGCGCCGATGCAAGTGTCGCGGCGGGCCCCGTCGGCCGCACCGGGCAGGCGGCTACAGATATCCAGCTCAAGTCCGAGATCTTTTCCTATTCGCGGAGCCGGGGACTGTTTGCGGGGCTTTCCCTTGAGGGGGCCGCCCTGATGATAGATGAAGACGCTAATGAAAAGGTCTACGGCAAGGAAGGCATCCTGGCCCGCGATATCTTCGAAAACAGGGACCTTAAGGCCCCTGCCGCGGCAGAGAGGCTCAGGAAGATCCTGGCGGAATATACAGACAAGGAGCCGGGGAAGTAGGGACCCGTTTTCTTCCGGACTGATGCAGCAGCGGAGGCTGTCCGGCCTCCGCTGCAAAGCTGTATGCAGGGCCTATTCCCGGAGCTGCTTTTTGTCTGAAGGCCGCTGTTCATGCTATCCTATACTGTTTTTAACGCGTTATGAAGAAGACCGATTACCTCATATGGCTTGGTGTTGCCGCTGCTGCAGGAACGGCACTGGGAGCGCTGTCCGACCGCAAAAAGCCGGGCAGGGGCGGGATCATTGGGGCCGCAGCGGCTGTGGTCGCGGGTTCGGTTGCGGCGGGTGTATACCAGTATGTTACTTCGGAAAAAGTCCCCTATTATTCCACGTCCTCGGAGCTTTACGAAGAGATAGAACCGGTCTGACCGCTCCGGGAACGGAGGGATCTCAGGATGCGGCGGGTGTTCCGCCCGGAGGGGTTGTGCCTTTATTGCGCCTGCGGCGTTTTTTCGGCTTTTTGCCTGTCTCCTGAGCCGGCTTGGGTGGTTCAGAAATTTTCTGTTGTCCCCCGGTCCTCTGCGGTGAGGATGTTCTCCTGCCGCTTTTCTGAGGCCTTCTTCTGTCATGGGGCTGCGGTCCTTTACTCCGGCGCCTCTCCGAGACCCGCGTATAATCGGTGACGACCAGTTCGTCCGTGACCGGGACGACAGGGATCTTCTGTTTTATATACTCTTCGATATCGGGCATTGACAGCACATAGTCCTCGCAGGCGAAGCTGATCGCCTTGCCGCCTGCGCCTGCCCGTGCGGTCCTGCCTATCCGGTGGACATAATCCTCGGCGTCCTGGGGCAGGTCGAAGTTGATCACGTGGGTGACCCCCTCCACATGGATTCCCCGGCTTGCCACGTCCGTTGCCACGAGGACCGAGAGAGAGCCGTCCTTGAACTTCGAAAGGATCTTCATCCGCTTCTTCTGATCTATATCCCCTGTCAGGGCCGCGCTTTCATAACCGTTCGCATTCAGGAAATTCTGGAGTCTCTCCGCGGTTGATTTCATATTGCAGAAGATGATCGAGTGTATGTCAGGCTCCCGCCGCAACAGGCCCAGGAGAAGGCCATACTTCTCGTCCTTGCCGACGTGGTAGAGTTCCTGCTCCACGAGATCCACAGTCATCTGCTCCGGAGTCACGGAGAACCTCTCGGGGTTGTTCATATGCTCGTAGCAGAGCTCCATGACCCGGTGCGAAAGGGTGGCCGAAAAGAGCATAGACTGGCGTTTGTCATAGGGCGCCATTCTTCTGAGGAGAAAGCGGAGGTCGGCGATAAAGCCCATGTCGAACATGCGGTCCGCCTCGTCGATGACCAGAAATTGCGTCTTCTTGAGGCTATAGACCTGCTGCTTGAGGTAGTCGATAAGGCGGCCCGGTGTGCCGATGAGCATGTCCACGCCCTTCGAGAGCTCCGTGCGCTGCTTTTCATAATCGATCCCGCCGAAGACCGGCAGTATCGTGAACCCGGACGACCCCGCGAGGACCCTGGCCTCGGCGTCGATCTGCACCACCAGTTCCCGCGTAGGCGCGATCACGAGGGCGCGGGGTGACGGACCCTGCTCCGGGGCCGGCAGTGAGAGCATCCTGGAGAAGACCGAGATGAGGAAGGCAGCGGTTTTGCCGGTGCCGGTCTGGGCCTGGGCCGCGATGTCCCTGCCCTTAAGCGCCTCCGGGAGCGTGAGTTCCTGCACGGGGGTGCATTCGGCGAAGCCTGCAGACTTTATTCCTTCGAGGACAGGGGCGGGAATATCCAGTTCATCAAATCGCATATTCCTTATACTCTACCCGATTTGACGCGAATAATGCATGAAAAAATGAAAACGGCAGGCCCGGAAACCCGGGTCCTGCCGTTCTGCCAGTGACGGGAACTGTACTGATGCCTATGCAGCCGCCTCGCTGTTCATGCAGCAGTCCTCTCCGAGAATCGTCCTGAGATCCTCTTCCGGGGTTGCCGCAATCGGCTTTATGCCGAAGTTCTTCACCAGCACGTCCAGTACGTTCGGCGTGATGAACGCGGGGAGCGTCGGCCCGAGGCGGATATCCTTGATCCCCAGGTATAAGAGGGTCAGGAGTATCGCTACGGCCTTCTGCTCGTACCACGAAAGGATCAGAGACAGGGGCAGTTCATTGACAGAGACGTTAAATGCGTTCGCAAGGGCAAGGGCGATCTGCACCGCCGAGTAGGCGTCGTTGCACTGGCCTATGTCGAGCAGCCTCGGAATCCCGCCGATGTTGCCGAGGTCCTTGTCGAAGAACCTGAATTTGCCGCAGGCGAGTGTCAGGATGACCGTATCCTTCGGTGCCTTTTCGACGAAGTTCGTATAGTAGTTTCTTCCCGATTTTGCGCCGTCGCAGCCGCCGACCAGGAAGAAATGGCGTATCTGTTTGCCCTTGACCGCCTCGATCACCTTGTCCGCCACTCCGAGCACCGCGTTCCGCGCAAAGCCTGCCATGACCTCCTTGCCGGGTACATCAGCCTCGAACCCGGGAAGGGCCAGGGCCTTTGCGATCACCGGCCCGAAATCTCCATTGGAGACATGCGCCACGTCCGGCCAGCCGACGAGGCCGCAGGTGAAGAGGTTATCTTTGTACGATGCAAGCGGCTTCTGTATGCAGTTAGTCGTCATCACGATCGCCCCGGGGAAGTGTGCGAACTCCTTATGCTGGTTCTGCCAGGCGGTGCCGTAATGGCCGTAGAAATGCGGATATTTCTTGAGTCCGGGATACCCGTGGGCAGGAAGCATCTCGCCGTGTGTGTAAACGTTGATACCCTTGCCTTCGCTCTGCTTCAGGATCGCGTCAAGATCCTTCAGGTCATGGCCGGAGACTAGGATCGCCTTGCCCTTTTTCGCGCCGAGGGGCACACTGGTCGGCACGGGATGGCCGTATGCGCCCGTGTTTCCGGCATCGAGGATCTCCATCGCCTTGAGGTTGACTTCTCCGCACTTCAGGACGAGGCTGATCCATTCGTTCAGACCGAGGTCTGTCCGTGTCATGGCTGCCAGTGCCTCGTGTATGAAGGCGTAAATGGAGTCGTCCGTCCTGCCGAGGATCTGGGCATGGTCTGAATAGGCCGCAACTCCCTTCAGCCCGAAGAGGAGGATGTCCTGGAGGGACTGTATGTCGGGATTGACCGCAACATCGGGTACGTGCTCGACGACCTTTCTGCCCTGAAGCACGAGCCCCTCAATCGAGCTCTCAGGAGCGTACGAGGCGCTCCCGTGGGTGTAATCCGTTTTTCCTCCGGCGGTCCTGATCCTGGCCTTGAGGTCCTCGCGGAGTTCTGCACTCCTGCGAATCAGCGTCTCGAACCTCTTCGGGTCGAAGTCCACGTTCGTGAGGGTGGAAAAGAGCGCCTTGGTCGTGAAGATGTTCAGGTCCCGGTCAACGATGCCGGACTTTCTTCCCTCGACCGCGCAGAGCGCCAGCCCCTTCAGTGAATAGATCAGCAGGTCCTGGAGGGCTGAGAGCTCCGGGTCCTTGCCGCATACGCCTATCTTTGTGCATCCCTTGCCGTTTGATGCCTGCTCACACTGATAACAAAACATGTACAACCTCCTGATATATTATTTTTGCCACGTCAATCTTGCTGTGACTTTACTTAAGTATAGAATCATAGATTCAGGATTAATATGACGGAGGTCATAAAGAAGAAATAACAGGTGATTGGGCAACAGAGGTGAGAAACAATAAGGCCGAGGGGTTCCCGGGTGTCACGCGGAAATGACAGGAAAAAACAGGCAGTTAACCTTTTATCCCCGGGCCCGCCCAGTTCAGAGGCATTCTTTCGAATCGAGCTGGCAGCGGGCCTCCTGCCTCTTTTCGGCAAGGCGCGCCTCGCGCCTGACAGAAGCCTCGCGGTTGCGGCGCCTCTCATCCTCGTTCTCGAGGATAAGAGGGGGTATCGGCGTCGGTCTCCCTTCCTTGTCGAGCGCGACGAAGGTCAGATACGCGGAGGCGGTGTGTCTGACCTCTCCGGTGACGTAGTTCTCCGCTTCGACGCGCACGCCGACCTCCATCGAGGTCCTGCCTGCCATATTGATGCAGGCCCTGAAGAAGAGAAGGTCGCCTATATAGACCGGATGATGAAAGTCGAGCCGGTCAATCGAGGCGGTCACTGTATTGGCCCTGGCATGCCTGCTGGCTACGACCGCCGCGGTCGTATCGATCAGTTTCATGATGACCCCACCGTGGATATTGCCCGCCGGGTTGGCATCCTGCGGCAGCATGACCTGGGCGATCGTGACGCTGCTCTCCTGCATCTTCCTCGGTTCCATTATGCCTCCCTGTTCTCTTTGAGAGATTCAGCGATCCTCAGCACAAGTGGTTTCCAGTCCGTTGCCTTGAGGTTCCTCACCCGCGCGTGGATGACCCTGTTCTTTATCGCTGCTGCCCTGTCCGCCTCTCCTGTAATGCCGTAAAACGGCAGCATTAGATAGAAGGCCTGATTGGTGAAATCCTCCAATGGTGTCAGGACGTCATCCCTCCGAGTATGGTACGGATCCTCTCCTTCGCCGCAGGGCCGGCCGAATACGATGAACTGCCTGCAGGCGACCGGCCGCACCGGATAGATTGCGCAACGGTTTCCGGAGAGGAAGGGGCAGGGCCTGTCGGGAGAGTGCGCCTCCAGATTGTCCCTCAGGATGCGGCGCATCTCCGGCGCCGTCTTCTCGAGGATGAACCAGTAGATTCCGGTCATTTCGAGAGGGTACAGGGGGATGTCGGCATGTGTTCCGCAGCAGCTGCCGCAGCCCTCTTTACATGCCGGCCTCCGCTGGTTCTTCCGTTTTTCCCTCTGGAGCGCAAGGAAGATCCCCCGGTCGATGACCTCGTATGCGTCGAGAAGCATCGGGAGCCATGAATTGAGTGCTTCGTCATCCGGAAAGCGGACGCGGAAGGTATCGGTATCGGCAGTGGAGGATGGTTTCTTCTTTGTCATGCCCGGGTCATCCCTTCACCGGCAAGGGCATCCATCTGCCGGAGTATCTTTTCCTCATCCAGACCGCTGAAGCCGAAGATCCTGTATACATAATCATCTTTTATTATATAGCCATGCCTGCGGTAGAATGCCAGGACCGACTGCTTCAGGGCGTCGTGACTGTATCTGCTCGCCATATACTCTGTTTCCTGCAGGGCGCTTCTGGTATCGTACATGACATGATTATGAATGACATGCGCTGACGGACAGTTGACCAGGCGGTAGCCGAGCTTTCCGACGTTGAACGAAAAATCGTTGTCTTCATAGGCATTTTTGAACTCATCGCATATCGAGAGCCTCTCGTAGACCGCGTGTTTGTACATCGTCGCTCCACCGGGGATCCAGTCGCAGTCCCAGCGTTTCATAGTCGCAACGTCCGATGCGTTTTTCCAGGAATCGATCAGGCTGAATTCGACAAACCGGTCCCTGATCAAGGCCTTCCCGCCGTTATACTGGATCTTGTTGTCAGGGAATACGACCCTGCAACAGGCGCCGGCGATTTCCTGGGACTCATCGACCCTGAGCAGGAGGTCCTCGATCCATCCGCGGGTGACGATGATGTCGTTGTCGAGTGTGACGATGTACTCCCCGTCGCAGAGGGCGATCGCCTTCTTCCTTCCGCCGGGGCATCCGAGGTTTTCGTCCGAAAAATGAAGCCTGACCCTGGGGTCGCCGGTGTACGTCTTCCTGAGCAGTTTGACCGTCTCCTGAGCGGAATTATTGTCGAAGACCAGGATCTCGTAACCGCCGCGGACCGTGGATTTGATCGCCTCGATACATCTCAGTGTATGTTCTTTTTTATTGAAAGACAGGATCACGATTGATATCTTTTTCCCGTCCGCCCCCCTGCTGATGGCGACCCTGCGGCGCGACCGCGTCTTTGCCTCCTCCGCGGCCTCGCGCTGGCGGCCCGCCCCGCTGACCGACACCTGTTCGGGATAGACGCGGTGAAAATACAGGAAGTCGTTGATGTAGCGGAACCCCTCCGGGTGCCTGAAGGCATATCTCAGCGCGAACTCGTAGTCCTGGACCGAGTCGTAGGCAGGGTCATGCAGACCGACTTCCAGAAAGGCGTCTTTCCTGATCACCTTCAGATGGTCGGTGAACATGCCTTTCATAAGCTCTCTCAGGTAGTTGTCCCTCTTGCGGTTTATGAAGGAGACCCTCTCGACCTCCTTTCCTCCGGCATCCACATTGATCCTGTCAGAAAAAAAGTATCCGTATTCCGGGGCCTGCATGATCGCTGCCGCGGCCTTCGAGAGGGCATCCGGAGGAAGGAAATCGTCGCAGTCCAGGAATGCGATATACTCTCCGGACGCCTCCGCGATCGCGGTGTTCATCGTCCCGGATATCCCGCTGTTCTGTCTGTTGAAGATGACCCTGAGTTTTGGATGGCGTTCGCTGAACCGGGAGAGGATGTCGCGCGCTGCCGGGTCCGTTGAACAGTCGTCGACGGCAACCACATCGAAATTGCCGTAGTCCTGCCGCAGGGCTGAACCGAGCGCCTGCGGAAGATAGGCCGCGCGGTTGTACACAGGGATAATGATCGTTACCCGCGGACTCGAGGTGAGGACCTGCGCGGGGTTCCGGGTATCACGCCTCTCCTGGAGCAGATGGTAGAGCCCCAGCTTCAGGTAGATCTGGATCTTCCTGGGGAGCAGCCTCTTTGCGATACGCCTCGACCGGGCCTGAAGCCGCTCCGGAAGAGGAGGGATCACGTCCGTACCGAGGATGAACTCCTTCAGGGCATAATACTTCGAAAGCAGTCTCCAGCCCCTGCTCCCCCGGATCCGGGAGAGTATCGAAGATAGAGCTGCGTTATGCTCGGACAGTCCGCGTATCTGTATCTCCTGGGTCCTTGCTAGAGCGGTCAAACCTGCATTGCCGGCTTCCAGCCTCTCCCTTTCAGCCTCAAGTCTTTCCCTTTCCCCATCGAGTCTGTCCCTTTCCGCCCTCAACTGCTCCCCTGCCGCCTCCAGGTCCCGAATATTTCCCTTCAGCCTTTCACCTTTATCCTCAAGCTCTCCACTGAGCTGCCAGAGGCGGGTGTTCTCTTTCTCCAGCCGCATCTTTTCCGTGCTGGTGCTTTCCAGGTCCGAGGTGAGACGGCCCTTCTCGCTCCAGAGGCCGGAATTTTCCAGGTCCAGCCTGTTTTTTTCCCCGTCGACCCTTGTGAATTCCCGCTCCAGCCGGGAGAAGGACGTCATCGAATCCCTGTATTTTTGGGATATATGGTGGTAAAAACCGTAGAGCGAATAGAGGGCGTCCGGCGTGTAGAACTCCCGGTGCTTGTCAATGATCATCGTGTAGTAACGACGGTCGCCTTCGGACTCGGGGCCGACGGATGACAGCGTGATCTGTGAGCCTGCATCCCACTTGTTGTAGACCGCGGAGAGATGCCTCAGATGGGTAAAGCTGTATGTCCTGCTCGCCCTGATGAAGAGGTCCCAGTCCTCATAGAGGTCGAACGAGGTGTCGAATCCGCCGATTTCATCGAAGACCCTCCGATGGAACATGGCGCAGATGAGGGGTATGTAATTCGTAAAGAGAAGGAGGGCAGGGTCGAAGTCGTACGAGAGGAAAGGCTCGGAGGAGGTCTGTTCGAATGAGTCGGACCCCGCGTCGTAGCGCATCTGCCTGACCTCGCAGTCCGCATACACGACTGGGGCATAATGCTCACGCATGCAGGAGACCAGTTCGGAGATATGTCCGGGATAGTATTCATCATCGTCGTCGAGAAAGGCTATGTATTCACCCCTCGCTGCCTCGATCCCGGTGTTTCCGGCAGCCGCTCTGCCCCTGTTTACCGGGATGTCCTGATAAACAAGTTCGATATCAGTGAGGGCAGACCGGATTTCGGCCATATCGGGAGGGGAGCCCCCGTCGTTGACGAGGACCGCCTCAAGCGGCCGGTACGTCTGGCCGGCAAGGCTCCTGATTGCGTTGAGCAGAAGCCGTGGCCTGTCTTTCGTCCTGACGATGACTGATACGAGGGGGTTGTCCGTTTTCAATGTGAGGCGTCCGTATGCCGGGGGCCGGTCTCGCTCCGGGAGGCATCAGCCAGATTGTGCGTCTCCTTGACAAAGAAAAGCGGCCTGCCCTTCACCTCCATGTAAATCTTTCCGATATATTCGCCGATGAGACCCAGAAAAAGGATGTTCAGTCCGCCGATGAAGAAGAGGGGAATGACCGTCGAGGTCCAGCCCGGGACCGTCCTGCCGGCGAATTTTTCGTACAGGGCCCAGACTACCAGCGCAAGGGACGCGCATGAAATCACAAGCCCGGTGAGGGACGCCAGCCTGAGAGGCACATTGCTGAAAGAGGTGATCCCCTCCCAGGCGAAGGAGAGCATCTTCCCCAGCGGGTATTTTGTATCGCCCGCGTGCCGCTCCTGTCTTTCGTAGTAGACAATCTCCTGGTCGAATCCGAGATAGGGAAAGATCCCCCGGAGGAAGATATTCGTCTCCCTGATGCTCCTGAAGGCCTCAACTACCCTGCGCGAGATGAGGCGGTAGTCCGCATGGTCATAGATGAGATCCACGCCCATGGTCTGCATCATCCTGTAGAAAAACCGGGCGGTCGCCCGCTTGAAAAAAGTGTCTTTTTCCCGCAGCGTCCGTACCGCGTAGACTATATCCCTGCCCTTGCGATAGTGTCCGATCATCTCTGGCACCAGTTCCGGCGGGTCCTGCAGGTCCGCATCGAGGCTCACGATCGCATCTCCGGAGGCATGGAGGAGGCCCGCCGCCAGCGCGCGCTGGTGGCCGAAGTTCCGGCTTAACGAGACGACCTTAACCCTTGGAGACTCCAGTGCAAGGGTCCTTAGGATCTGCAGTGAGCGGTCACGGGAGCCGTCATCGACAAAGAGTAGCTCGAAGTCGCTGATCAGGTTCTGTGAGGTCAGGCCGGCCAGCATCTCGGAAACCCGTGAATAGGTCGTTCCGATTACCGCCTCTTCATTGAAGAGCGGAATAACGATGCTGAGTTTCATGGATCCCGCAGACAGTCACTGTTGTTATGTTGCATAGGCGCGCACCATCCGTTTAATATACTACACATTTTGGAGGATTTAATGGGAAATAATGAGGGCAGGGCCACCCGGGGCCTCATGGTGTTTTATTGCGCTGCCTTTGTCTTTGTCAACGCCTTTGTCTATAACTTCATCAGCCGCGAAAGATATATCTACTTCTGGGATTACGCCAACTACTGGGAGAAATACCAGCAGCTCGGCGACGTGATGCTTCACTCACCGGGACAGGCTTTTGCGGCCGTGTGGCAGAGCCTGCGTCACGAAGATTATAATCTCCTGCCGGTGCTCTTTCTGATGCCTTTTCGGATCCTGTTCGGGGACAGCCGCCTCGCGTATATATTGGCGATTGCAAATGTGTACGTGTTCCCGTCAGCCATTCTCTGCTCGGTTCTTGTTGCCAGGGTGCTCTCCCCTGGCGGGCGGAAGGGATTTCTTTATCCGGCCATGGGCTTGCTTGCATTTCTGCTTCTGCCTCAGGTATGGGTGCCTGTGTTGTTCGGCTATCCCGATATCGCGGGAGTGGTGGTAATTCTCCTCATCCTGTCTCAGCTTGCGGCGGTCCCCTTCGAGACGATGCGGCTCGGGGCGCTGCTGCGGCTCGGGCTGCTGCTCTGCATTCTTGTATTGCTGAGACGTTGGTATGCATACTGGGCGGTCTCTTTCTTCATAGCCCTGGCGGCGGAACGCTCGGCTGCGCTGTACCGGCGCCAGGGCTTTGACGTCAGGAAATATATCCCGGCCGCGCGGAAGGGAATATTGGTCGGCGCTGTTTCACTCGCCCTCTTTTTTCTGCTTGCCGGCCCCCAGGCGGTTACGATGATCCGGACTAATTACGCGGATATCTATTCTGCGTATAAGACGTCCCGATCTCTCGGCGAGGTGGCGCGCACCCTGTATGATTATGCCGGGGCGCTGCTCTCGGTGAGCCTGGTTTTGGGTATGACAGCGGGTATGATACGGGAACATACACGGCCCCTCTTCATCTTCCTGGCAGTCCAGTCCGTTACGGTTATCCTGCTCTTCGCAAGGGTGCAGGATTTTAATACGCATCACTTTTATCTCCTCATCATTCCCATGGCGCTTTCGGTGGCGATGCTGCTGTCGGCTGTTCTGGAACGGATAAAATATATCCCGGGCAGAATCCTTGTCCTGGCGGGATTTTCGATGGTGATGACTGTCCAGTTCGTTGCCGTCTTCGTTCCTGATGTTGCCGCCAGATATCACGCCGCGGGGGTGCTTATGTCTACCTTCAGACATTATCCGATGGTGAGAAACGACCTGGCCGAGATGCACAGGCTGCTCGACACGGTCAGAAAGGGGTCTGATGAGGGGGAAGAAGGGATATATGTCGTTGCCAGCTCAACTATATTGAGTGACGATATCCTGAAAAACGCCTGCCGTGCCTTTCAATATCCTGCGCGTTTCTGCGGCAGGATTTCTCATGCGAGTCATGTCGATAAGAGGGACGGGTTCCCGGAAGAGTTTTTGTCCGCAAGGTATGTTCTTGTTGCAGAGCCGGTTCAGTATCACCTGGCGCCGGAAAGTCAGAGGGTCGTGGGGATTCTCGCGGACGAGGTTGCGGGGGGGAAAGGGATAGGGGCCTCGTTCGATCGCCTGCCTGATGCTTTTACACTCGACAACAACGTACATGTGCATATTTACCGCAAAAGGGAGCCTTTCGCCGGGGGCGCCCTGCGGGACCTGGAGAGGCGCTTCCTGGAGTATTACCCCGACAGGAAAGATATCTTTGCCATCAGGCCCAGGTAGCTCTTTGCGGACATGCCGGGAAGAAGCCATATTACTCGCGGCGCGGCGCCTGTTCGCCATTGCCTCCGAGGACTTCCTGATAAACCGTTTCGTAGCTGCGGAGCATCTTCTCCGGATCAAACTTTTTTACTGCCTCCGATACCCGGTCTAAATGCCCGGCCTGCAGACCACTGTCCGTCGCATATTCCGCGATGAGTTCCGCAATCCTTTTCACCGGCAGTTTCCAGTTTTCAAGAGCGAACACGCTGCCCGCCGGCCCGGACGCGGTTTCGATCATCTTCGCTGTTTCGCCGATATCGCTGGCCAGCACCGGACGACCGGCCTGGAGGCACTCGATAACCACCAGGGGATAGCTTTCGCCACGGAATCGTGAAGGAAGAAATCCTAAATCCGCTGTCGCGAAGAAATCGCGGACATTGTCCCTGAAGCCCGCGAAATGGATAAAATGCTCCTTCACGCTATGCCGTAACCGGTCATATTCCGGGCCTTCGCCGACCAATACCAGATGAATTTCTCTTCCGCTGAGCTTTCGCGCCAATTTTACCGCAGCGATGCCTTCTTCCCACCCCTTTTCGGGTATCGCCCTGCTGACGGTACAGAGGACAAAATCCTCCTTGCCGATATTGAGATTTTCCCGCGGGACGGGTGTAATCGGCACTGGCGCGATCGCGTTGCCGATTTTGACAAAGCGATCTTTGTCGATAACCTTGAAATCGAACCCCTCCAGGTTCTTGTCCGAGAGATAAACAAACTTGTCCACCCGCCTGTTCAGCAGCGGAGTGACTCTGTTTATCTCGGCACGCGACATCATCTCGTACATG
>JAKAIE010000059.1 GCA_021814475.1 Nitrospirota bacterium
CAGGCCCATAACTTCACAAAAGGACGTCAACCAATCCCCAAGATCATAACATAAAGTTATGAGCCCATAAAGTTAATTTATTTTTATAGGACCGATAAATATCGCTGATAAGTCTAAAAAAATAACACAATTTATTGATATAAATAAAGATATTAAGGGATTGTATTAATTTATAAACCCATAAGCAGCGAAACCCAGGCGGGAAACAGAATACGCCAAAAACCGTCCAGGCAGCAACTGCGCTGATGCCTTATGCCATCATCGTTGCATAACCTGCATCACGTTTCAAAATTCTTCTTGTCAGGAAAGCTGAATGTATAACTTCATTGTAGCCCGGAGGAAGGGAAAGTCAAGGCGGGGGCCGTGAACAGGCCTAGGCCCTCGGATGGTACTTCTTGAACACTTTTTTTATCCGGTCAGAGGTGACCTTCGTATAAATCTGGGTCGTGGCAATATCCGAGTGTCCGAGCATCTTCTGCACCGACCGGAGATCGGCTCCCCCTTCGAGAAGGTGTGTCGCAAAACAATGCCGTATCGTATGAGGATGAAGCTCGATCCCGACCTGCCTGCCCGCGGAGGAGATCGTCTGCCAGAAACGCTGCCGTGTCATGGGTCTGCCCGAGGCGGTGACAAAGAGGTATTCGGACTGGCGCTTCCCGAGAATACGAGGCCTCTCTTCCTCCACATAGCGTCTGATCTTCCCGATCGCGCGCCCGTTTACCGGCACCACCCGCTCCTTCTCGCCCTTCCCGAGGACCCTGATAAAACCCGCATCGCTGTTGATATCGCCCACCCTGATCGCAATCAGCTCGCTCGCTCTCAATCCCGAGGCATACAATAGCTCGACCATCGCAGAATCCCTCATCACGGTCCTGCCGGTCCTCCGCGTATCGAGCAGGGCACTGATATCATCAAAACTCAGAGCCTTGGGTATCCTCTCCCACTTTTTCGGGACCTGGATGGTCTCCGCGGGATCGTCTCCCCTGAGCCTTTCAATCATCAGGTATTTATAGAATGCCTTGATCGACGAGATATACCGGCAGATGCTGGACAGCGCATAACTCCTGCCCCTGAGAAGATCAATGAAATCGATAATATCGCCCGCGGCCGCTCCGGGCAGAGCGATACTGTTTTCATCGAGGTATGCGCCGAACCTCCTGAGGTCGGATTCGTACGAGGCAAGTGTATTCTTCGAAAGACCCTTTTCTACAGAAAGAAAGGTGAGGAAGGAGTCAAGCAATTCCACCGGACAGATATTCCTCGATCCCCGTCGATTGCCTGAGTCTCTCATAAAAAACCGATGCGATATACATCAGATTGACGGTGTCTTCCCTGTTGTAGGCGAGAAGACGCCGCAGGGCCTCCGACGAGCCCCTCCTGTATGCCTCCCACAATTTGACCGCATCGTACCCGTCGAGACCCTGGACCGACTCCTCCCGAATGATCCCCATGGAGTGCTCAAGTTTTTTCAGCCCGCCCTCAAACCCGAGCCTTTTTGCGGCGAAACACAGATCGAAATGCGGAAGGTCGAACCGCACGCCGCTGAAGGATTTCAGCATGAAAGGGACGTCAAAAGACGCACCGTAGAAGGTGATAAGACATTTGTAACGGGACAACTCGTGGTGAAGGCTTTCCGCAGTCAGGTCTTCTCCCCTGACCAGGGCCTTGTATTCAAAGCCGTCATAAAGACCGACCACGGTTACCACCCCTCCGTATCGGGGCTGAAATCCGTTGGTCTCGATATCGAGGCAGACTGCCCCTTCCCTGAAGGTATCGAAGAGACGCCAGTGTTCACGCCGTTTCATGCGCGCCGAAAAATATTCGGCGTTTCTGGCGGAAAGCTCGCGGTCGTCCCTTGTAAGAAGCTGGTCATAGTAATTCTTCCTCTCACTGCTGATACCCGGAAGTTCTGACGCGCGGGTGAAATCATCCCAGGTGAGGATGCCCTCTCTCCAGAGCCGCCGTTCCGATTTTTCACCAATACCGTCAAGCATGCAGAATGTATTCTTAATCATGAAAAGATTTCCTGAAGAGTCACGCGAAGTCCGCAGTCCTATCCGCTGCCGTTCGTACCACCGGCAGCACCACTTTTCACTCTATTATATCGAATGCCATTATCTTATTGCCACAGAGACCGGCGTTGAGCTAAACTACTGCCGTATGGAGCGCCGTACGACATTGACACCGGCAGAGGATTCTGATAACGTATGAAAATTACATGGTTATCCGCACACACTGTTTAGTAAAGCCGTTGATCCGGGTGTCCGCAGCCGCCTTCTGGTGCATCTTTCTGCTGACCCTGGCAATAATGGCGCCGGTGCCGTCCGGCGCGGATACCACATTCCCCCCCGTCTGTTACCGCTGCCATAAACAACAAATGGAAGGCAAGAACATCCATCCGGTTATAAGGACCGGGGGGTGCATCGCCTGTCATACGAACGCGCATTCGCCAAAACATAAGGCCACGAAGTTTCTGCCCGCCACGGGAACGGACCTCTGCTTCATGTGCCACGACAAAAAGATGTTCACTAAGAGAATTCAGCACCCCCCTGTTGCCGCCGGCGAGTGCGTTTCCTGTCACCAGATCCATTCCAGCAACAACGAGAAACTGCTGATCGCCGCAATCCCCGATCTTTGTTTCAATTGTCATGACAAGACCAAATTTGAAAATAAGGACATTCACCCTCCTGTTGCCGGCGGGCAGTGCACCTCTTGCCACGACCCTCACAGCAGCGACGTCCCGAAACTCCTGCTCGCGGATACACCGGAGCTCTGTTTCAACTGCCATGACGAGACGATGTTCAACGGGAAGAAGAGAGGGCATATGCCCGTCAGATACGGGTACTGCACGTCGTGCCATCAGCCGCACGCATCGGCCCATGAGAAACTTCTGGTTGAAGACCCTCCTGCGCTCTGCTTCAACTGCCATGACGAGAACGGCTTCAGCAATCACAAGGTCGTTCACGCGCCGGTTGCGGGAGGCATGTGCACCACCTGCCATGAACCGCATCAGTCCGATACGAGGAGGCTCCTGAAGACATCCGTGCCTGAGCTCTGCTTCAACTGCCACGACCAGACGATGTTCACACATAGTAACGTCCACCCTCCTGTGGCCATGGGAAGGTGCCTCAAATGCCACAGGCCGCATGTGTCAGGCAGGAAGGCGCTTCTCCCGCGCGCGGTCAATGCGATCTGCGCCAAATGTCATAAGGGGCTCGGCCGCCGGCATATCGGGGGGGTATTCTCCGCAAAGGGTCATCCGGTAAAGACGAGGAAGGTAATAAATCTCGACGGGCAGAAAATCAGGCTTTCCTGTATCTCATGCCACAATCCCCACAGCACGGATACGATAAAACTATTCAGATTCCCGGTAAACTCCCCGCAGCAGCTCTGTATCAATTGTCATAAGAAGTAACGTCATCCGGGCCGGCGCCACCGGTCAGACCCGGGACTCCCGTCTTCAATGCATCACAGTCCGTCGCAGACAGCCCCCTGAGCCTTCTCCTCGGTGATCACATCCGTCTTGATATGCAGCTCCCTGAGCTGCTTCGTCTCAACCGTCGACGGCGCCCCCGACATCATGCAGAACGCCTTCTGTGTCTTCGGAAAGGCGATCACGTCCCGGATCGAGCCTGCCCCGGTCATCAGCATGATCAACCTGTCGAGACCGAGGGCGATACCCCCATGCGGAGGCGCTCCATACTGCAGGGCATCGAGGAGAAAGCCGAACTTCGTGCGGGCGTCCTCCTCTCCGATATTCAGGACCTCGAACATCTTCTTCTGGAGAGTCTGGCTGTGAATCCTGATGCTTCCGCCGCCGATCTCAAACCCGTTCAGCACGATATCGTAAGCCTTTGCCTTCAGTGATGACAACAGATTCCTGTCCGTCAGGTCGCCGGACATCATTCTTTCAATATCATCGGTCATCGGCGAGGTGAACGGATGGTGCATAGCCTGGAACCTGCCCTCTTCGTCGTCCCATTCCAGGAGCGGGAAGTCGGTGATCCAGACAAATTCGAACCCCGGCCTGATAAGGTTCAACCTTTTGCCGAGTTCCAGTCTCATCCTGCTCAGGACGTCGTAGACCACCTTGGCACGGTCGGCGACGAAGAGCATCATGTCGCCCTCCTCCGCCTCAAGCCGCTCCGCCATGGCCTTCAGGACATCCTCGGGAAAGAATTTGGCGATCGGAGAATCGAAGCCGTTCTTCACCTTGATCCATGCAAGTCCCTTCGCCCCGAAGGACTGTGCCTCCGCGGTAAGGTTGTCGACCTCCTTGCGCGAGATGCCGGCCATACCCTTACCAAGAAGGGCCTTGATCTTCCCGCCTGACTGCAGGGCATCCAGAAATACCTTGAACGTCCCCTTCCCGGCCAGGTCGGCCATATCCTTCAATTCGAGGCCGAACCGCATGTCCGGCTTGTCATTGCCGAACCTGTCCATCGACTCCTGGTAGCTTATTCGCCTGAAGGGGATCTGTACATCCGCGGACAGGACACTTCTGAAGACCTCTTGTATCATGCCCTCCATCAGGCCGATAATATCGTCCCGATCAATGAAGGACATCTCGAGGTCGACCTGGGTAAACTCGGGCTGCCGGTCGGCCCTGAGGTCCTCGTCACGGAAACATTTGACCACCTGGAAATATTTCTCCATCCCGGCGACCATCAGGATCTGCTTGAAGAGTTGCGGTGATTGCGGCAGGGCATAAAAATGCCCGGGGTTGAGACGGCTCGGGACCAGATAGTCGCGCGCCCCTTCCGGTGTCGATTTGGTCAGCATCGGCGTTTCGATCTCGATGAACCCGTTCCGGTCGAGATAATCGCGCATCTGCTTTGTCGCGCGATGGCGCAGAATAAGGTTCTGCTGCATCTCCGGCCGCCTCAGGTCGAGATACCGGTAACGGAGCCTGAGCTGCTCTCCGGCGTCGGCGGCCTCTTCCATGCTGTAAGGAAGAGGGGCCGATTCGCTCAGCACCTGGAGTTTCGTGACATAGAGCTCGACCGCACCGGTCGGCAGGTTAGCATTCTCCGTGCCCTCGGGCCGTTTCCTGACCTCCCCCGATACTGATATGACATACTCCGCCCTAAGGTCGTGTGCCCTCTCGTGTGCCGCGCCATCGACGTCAGGGCTGAAGACAACCTGACATAAGCCGCTGCGGTCCCTGAGATCGATGAAGATCAGCCCGCCATGGTCCCTCCGCCGGAATACCCAGCCGGCTATGGCGATGACCGAACCGATCTCGCTCTCACGAATCTCTCCACACCCTTTATCCCGAAACATGCAACCTCCTCATGCAAAAACTTCGCTTCTCAGTCTGTCCAATTCTTCAGCTGTCATTTTCCTTAACATGCCGGGCTTTACATCGCCCATCTCTATGCCGTTGATCCTTATCCTCATCAGCCTGATCACGGGGTGACCGACCCTTTCGAGCATCCGCCGGATCTGCCTCTTTTTTCCCTCATAGATCACCATCTCGATCCATGAGTTCTGATCGGTCTTGCGAAGGGGCTTCACCTTCGCTGGCGCCGTCACCGCGCGGTCCAGCCTGATGCCCTTTCTCAGCCTGTCCAGATCCTCTGCCTCCAGGGCGCCCTTTATCTTGACCAGATAGGTCTTTGGAATCTTTTTTGACGGATGAAGTACCCCATGGGCGAGGTCCCCGTCGTTCGTCAGGATCAGCAGGCCTTCGGAATCGTAGTCGAGCCTTCCCACCGGATAGACACGCTCCCTGATGCCGCGAATAAAATCCTGGACAGTCGGCCTGCCTTCAGGGTCTCCCAGGGACGTCACCACGCCGCGGGGCTTGTTAAAGATGAAATACACTTTATTTTCCGGCATCGTAAGGAGCTTGCCGTCCACCTTGACATGGTCCCTGGAAGGGTCGGCCTTCATGCCGATGACCGCCACCTTGCCGTTGACCGTCACACGGCCCTCGATGATAATCTCCTCGGCCTTGCGCCGGGAGGCGATACCCATATCCGCTATTATTTTCTGCAGACGCTGTTCCATAAGGTATCTAGGATAACATAATTGCGAAGATACTAAGAAGCTGGACAGGGAATCTGCTACCAGATCCCTTCGATCACCGTGCCGCACTTCGGGCAACGGCCGCCATCAATACGGTTTTCGCGGATGCGATAGCCCACCCTGTGGATCAGCCTTTCCCGGCATGACGGACAGTAGGTATTTTCGCTGTCCTCGCCCGGGATGTTCCCCGAGTAAACGAATTTGAGCCCTGCGTCATACCCGATCCTGACCGCCTTCCGCAGGCTCTCGACGCTGGTGGCCGGACGGTCCATCAGTTTATACGTCGGATAAAACGCGCTGACATGCCACGGGATGGCACTGTCGACAGAAACGAGAAAGCCGGCAATATCGGAAAGCTGCTTCTCGGAATCATTCAGCCCGGGGATGATCAGGGTCGTCACCTCAACCCAGACACCCAGTTCCTTCATCAGCCTGATCGTATCCTGTACCGGCTTCAGTCTTGCGCCGCAGATATTCCGGTAAAATTCGTCATCACCCTTGAGATCGATGTTGTTGGCGGTGAGAAACGGGGCTATCATCTGCGTCGCCTCGGGGCCGGTATACCCGTTGCTGACAAAGACGTTCTTTATCCCCTTCTCATGCGCAAGCCTTGCGCAGTCGCATGCAAACTCAAAAAAGATGGTCGGCTCGGTATAAGTATAGGATATGCTCTCGCAGCCGCGCTGTACTGCCAGACGCACGATATCCTCAGGGGTCATGTCGTTACCAGGAACCTCGAACTTCCGTTCGCGGGGGTACTGCGAGATCTCATAGTTCTGGCAGTGTTTGCAGCGGAAGTTGCAACCGACGGTCGCGATCGACAGAGACGTCGAGCCGGGCTTCATATGGAAAATCGGTTTTTTCTCGATAGGGTCCACATTGTCCGAAATGATCCTGCCGTAGACCAGACTGTACAGCGTCCCTTCCCGGTTCTCCCTGACAGCGCAGATTCCCCTCTGGCCGTTGTGAATAAGGCAGCGATGTGCGCAGAGGTGGCAGCGGACATCCGCCCCTTCGAGCCTGTTGTAGATCAAGGCCTCTCTCATGGATCCATTATAGCACCTGCACTGCTGGACGCAAAGAGCCCCAAATAAAGTATAATAGCGAAAAATAGCGCCACGTGCCGACCCGGAGGTTTATTCGCCATGTTCTGGAGTTTTTCTTTTCAGCTGCTGCCCGATGAGAATGTGATCGACGACTCGACCAGGATGCCACAACCGGCCATAAAGGCCTCCTATTCCGTCTTTCTGACGAACAAGCGGGCGATCTTCCGCTTCGACGGGCTCGGGAGTTCCATGACCCAGTCGTTCTTCTATAATGAAATAACGAATGCTGCGGCGATAAAGAGACTCTTCATTACCTATCTCGACCTGAAGACCGCCAAGAAAAACGTTCTTCTGAATATCTCCAATGCGGAGTATTGGGCGGACAAAATCGGGGAGATGAAAAAGTCTTTTGAAGACCCGGATGTCCAGGCCACGAGACCCGCCCAAATCTCCCCGGAAAGAAGAAAGAGAGACCTCCTGGACATGCTGACGGTGCTGCACAAAAATGGACTTCTGACAAGTGAAGAACTGGAGGAGAAGATCCATGCCCTCGACTCGATGACGATCTGAGGGAACAGCGCCGCCGCCATTTTTCGGCAAAAAAAAAGGATCGAAAAAATCGATCCTTTTTTTCTTGAGACCGACCGGTCTCAGCAGCCGCGGGGGCTTCAGCCGCCGCCGGAAAACAGGCTGCTGATCTCCTGCATGCTGAGCGAACCGGATATCTTAAGCTTTTTTTCTCCGCACTTTGGACAGGGTTCGTTCTGTATGTCCTGGTCGGTCCTGGCAACCGTAGCATAGTTGCTTCCGCATTTCTGACAGATACATTTGCTATATGTTGACATCATCTGATCCTCCGCAATATTGTTGCATTGTTTATTAATTATAAACCATCTGACTTATTTATACAATCCCCGGTGTCAGGTCTCTTCGTCCTGCCGCCCCTCCTGCTCCACCTCCTCTGCCTTCATAGGACATACTTTATTTTTGAAATACTCATAATAGAGAAGAGGCACAGCAATAAGGGTCAGCACTGTCGCCGCAACCGCGCCGAACATCATCGCAATGGCCAATCCCTGGAATATCGGATCGAACAGCATGACAAACGACCCCACCACGACCGCAGCCGCGGTCAGGGCAATCGGCCGGAACCGTACCGCGCCCGCCCTGATCAGCGCCTCTTTCAGTTCGCCGCAGTCGCGCCATTCCATCTGGACAAAGTCTATCAGCAGGATGGAATTCCTGACGATGATGCCGGCCAGGGCGATGAAGCCGATCATCGAGGTCGCGGTGAAAAATGCCCCCATCAGCCAGTGTCCCGGCAGAATCCCGACGAGTGTCAGAGGGATCGGCGCCATAATGATAAGAGGGGTTACAAAGTTACGGAACCAGGCCACCACGAGAATGTAGATCAGGACAAGCACCGCTGCAAAGGCGATCCCCAGGTCCCGGAAGACCTCATAGGTGATATGCCATTCACCGTCCCACTTCATGGAGTACTTGTTTTCAAGCCATGGCTGCACGGATGAATACTGCTTCAGTTCATACCCCTCTGCGAGCTTCAGAGCGCTGATCCTGTCCTTCATCTTCAATATGGCATAGGCAGGACTTTCAGCCCCACCCGCAACGTCTCCGATCACATACACGACCCTTTTCAGGTTCTTGTGATAGATGGTTTTGTCCTCAATCCCTTTCCTGACCCTCACCAGGTCGGACAAGGGGATCAGAGTGCCCGACGGTGACGGAACAGTCACCTCTCCGAGAGAAGTGATGTCAGACCTGTCCCGGACCGGCATCCTGAGTAAAACCTCTACCGGTTCCTTCTCCTTATCGAAGTGGACAAGCCCGGCGGGCATGCCCGAGAGAGCTATCCTGAGGCTCTGACTCACCGCCTCTGCCGTGATGCCGTTCTGCGCCGCCTTTTCCCTGTCGACCTCAAAGGTCAGCTTCTTCTGGTCATCCTCGACATACCAGTCCACATCTACCACACCGTCGGTCTGCTCGAATATCTTCTTGATCTCTCCGGCGATCTCGGTCTGCCGCTGCGGATCAGGGCCGTACACCTCGGCAACGAGTGTGCTCAGCACTGGGGGACCCGGGGGGATCTCCGCAACCTTGATCTTCGCATGAAAACGGTCGGCGATCTTCTTCAGTTCAGGCCGTATCCGCTTGGCAATGGCATGGCTCTGTTCCTGACGCTCTCCCTTGCCCACAAAGTTGACCTGGATGTCGGCGACATTGCTGCCCGAACGCAAGAAGTAATGCCTCACCAGTCCGTTGAAATTATACGGAGCAGCGGTGCCCACATACGTCTGGAAATCGGTCACCTCAGGCACAGTTTTGAGATAGTCGCCGAGTTGTCTCGCCAGGGCCGCGCTCTCTTCGAGCGTCACGCCCTCCGGCATGTCGACTATCACCTGCAACTCGCTTTTGTTGTCAAAAGGCAGCATCTTCAGCTTCACGCCCTTCAGGGGAATGAGCATAAGGGACAGCCCCAGCAGCAGAAGCACGATCGCTAGGGCCGCCAGCCTCTTGCCCTTGTTATCGATCATCGGGCCGAGCATCTTCTCATAGATTCTGAAGAGCCTGCCCTCCTCTTCATCATGCCCGGTTGCTTTGACGTTCTTCAGGACCTTGTAACTCATCCACGGGCTGACGATGAAGGCGATCAGCAGAGAGAAGATCATCGCCGCCGAGGCGCCTACCGGGATGGGTCTCATATACGGACCCATCAGCCCGCTGACAAATGCCATCGGCAGTAGAGCCGCGATGACCGTGAAGGTTGCAAGGATAGTCGGGTTGCCGACCTCATCGACTGCAAGCGCCGCGGTCAGGGGCTCGATCTTGTGCATCTTGAAATGCCTGTGGATATTTTCGACCACGACGATCGCGTCATCGACGAGTATGCCGATCGAAAAGATCAGCGCAAAGAGGGTCACCCGGTTCAGGGTGTAGCCGTAAAGATAATTGATCAGCAGGGTCAGGGCAAGCGTGACCGGCACCGCGACCGCCACCACGATCGACTCCCTCCACCCGAGGGCCAGCGCGATCAGAATGATCACCGAAATAGACGCGATCAGGAGGTGTTCGAGGAGTTCGTCGGACTTCTCCTTTGCCGTCTCCCCGTAATTCCTCGTGGTCGTTATGTGAACATCCGACGGCACCAGTTTCCCGCGCAGGGCCTGCACCTTGCGGATAGCATCGCTGGCAACAGTGCTCGCATTGGCGCCTTTCTTCTTCGAGAGGGTCAGCGTCACCGCCTCGTACTGACCCGACGAACCGTGCCCTGCAGTGATGCCCTTTTCAGCAGCAGCGGGACCGAGTCCCATAAAGACGTAGTTCGCGGGTTCTTCAGGTCCGTCGGTGATCAGGGCAACGTCCTTCAGATACACCGGCTTGCCGTTATACACATTGACAACGAGATTGCCAACGTCATCCGCATTTTTCAGAAGTGCGCCCGTATCCACTAGGTATTCAGTATTCCCAGAGGAATAAGCCCCCGACGGGAGCATGAAATTTGCCTTCTGCAGCGCACCCAGCAACTGGAAGGCTGAAAGGCCGTACGCCCTCAGCCGGGAGGTATCGAGCTGCACCCTCACCTGCCGCCTCTGTCCTCCGATGACCTGCGTCTCCGAGACATCCGGCTCCTTCTTCATCTCGTTACTCAGTTCCTGGCCCATCCTCCTGAGTTCATAGCCTTTGTAACGGTCGCTCCAGAGGGTGAGCGTAAGGATCGGAACGTCGTCGATCGACTTGGGTTTCACCAGCGGAGTGGACACCCCGGGGGGGATCTGATCGTAGTGCGACATCAGCTTGTTATAGAGCTTGACAATGCTCGTCTCCATGTCCTCGCCGACGTAGAACCTGACGATCGTGAGGTTCATGCCCGGCTTCACGATCGAATAGACGTACTCCACCCCCTTGATCTCCCAGAGGTATTTTTCCATCGGTCTGGTGACCCGCTCTTCGACCTCCTTGGCCGAAGCACCCGGGTACTGGACCATCACATCGATCATCGGGACGACGATCTGGGGCTCTTCCTCGCGGGGCGTGACGATTACGGCGAAGACCCCGAGCAGGAGAGAGGCGATCACGATCAGCGGCGTGAGCTTCGAGGTGATAAAGGCCTTTGCGATCTTCCCTGATATTCCCATTCCGTTCATATATTCACCCTGTTTGCCGGTTCCCGACGACCGTTACTGCCGGAGAACGGCGCTGCCGCCGTCTATGGCCTTTTCGACACCGGTCACGACAATCTTCTCGTCCGGCGAGAGTCCCGACAGGACCTCGACCCCGTCCCCGTAAGTCCTGCCGGTGCGGATAAGTCTATACGAGATCACATTGGACCCGTCAACGGTATACACTCCTGTCAATTCGCCCTTCTCGACCACCGCGCTCCTCGGAACAACCAGCAGGTTCTTCTGGCCTACGGGGATACTCACTCGCGCATAGAGGCCACTCCTGAGACTGCTGTCTTTCAGCGCTATCTTCACCAGAAAACTCCTCGTCACGGGGTCGACAGACTGCACCACGTCGGTCACAATGCCTCTCATCTCCCTGTTGAGGGAGTCGATGCGGATCTTCACCTCCATGCCCCTTCTGATCTTCCCGGCCAACTTCTCATCGGCGTTGATCTCCAGCCTGTATGCAGACGTATCCTCAACCGTCAGCAGCGGCATACCCGGGACCGCCATGCTACCCGGTTCGGCCTTCTTCTCGGTCACGACGCCGCTCACCGGCGACTTCAGGCGGGCAAACCCCTGGTATACCTTTGCCTCATTCAACCCAGCCTCGACCCGCCGGACCGCTGCCTGGGCACGCTCGTAGTCGAGATCAGCGACCTTCTTCTGCGTTTCTATCTGGTCCAGCTCCTGGCGGGACAACGCTTTTCCGTCATAGAGCTTCTTGTACCTCCGCCAGGTGATCTCCCGGAGGTTCCTGTTTTCCTTTGCCTCCTCCAGGGCCTTCAGCGCCTCATTGTGCCCCTCGGCAGCCCCTTTCACCTTCTGGGCCACATCACTGTCGTCGATCGTAAGCAGCAGCTGGCCTGCAGCCACCCTGTCGCCCTCGGCCACCCTGACAGAGGTGATCGTGCCCATCAGCCTGCTGGCGACCATACTGACGGTCTTCGCCTTCACGGTGCCCGTGGTTTCGTAGTAATCGTCAAATGGCGCCAGGGCGACTGTCCGAACGCCCAGCCCGCTGACCTGTTCCCTGCTGACCACATGGACACCGGGCTTCACCTTTTCTTTGCATCCGGTGAAGAGCATGGGCAGCGTCAGGGTGAGCGCCGCGATCAAAGCAATTTTTTTCATACCGTCATCCTCCTCATCTTTCAAGTCCCAATTCTTTCATTATCCCGCCGCTTTGGAACCAGAGGTTCGCCACGGCCGAGAGATATGCCGCTTCCTTCTCCACGAGTCCCGCGCGCGATGCGTCGAGACTCGTCTGCATATCAATCAGCTCGATCATCGAGGCGAGGGAGTTCTCGTACCGCACGTTGATAATCCTCATCCCCTCCTCGGCGGACTGCAGCGAGGCCCTCGCCAGTTCACGGCCGTCGTGCGCCTCGCCTACTCCAAGGTACGCGTCATAGACCTGATAGGCAATCTCCTTTTTCATCCCGCCAAGGTACTCCTCGCTCTCCGCCATCTTGTAGCGGGCCTTCTGTCTCTCATGCTCGCGTTTCGTGCCGTCGAAGAGCTCCCAACGCAGGAATGCCATCACCTGCCAGCTGTCGCCCTCGGCCCCAAGCGGCTGCCTGTGGTCATTCGCCTGCATGGACCCGCCGACCCCGACCACCGGGAGGTAGCCCGCATCGGCCATCTTCAGCATATTGCCGGCGTTGCGGACCCGCTGCTCCATCGCCTTGAGGTCCTCTCTTGAGAGCGCCTCCTCATAATAGGCGTCGATCGGTCCGACCTCGGGCGCCAGTTTTTCGGGAATGACATCCACGGATTCGGACAGTCCGAGCATAAGCCCAAGGGCCCGCTTCGCGCTTTCAAGATTTTTCGTGGCGGAGACCAACCGCTCCTTCGCCGATGCCACGGCGACCTTTGCCCGAAGCACGTCGGAATAAACCCCTATGCCCCCGTCATACCTGACCTCCGCAACTTTCAGATGGGCCTCGGCATCCTCTGTCCCCTTTTCGGCTGCGCTGACATACGCCTTAGCCGTCTGCACGCCGAGATGCGTCCTGAAGACATTCAGGGCAATCTCTTCCTTCTTTCTGGCCAGATCCCTCTCCCGGGCGGCCGCCTCCTTCTTTGCCATATCAATGCCGATATGCGCCTTCGGCGCAAAGAGGGCCTGCTCCACGGAGACCGATGACTGGAAATCACTGATCGGCGCGGGGCTGTTGAAAGTATCCGGAGCGCCTGCAAGGTCGGCCCCTGCAAAGCGCTTCTGGTTCATCTTCATCGAGAAGGCATAAGCAGGATTGTTCGTCCTCATGAACCTCTCCTCGATGCTCAGATGGGGAAGCAGATAACTCCCGGCGATCCCGATATCCTCCCTATTGGCCGAAACAGACTGTCCCATAGCGCGTATCTGCGGATTGCCCGTCATCGACAGGGCAAGGGCCTCCTGCAACGTCACGGCCCTCTCCGCTGCGGATGCGGCTCCGCCGATGCACCAACTGATCAAAAGCAGCAAGACGGTGAGTGCTGCACGCATAGTCGTTCCTCCTTCTCGTGTCATGCGGTCTTCCTTTGCTTGTTTCTCCTCATGAATTCCCCGAAAGTCTTCATATCGCATTTCCCCGTCCTCTTCTGAAATTCCTCGCAGTCGCGCAGAGACTGCAGGTCCCCTGTCAAAACCCTGTTTTTAGCAAGGGATTCCGTCAGGACCGCGATCAGCCGGCGATGCAATACCGGCAGATCCCCGCGAAGGGAGTAGAACACGAGTTTGCCTTCCTTCCTTTCGCGGAGAAACCCGGCCGCGTCGAGAAGTCGCAGGTTCTTAGATACGAGGGACTGGGAGACTTCGAGCACGCCCATGATCTGGCAGACGCAGAGCTCCTTTTTGGAAAGTACCATTACTATTCTGAGCCTCGTGGGATCCGCAAGGAGTTTCAGGATATCGGCAGCCATTTTCATATGAACATATTACCAGACGTTCATATGATTGTCAAGGGTCCGAATGCCCCGTTGAGCGGGCCCGGCGACTACCCTTTAGTCCTGAAAAGCATCACGAGCACCCCGGCCGCTGCAAGACATACAAGCATGAGGTATGAGGCGAAGTTTTTTCTGAACCGAAGCTCGCGGACAATGTTCTGGTCCTCGCCTCTGATCCGGTCCAGCTGCCTGAGAAACCCGTCGGTCCTCTGCCGTATGAGGGAGACATCGACCGAATGGAAAAGGGTCCGGAACTCCGCCTCGGTGCTGAACAGCTCCTTCCCCAGATCCTCCGTATACACCCCGGCTTTATGGAGTGCCTCGATGCTGCCCCTCAATTCGCGGATATTCCTCTCGGTCTCGAAGAGTGCCTCCTTGATCACCTTCGCCCTTTCGTAGGTATGGCACTGCGAACAGCGCTCCTCATTGATAATATCGATGGATGCCCTCTGGATCAGGTGAGAGCCGTGGCAGGTTACGCAGTTCGGCCCGCTCCCCGAGGACTTCAGCGCCCGTCCGTGGCCGCTGTCCAGGTAATTCTTCAGTATGCCGATATGGCACTTTCCGCAGAACTGGGGAATCTGATCATACCCAGGTTTGCCGACAAAACCCCTCTCGGGCGACATCGCCATCTGGGCATCCCCCGGATCGCCCCCATGGCAGTCGTTGCACGCTATGCCGTTTTGAAAGTGCACGCTCTTCCGCCACTCTTCCGGGATGGCCCGCAACTCCTTTCTCATCATATCCGAGTCATGGCAGTCAAGACAGACGATCTGCTCGGTCCGGCCGAGCCCGGGGGTGATAAGCAGGAGCGCCAAGGCAAGCCACAAAAGGCGCGCAGGAGCATTCATGAATATCTTCCCCACACAGTCAGTATGACCCAGGAAACAACGACGGCGGCAAACAATGCCAGAAGACGGGGCCGCTTCAGGATGTTATCCTCTTCCCGGGTATCGATAAACGGCCAGAAAATGAATAACGCCGCCAGCAACGCCTGGATACCGATGCCGAGCAGCTTGTTCGGTATCAGTTTCAACAGCTGATAGAAGGGCAGAAAATACCACTCCGGCTTGATATGCGCGGGTGTCCTGAAGGGGTCCGCCGGCGTATTCGCATCGTCCGGGGAAAAAAGTGTGGGCAGGAATGCAATGATGAAGAACATGGCCGCAAAATACAGGAACACCATCATCATCTCCCTCTGTACAAAGTAGGGATAGAAGGGATGTCCGTCAGGATGATCCTCGTGCCGGAACGAGGTCCCCGGTCTCCAGCGGGGCGCGGTGCGGCCGAAGGGCGGGGAAGAAACTCCTATCCTCCTGACAAGGAAAAGGTGAATACCGAAAAGGAAGATAAGCAGCAGCGGCAGAAGGATGACGTGGATCGCGAAAAATCTGTTGAGGGTCGCGCCGGAGACCATCTCGCCGCCCCTCAACGTCCCGGCGATCATATCGCCGGCATAGGGTATCGCCGCCGGGATGCTCGTCACAATCGTGGTTGCCCAGTAGCTCAACTGGCTCCAGGGAAGCAGATACCCGCTCAGACAGAAGGTCAATGTGACGAAAAGCATGAATGCCCCCGCCACCCAGGTCAGCTCACGGGGCTTCTTGTAACTGCCCATATAGGAGACCGACAGCATGTGGAGCACAACCGTGGCTACCATAAGGTTGCTCCCCACGGCATGCATCATCCTGAAGAGCCACCCATAGGGGACCCTGCTCATTATATCCTGCACGCTTCTGAACGCATACTCGGAATGCGGCAGATAATAAATAAGCAGAAAGAAACCGGTGGCGACCTGTGAAAAAAAGGCGGCCAGGGCGACAAACCCGAGGGTGTAAAAGAGATTTATATTTCCCGGGACCATGTATCCGGTGAGCTGGGTCCTGATAATCTCCGCCAGCCCTATCCGCACCTCAAGCCAGTCCTTTATCTTTCTCACCATGCCGTCACCCGATCACCACGCTGTCACCCTCCACCTTCACCGCAAACTTCTGAAGCGGCTTCGGCGGCGGACCGGAGATCACGGTTCCCTCCAGGTTATATACACCCCCATGACAGGGACAGAGAAGCCTGTTCTTCGACTTCTCGTACTGTACGAGACATCCCAGGTGGGTGCAGACCTTGGAGAGAGCGATAAACCCCTTCTCCGGCGTGTTGATCACGATCGCGGGGATGTTCCTGACGACAATATCTTTCGAGGACCCCACCTCCACCTCGCTCTTTTTAATCGTCACCTTGCCGCCCTGTTCCGCGCCGGACGGCGGAGCAAGGTACCTGACAAGAGGATAGATCAACGACACAGACAATGCAGATCCCAGAAGGACCAGAAGAGATTTCAGAACCCTGCGTCTATCCACTGCGCCTCCTTCCTCAGAATCACGCCCTGCCGGAATTGCACGGTTCCCGAGCGTCTCCGCCAGATACACCAACACTGGGCGCCCGGCCGGAATCATCACATATCTTTATTCGGACAGCGCCTCTCCCGTACCTCCATCCGCGGGAACGACGAACGCCTCTGCCGCCTCTGTCGCTCCGGATGATGCCGCTGCCTCCTCACCCGACTCAGGCCGGTGAGACCGTCTCCCCCTGCCGCGGCGGCGTCTTCCCCGCGACCTGCGTTTCTTATGCTCCGGCGGCTGCTGATCGCCACCCTGCCCTGCCTCGCCTGCGGGGGCTTCGCCCTCACCCGCGGTTTCGCCCATCGAGGCGATATCGGCTCCGCCGGGAAGTTCCTGCTGTCCGGCCTCCGGTTCAGAGGTCTGCTGTTCAGCGTCTGCGGGCTTGGATGCGGCCGCCGGTTTCCTGCGCTGTCTGCCCTTCCCGGCAGGACGCTGTGCGCCCTCCGCCGTGACGGTCTCCTGCGCCGGCTTGATCTTCTCCGCTGCCTTGGCCTCTTCCTCCGCCTTTTCAACATCCAGTTCATACAGACCGGAAAGCTTTCTGTCTGCAAGAACACGTATCTTTATTCCGTAGTCCTTTTCAACGGCCCAGAGGTCCTCCTGCTTGTGGTCCAGCAGATAGTTGAGGCTCTCCACGGGCATCCTGCACGTCATCGACTTCACCCCGCCCTTTGCCGCCCTGGCGTGGATATTCCTCAGCGCGGTCACCGCGATCGTCTCGTCTGACTTCACGACCCCGGTCCCTCCGCAGGTGTCGCACCTCTTGTTGATCGCCTCCAGATAGGCAGGACGCATCCGTTCCCTTGTCATCTCAACCATGCCGAACTTCGAAATGCCGCTGATCTCGGTATGGGCCTTATCCGTGTCAAGGACCTCCTTCAGCCGCCGCTCGACCTCGCGCCTGTTTTTGGACAATTCCATGTCGATGAAATCGATCACGATAAGTCCGCCGATATCCCTGATCCTCAGCTGTCTTGCTGCCTCCTCCGCCGCCTCGAGGTTCGTTCTCAGCGCTGTCCCTTCGACATGCTCTTCCTTCCTGGACCTCCCGGAGTTGACATCGATCGCCGTAAGGGCCTCTGTCTTGTCTATGACGAGATAGCCGCGCGACGGAAGATACACATGCCGGTCATGGATCTTTGCGATCTGCTCTTCGAGATTGTACAGCGCAAAGATCGGTTTTTTGTCCTTGTACTGCTTGATGTTCATCTTGATCCAGGGGGACGTCTTTTTCAGGAATTCCTTCGTGACCTTGCACGCCCCGGCGTCGTCGATCAGGACCTCGACCACATCGGAGGTCAGATAGTCCCTCACCGTCCTCACCGCGATGTCCTGCTCCTTGTAGATAAGCGCGGGCGCCTTCGCCTTCTTCGATTCGGTCTTGATCTTGTTCCAGAGTTTGGTGAGGTATTCGAGGTCGTGGTTCAGCTCTTCACCAGACTTGTCGCTGCAGGCCGTCCGGAGTATGAACCCCATGTCCTTCGGGAGCTTCAGTGAATTGAAGACCTCCTTCAGCCTCTCCCGGTCCTCCCGGTCCTCGATCTTCCTCGAAATCCCGACCTTCTCCTCTCCCGGCATCATCACGATATATCTGCCCGGAAGCGAAATATACGTCGTCAGACTCGCACCCTTCGTGTCGCGCTCGTCTTTTTCTACCTGGACTATCAGTTCCTGTCCTTTGGTAATGACGTCCTGTATCCGCGGTCTCTTCCCTTCCTCCTTCTGTTTCTGGAAGAATTCCTTCTTGATCTCGCGGAACTGGAGAAAACCGTGCTTCTTCGGGCCGAAATCGACAAAGGCCGCCTGCAGCCCGGGCTCCACCCTCACCACCACGCCCTTGTAGATATTCCCCTTCAGGTGCTCTTTCCCCGACGACTCGACATAAAAGTCCGCGAGGGTGTCTCCCTCGACGATTGCCACCCTTTTTTCCTCAGGATGGATCGCATTGATCAGTATCCTTTTCTTCATTACTCCGTATCCCCTTCTTTCTCTTCGTGATGCATTGTCCCGTTCTCCTCATCCGGCTCGACATGCACATACGACAACGATTCTCCCAGCGGGAGGTCGGGGTACTGCACGATCGCCTC
>JAKAIE010000060.1 GCA_021814475.1 Nitrospirota bacterium
TCGCCCAACGTTTTAATTCTTGGTTATCTGCTTCACTTAGGGTTATCTGCACGGCACGCCGAGACATGCATACAGTTTAGCACAAAATATTATATAACACCATCTATTTGTAGGACACTACACTAGCAATGTTGCCGTATGACCTTCACGGGGCGTGGACATGCTGCCAGTAGACGTAAAGGTCCCCGTGGCAGGGTCGTATAATTCAGCGCTGGCAAGACGGTCCCACCAATTGCCGGAATTTTCTCCTCCCACAAGTAGTATATTACCGTTGTCTAGCAATGTTGCAGTGTGCAGCCAACGGGTCGTGATCATGCTGCCTGTAGCGGAAAACGTCCCCTGTGCCAGTGTCTGGCCGGCCAGCAGTAACAAGAGGATTGAGGCCAGTCCCAGAATGAAGAATTTACTATTTCTTGTTTTCTGTTTCATACAGTACTCCTTTCTGGACGCATTTGCCAGTAAGAACCGTTAACGGTTTCTGCCGGAAGGTTTCTCT
Source organism: Nitrospirota bacterium (assembly GCA_021814475.1). Classification (GTDB taxonomy): domain Bacteria; phylum Nitrospirota; class Thermodesulfovibrionia; order Thermodesulfovibrionales; family UBA6898; genus PALSA-1316. The sequence continues at coordinate 497 of JAKAIE010000060.1, forward strand.
TCGCGTCTTCAACACGTGAAGAGAAACTACCATAAAATAGATTAGCTGTTCATTGTCATTACCTTTGCCATATGACTCCTTTCTTTAGGCCGGTCGCGGGCGGGTTAAGATTTATCGGGAATCTCTGCCAGTTTAACTAAAAGCATCCACAGTTATAAGTATCATTCTTCGGTGGATTTTTGTCATTGATTTATATCAAAGTTATGTTTGATAATTGTCAAGGATTCAGCGAAACACGCGCGAAATAAAGCAGATTTATTAGTGATATTTATTTGTGACGACGCTGATAAGGAAAGACCGCGGTTTACATCCCAAGGCTGGACTTAAGGCCCTCTGTATCTCTAACTGTCAACCAGTTCCCATCCCTTCTTATCAATCCTTCGCCTTCCAGGGCTTTAAGCAGGCGGCTCAGATGTTCGGGTGTGATGGCGATCATCTGTGCAATTTCCTTGTGTTTCAAAGGCACCATGATTTTGACCTGCTGCTTAAGGTCAGCAGACCCTTGCACTTCGATGATAATATCATAGAGCAACTGCTTCAGACGGTCTATCGCTGGCAGACAACCGAGGTTGCCAAAGTTCTTCCCCTGCTTGAATATCTCCTGGCTGAGCATGGTCAGCATCTGTCTGCAAAGCTCTCGGTCTGTCTCGACAAGATTCAGGAAGTTCTCTGCAGAGATGCTTCTTAGGCTGCTGGATGTCAATGTCGTAACCGTAAATGAGTACTGTTTTCCGAGGAACACGGCAGGAACTCCTATTATCCAGTGGCGATGTCGAAGACCGGCGATGAACTCCCGCCCCGAACTTTCTATCCGTGACAGTTTTAAGACCCCGCGTTCGACAAAATAGACCATTCTTGCAGGGGTATCCTGCCTTAGTATCTCGGTGTGCGGGGGGTATGCCTGCGAAGGACCCAGTCCTGCATCGCTGCAGTCTGGACTGCTGAAAAATGACTCGTAGAAGTCAGGAACATTAGCACTATGCCTGATAGGTCCTGCCATGAGATATTTCCCAATTCCCTATTCCTCATTGTATAGGAGAATGATCGATTTTGCTATATATGCAGGCAAATTGACTTTTCCTGAACAACCCGGTGCCGTCAGCGTCAGTACCCCACAGGCGCGCGGTTATTCAGATTCGGCAGGGCGAAGGTCGTCTGTCCGTCGCCTCCGTAAGTCGTCCCCAGGATAGGCAGAGGGTGATGGGCTCAGCGCCAGAAATAATACCTCCCCTGCCATCCTCTGAGAAGATCGTCCATCATAAGCCTGATGCGGGTCGTGTCAGTGAACAGTTGCGGTAATAGGCCGATTGCGGAGACGATGTCGCGGATATTCAGATCGATGTCGGCTGACGATGCCACCGTTCTCGTCCTGACCTTCGAAATATAGTTTCTTGCCGCGGCCAAAGCATACTGTTTCTGTCCGACGATGCCGTCCACCTCTGCAAGAATGGCTGCGGCCCGGTCCTTCAGGTTCCGCTCTACCGGCAAACCGAGCGACAGTGTCATGGGTGAACAGTATTTCGAATATGGGAGGCAGGCAAGGTCCGTTTTCAGCATATAGGTGTCGGCCCGGTCGGGCAGCCAGGCATGAAAACGGCGTGTCTTGGCTTCGAAGGGATCCAGGTGAACGCGCATCTCCCATGGATCGGCCGGAATCCATGACAACGAATCAGGCTCCAAAAGCCTGACCTGCTGGGGGTATGCCTCCTTTACAAGGAGATCGTACGCGTTACCGAAACTCCCGATCTTCAGTTCGACGGGAACAAGGCCTCCGGCCATGAGGCTTTCGCTGTTCTGCGGCTGATGCACATAACCCAGAGATCCGGCGAGAAGATCCGCAAGCTTCTCATAGTTGTCATCGTCGATGTTCGTGCCGATATCGAAGGCATAATAGGCGGTCCGCCCCCTGCCATATGCGTTGAGTACGAGGGCGTCAGACCGCTGTGCGGAGGAGGCGCGTGTGAACCATCCGGCGGAAGTTGCGCCAGGCATCACCTTGATCAACTGCGCTATTCCGGTCACTGTCATTTCGCTCCCGCTGCTGACAGTTCCCTTAGGGATATGGATATCATATGTCCCGGCGGGCAGTTGACTTCTGTATCGCACGCCTGCAAGCGCGTCACGCAACTCTCCCTCCTTTTCGGCCTCTCCCAGCCACAGGGAGGAGATAAGTCCTGTCCCCGAGTAAACCTTCTCACGAAGCTCCCCCAGATAACCGGGCTCCGGGAATCTGTCGGCGCCAAGTATAAAGATATCGGAGTAGAACGGGTTTCTCAATTCCGATTGGAAGTCCTCGGGATCACGGACCACAAACCAGTGGTCGGAGATCTTGTTGAATGCACGGGTCAGCAGATCTTCTCTGATGCAGCGCCTGGCATCTCCATGCCGAACCAGCTGAGGATCGTCGGCTTCCGCAGGCCGGAATTCGCCTTGTGTTGCTCCGCATTCCTGATTCAGCCAGACAAGCAGATTCCGCGCGTCTGCAACTGATTTCGAAATCCCGATGCCTGGGGTTACACTGAAGGAGGTCCGGACAAGTTCGAGGGAGCGGCACGTCCTGCAGGTGCGCACCAGAAGGACGGCAATATACTGCCCCGGAGCGAGCCTGTCTGTTTTGAGAGTAAAGGTGCCGGACATGGTGGTCATTGCAGGGAGGCAGACCGTGTTTTCGAAGGTTGCAGCCAGCCTGCCGGAATCCTTCTCTGAGACCTCGACTCTGACTTGCAATGACGATACATCGCTGGTGCCGCCATTAGTGACCGTATGCGCCATCAAGGTTTCCCGGCCCCGGGGGACGGCATCAGGCCTGACGGTTATAGAGCCGCGGAGAATCATTTTATTTGCGCCGAGGGTTAGCGTATAGGCGGTCTGCGGGCCGGTATTCCCTGCCCTGTCTGTCGCAGAGAAGACGAAGCTGTTTTGCCCCGGCGTCAGTCTCACCTGTTCAAAGGCGAAAGCCCCTGTCGCCGGATCCGCAGCTGCAGTGAGATCGCTCCCCGAGACCATCCTGACGGATGCGCCGGGCTCGGTAGAGCCCTTGATATCGATTATCTCTGTGCCCACTGATGAGCCATTCGGCGGTGAGACGATGATCACGGCAGGAGACGTCAGGTCCACGAGAATACCTGCATTGTCCGGGAGGCTGATATTTCCTGCTTCGTCCGTGGCGGTCGCTGTGATGATGTTTACGCCTTCATGCATATCTCTGAGTTCAGCGCTCCACGTTGTCTCCGTCGGGTAGGTGACCGTTCCCACGGTTGCCGATGGACAAGTCACTGCAACTGTCGTGTTCGGCTCCCTGTCGCCCGACACGGCCTGGACGGTTTGGTTAGTCGGACTGGTTACCGTACCTATCGTCACCGTCGGAGGGGTGTTGTCATAGATGATGTTTCTGATCACAGTTGTCTCATTCCCGGTTTCGTCGGTCGCGCGCACCGAGAGCCGGTACAGGCCATCGCGATCAAATGTGACGGCCTGCTCGAAGGTCCCTGCCGTGACAGCGGGAGCATATCCGGTTCCCTCCAGTTCAATCGTAACAGCAACAGATGTCAGGTCTTCGACCACTCCCTTTATAACCATAGCAGCCTTATTTGTCTTTATATCCTGGTCGGGAGTAATGACGGAAAGCGACGGAGTCCGATCGTCAAATACGAACGTCCTCTTTGCCACAGCTGTATTGCCGGCCCGGTCGGTTGCAGCCACTTCTATCGTATTTATGCCATAAGAGGGTGCTATCTGCAGACTGAAGGTGTTTCCCTCAGCAACAGCGGGAACAGGAGAAGACCCGTTTACAGTCACCGTCACCAATGCTTCCTCATCCACGAAGCCGGTAAGTTCGAGCGACGTGAGCCTGCTTTTCATGTTATCGGCCGGGGTGAGGATTGTTACCGCGGGGAGTGTACGATCGAGGTTGATCGTTCTTGTGACCACAGTTTTATTGCCTGCAGGGTCAGCAGCCGTTACTGTTATCTCATTCGGCCCGTCCTGTAAAATTATTGCGTGACTGAATGTACTGTCCGGAGCCACGGGTGTCTCTGTCCCATTGACAGCCAGACGCGTGATCCCGACGTTATCAGTTGTCCTGCCGGATATATTCAGAAGCTCGTTGTTTGTCCATGACCCGTCCGAAAGAGTGGAGAGCTGGATAACGGGTGAGGTCAGATCGACCGTGAGGCGGGTTGATACGGGGACAGACAGATTCCCTGCCCTGTCGGAGGCATTAAAGAAAACTGTATGCGGACCTTCGTCAGTCTCCTCCGGCGTCCAGACTGCCGAATATCTTCCTGGTAAGGTATCAGGGACAGGCATTGATATCCAGCCCCTTTCGTCCACCTGATAATAAACCCTGTCTACTCCGGAGCTGTCATCCGTGGCGGTGACAGCCAGATCTATTCTTCCGTTATAATGCCTGCCTGCCTCCGGAGAGATTACAGTGACAACAGGCTGAACCCCGTCGACTACCGCAAAAGACGAGCCTGCAATGCCTTTCGGGCTGTTTTGGGTGATATCCTGAAGCAGGATGGTATACGTTTTAAGTCCATAGCCCTGTGTGGAGAGCGAGGTCTGCCTGGATATCGTGCCGCCGCCGGCGATATCTACAGGTTCATCAATCTGTTTCATCACAGCCCGTGTTTCAGGATCAAGCACAATGAGTCTGAGTGCTACACCTGTTGCGTCGGCATTTCCCGCGTTGCTGACGGAGTAATTCAGAGACAGTTGTCCGCCATAAACCACGACCGAAGGCGTTGCCGCTATTGTCCCTGAAAATACGGGGGTTCCTTTGACCTTGAATGTGGCCGAACTGACCGCAATTTGATTGCCATCTACACTGATGTCCATGAAAGCCGTATATGCGCCGGGAGTATTCAGCCCGATATTCCAGGTGGAATCAAAAGCTACTTTAGCCCCGGGGAAAGTATTTGTGATGGTTTTCTCACTCCTGAATCTCTCGGTGTTTGAGGCATCGGCAATTCTGACTGTCGCCTTCATGGACGGGACGATATAGTTGGCGCCGCTGTTTTGTAATGTCGAACTGAGGACCACAGACTGGTTAGGCCCGTAATCCGCCTGGTCAGTCGATAACAGGGCCTTGACGCTGATATCAGGCGCTATGCTGAAAGGCATTATGTTTTCGGCCAATACTCCTGAAGTATCCTTAAGAACCGAGTGCACTTTATACGTTCCGGCATATGTGGCGCCAGCATTCCAACTCAGATCCGTGTTACCCAGATAACCATAGGGAAGATCCGCATTCCCCGACTTAAGGACAATCACGGGATAACCGCTCTCATCCTCTATCAGTACATCAAGGCTGCCGCCCAGTGTCTTTCCGCTGTTTACAATGTTTACTCTTATTATCAGATCTTCCGCCGCCTTGATGAGGTCTTTCTGAAGAGATGTCGTCATCGCGACTCCCTCTTTTGCTGCCACAGGGAAGTCCTTCTCCGCATAATTATTGGCTTTCGTCACTTCCGATAACTTATCCTGGGGATCGAGGACCACGATTATTCTGTTTGTCCCTATCATGGCGGTCGTATCCCACACGGCGCCGATAATTTCGGCTGTCCCAGGGTCAATTTTTGGGATGACAACTGATTTTATGAGAGCGACATTCCCGGTGACGTCGGATATGTAGATATCCGCTTCCGCATCCTGCACCGTGGTTAAGCCTCTGTTCCAGACGGCAATGTTAATGGCGAGTAGCTGCCCGCCGACTGGCGCCTCGGGGTAAGGATATATATCTTCGGCGGTGGTCTCCAGGTCGGCTGCTGAGGCCGCATCGAACGTCACGACGATCGCGTCAGACCGCGGGCCTGTCTTCCCCGAGGACCCCGTTGAAGTCGCTTCGAACACGTTGTCACCGGCTGAGAGAACCGTACCGGCAAATCTGAACAATCCCCTTGGATCGACAATATAAAGGTCGCTCCCCATGACATATGCCATCGCTCCGGCTCTGAGCCAAACAAAATATCCGCAATCCTGCAGTCCCGACTGCATAACCTCAGGCGTGCCGGACCTGCCGACTGTTTTTTGCAAAAGCGAGTACGAGCCGCCATCCCATCTCCAGTATGCAATTGCATTCCCGGCAGGGGACCAGACCGGATAGTCCACCTCTGTCGTAGAATCTGTGATCTGAGATTTGGTTTGGGCCGCCAGATCAAAGACATACAGGTCGGGAATTCCGTCGGTACTATATACTTTATAGAGTAATCTGGAGCTATCCGGAGACCAGGCCAGATAGTATCCGTCAGACTGACCATCAACCAGTGTGTGTGAGCCACTGTTGAAATCGGCCGTGTATAAATCAGTATTCACGAAATACCCAATCAGTTGCCCGTCAGGAGAGATCTGCGGATTTGCCGCTCCGCCGCCATTCGTTACCTGATTAAGCATTCCGGAGGTCAGGTCTTTTATCCAGATGTCGTCGGAGCCGCCTCTATTACTCACAAAAGCAATCTGATTTCCATCGGACGACCATGAGGGCCCGTATTCGTATGAATTGACATCATGCAAGAGTGTGGACGCACTTCCGGATCCAACCATGTGTATTCCTATGTGACTGTTGCCGTTTGTATCGTAATAGTAATACGCAAACTTATCGCCCGCTGGAGACCACAGTGACCCGTCTGCGTCCGGCACAAGCATATTCGCATCGCCCGCGCTCAAGGATTTCAGCCATATCGAGTGATTGCTCGTATAGAGGATATGCTTGCTGTCGGGCGATATGGAAACATTGCAGGCACCATTGTCTAAAGCATACTGCGCAATAGTATTGTTCTCGGTCGCCCTTCTTTGCGAGGTGTCTGCACCATTAATATAAAGATCTACAATGGCACCGGGCTCGGCAAATCCCGATATGTCAGTCCTGCCGATCTGAACGCTGTAAGGAACTCCAGGCGTGGTAGGGAAAAAGATCGCAGGCCTGGAAGCCTCACCCGTATCCGGAATATAAACGACTGCTGCCGCCTCATTTGAGGATTGGCTCTCGTTGCCCGCAACATCCAACGCCGTTACTCTGTAAATATAATTGCCGCTTGGCAAACCGCTATCTGCATATGCAGTTGCCTGAATAAGCGACGAGTTGAGCTTCATCCATCCTTGCGGTGTATTCCTGTAAATATTGTAACCCGCGAGATCCGGCTCGGCATTGGCGGTCCAGCTCAGGCTGACATTGGACGCGGCGACCGCGGCACTGAGGTTAGCAGGAGCGGCAGGAGGAGTGCTATCTCCGACTTCAGCCTTTGCCCCGGCGGACGGCAGGCTTTCAAAGCCACTATTGTTGACCGCAGTTGCGGTGTAAGAGTATTTCCCGTCGTGCAAAGCGGGATCGTTATAGGCAGTCCGGGTTATAGGATTGCCCTTTACGGGTGAAATCTCGCTGATACCTACCTGCTTTGAATCATATGGGTCATTCGTACCGGTAATGTATATTCTCAGCTTGTTCGTCTGATAGGCCGGTTTGACGTCGAAACGGCTGTTGTGACCCGTATTCCCCGTGACTTTCTGAATTGGTATCCAGGCATAACCGGACCACGCCTGAATCTCGTAGTCCTTGCCGGAATTCATATCGTTCAACCACTGAATGTTGACCTGATCTATAAATTCACTGGAATCCAGGTCGACTTCGAGCCAGACCGGATTGAAGCTTCCATAGCCGTAATCCGACAGCCATGCCGATGAGACGTTACCATCTAGAGCGTACGACGCCGCAGAGTTGGAATAGGTCGAGGAAGCGTTGAGGGTCGCCGCGGTAATAGGCGTATCTGCATTGACCTTTTCCCCGTTTCTGAACAGGTTATACCCGGCGATATCGGTTTCCGCATTGGCATTCCATGTTAGAGCTGCGTCGAAATTCCGAACTGTTGCCGCCAGTCCGGTGGGAGCTGAGGGATAAGCGCTTAGGAACACAACAACTGTATCGGAAACCCTGCTGACATTTCCGTTTTGGTCCGAGGCCTTCGCTGTCAGCCGGTTTTTCGCGGCCGCGAGCGTCAGGTTAAAAGAGAATCGTCCATCTGCGCCGGCTTGAGCCGTACCGAGAGATATTGCCCCGGAACCTGTATCATTAAAAATCTCTACGATCGATGCGGGATCGGCATTGCCGCCTCTCATCTGAATGCCGCTCTTGTCAGAGGGTGTAAAAGGCTGATCTATGACAGGCGAATACACTCTTGCCCTGGCCTGGTTCGATGGCCTGCTTTCATTGCCGGCGGTATCTGTTGCCATGACCTCATAAGTGTAGATGCCATCAGCAACCCCATTGTCGTGATATGACCCTTCCTTGATTTCGGTGACGTTGAGTTTCGTTCTGGAGCCGCCCGCTGTCCGATAAACAGCATAGCCACCCAGATCGGCATCGCTATTTGCCGTCCAGGTCAGGGTCACGTCGCTGCCATTTGCTGATGCCTGCAGGTTCTGAACAGGTGCCGGAGGTGTTACGTCAATATAGGTAACCATTATCGATGCCGGCGTCAAATCCACATTGCCCGCCATGTCGGTAGAAACGGAAGAAATGGTATAGTCCCCGTATGATAACCCAAGTGCGGATGGATCGAGGTAGGCGGTATAGGGACTTTTTGTCACAGGGCTCCCCAGATTTATCCATGTAGCATCCTGTGCCTTCTTATACAGAAATTGGACGGATGAAATATCATTGTCAGGGGATTCGGCCTTCACCATGAGCTTCTTGTCGAATTTAGTCTTGTCCTGGGGCTCGACAATAATCGTATGCGGCGGATGAGTATCTATATTAACCTCGATCACGTTGGACTGATTACTCAAGTTTCCAGCCTGGTCCATGGCTAACAGGTAATACTTGTATCTGCCGTCTGATAGAGTCTTATCCGTATATGACGTCGCGCTAAGGAGATAGGGTTTGAGACTCCCCGAGACAAACCCCTGAACATTGGCCAGCTGATCGTTCCTGTAAAGCAGATATCCCGATAAATCAGCATCCGTGTTTGTTTTCCAGCTGAGATTTAAGTCTGACCCCGTTGGGACGGCGGTAAGCAGCACAGGCGAGACAGGCGGCATATTGTCGATGACCGCTCTTACCTGATGGGTGCTGATATTACCGCTCAGGTCTTCAGCCTCCAGTCTGACCGAATAGACAATCTCATCAGGAAGTCCCGCGGTATCCCATTGTGCCAACGGCCCATAAGAGGTGGGTACAGGGGATTTTCCTATGAGCACCCATGAAGAGGGACTGGCACCCGCGCCTATGTAAACCCGGTACTCCCTGAAATCATCCGCGCTATAGGCCGTGCCTCTTATGTCCACTATGCTGCCGATCCTGGAGCCGTCCAGCGGCGTCATAATCCTCGCGTCCGGCCCTGTGAAATCGATCCGGAGCTTTACTCCACTAGATGGTTTGCTTTCGTTTCCCGCGGCATCGCTCGCCGTTATCGTATACGTGTAGACCTTCTCCTGAAGGTTCTGGTCGAGGTACTGGGTATCGTGAACAAGTGCCACGTTGATTTTCTGCCCATCCCTGTAAAGATCGTAACCCGCAAGGTCAGCCTCAGTATTTGCGGACCAGGTCAATCTACAGTTCTTTTTGTTTTCGATCGCGCCCGACAGAGCAGGCGCTGCCGGCGGCGCCGTATCTATCTTCATATTGACCATGACTTGCGCGTTATTGCCGACCTTATCTGTCGCCGCGAGCCCGAGACAATAATTCCCGTCAGGAGGCAGGGCCTGAAGCGACCCCAGTGTGCCGTCCCGCACAGAGGATGTTGCGGTCATTACCGGAGCCCACCTGAAGGCGCCTGAACATAAGCCTTCCGATACTTCAAGTGTATATTTTTGAAGGTTGGCATCGAGGGCTGTTCCTTTAATGGCAGCTGCGGCTTTCAGATAATCTCCGTCTTTGGGAACTGTTATCGCAACTTCCGGAGGGGTATTGTCAATGATGATATGCGCAGTCGCTTCACCAGTCTGTGCGGCCTTATCCAGAGCCAGTAAAGACAGCGTATATATTCCATCCGCAACTCCGTCATTTTTACCAGCCATCAGGGAAGCCAAAGCAGGTGATGCAGGCACCGCATTGCCCGAAGCTACAGAGGTCCAGACAGCAGGCGCAGTTCCGCTTCCAAAGCGGAGCTGATAGGATTCTGGATTCTTCTCGACAATGCTCCCCGAAATAGTGATGATGCTCTTATCATTTCCAAATATTTCGCCTTCCGCCGGCGCGCTGAGGATAACTTTTGGGGGAGTCCTGTCTATAGTGAAGGCCACGGTCTTTTGAGCCGGGTTTTCGCCCAGATCCCTGGCAATTACCGTCAACGTATATCTGCCTTCTGCAAGATCGTCCAGGCTGCCGAATGTATAATCCGTCCTATTCTGACTGCCCGAGTCGAGAAGTTGCGCGGCGGCATCGCCTGAATAGCTGATCGAATACGACACCATATTGGGATCGGTGATTGAGCCGTAAACAATAGTTTTGTTATTTTTAATATAGGCGTTGTCGGCTGGCTGCCTGATATCGATCACCGGCGGAGTAGTATCAACGGTCAGTGATATCCGCTCCGACTGCGCAATCGCGGCGTTGGAGGCCAGGGCAGCGTCGACTTGCGCCTTATATGTGCCGTCAGGCACCACAAGGCCGCTGCTGTTTTTGCCGTCCCATGTCAGGGCATAGACTCCTGCGGAGCGAACTGCCCGGGAGAAGGTCCTCGCAACGGAATCGTCGGCAGCAAGAATCCTGATGTCAGTCTGGCTGTTAGCCGTCAGCTCATACCTGATACTTGCCGATTCGAGCTTCCCATCGTTGTTCGGAGAAATGAGCTGAGGCAGGGCAGAGACATCTTTGATAAGTGTTATTCTGTTGGCGAGATTTACGGTTGCAGAAACTGAACTGCTATTGCCCGCGCTATCAGTTGCCGTCAATCTGATCGTCCAGCCCCCGGTGAGTCCGAACGTATTCCAGGTGCCTAGGGTATCGGTTTCGACCGGTGAGTTACTCCCCGGAATAGGCTGCCACGCATCGCCGCCAGCCGGAGCCGCCTCCAGGACGTAACTGCTGAAGTGAAGGTCGTCGGCTATACCCTTTATCTCGACGACGTTCGTGAGATTGTCCGGGGAGGTCGGATAAGTTATGGCAACCTCTGGTGGAGTATTGTCTACTTCGACCGCTATGAATCTTGCTGTGGTATTAAGACAAGAGTCGGTTGCAAATACCTTAATCCCGTACTTGCCGTCTGCGACCGTGTTCCCCGAGTCGTCCATTCCATCCCAGATGGCTGAACCCATTCCCGCCAGGTGTTCCGTCCCAAGACTTATAGTCCTGATCGGTTCAGGATCCAGGACATCGGCCCCGCTTGACCTGAAGACCTTTATGTCAACAGACGCGTATTCATCAATCCTGTAATCGATACTTACATCATCTGCAGTGCCGTCACCATTTGGTGAAAAGACACGCTTGTCTTCAGTGAGTAATGCAATATTGACAGATTTATCTAGCGAAAATGATGTCATATCGCAGTATGCATTGCCGGCTGCGTCAACGGCCTTGATCATAAGCGAGTAGACCGAGTCGGTAAAGCCCGTTACATTCCAAAACCCCATCTTTCCCTGCAGTGCACCTTTGCCTTCGATCTGCTTTTCCTTGCCTGACACACGAGTCATGGCAGACTCCCATGCTTCCGGATTCTCCCCTCTTCCATAATATAACCGGTAGCTGCTGAGAGTATTGTTGTCCCTGGCAAAGGCCTCCACGGGGATGCTTAACCAGTCTCCTTCTGAATCGGTCTTTTTCACAGGGCAAAGGCTCGACGATTTACCCGGATGCGTGATGCCGGCTGCGGGCAGAACCCTATCGACAATAAGTGAGCTAGAAGCAGACGCTTGAAACACTTGAGCGCCTTCAGAATTCTTATATTGAAATATCGCCTTAACGGGATATCCGCCCTCGGGCATGGCAGTTGTATCCATGCTCTGAGATGAAGACGGAATAAGCTGCAGTCCATCCGGTTTATCGAAATACATATTCAGGGAAACCGGGGAAATATAGTATGGGTCATAGTTTGCGGTCGCAACGAGAGTCGCCTGTCCTGATATCATGCCGCAGGCCGCTTCCTTGTAATCTGTCCGGAGCGCAACCTTGATACCACAGTTATCCGGCGGATATATTGTCGGAACGCTGAGCTGCGTCATCCGATCATCGACGATGCCCGCCATCCTCAGCTCATAGGTCGTTCCCAGAAGAAATATGTCAGTCGGTATCTGTACAGTAAAAACACCTTGCGGTATTGATCCTTCCTCGAAAGAATGGGTCTGAAGATTAAAGACAGTCTCTTTGGAAAATACATCTATGTCCGTCCAGGAATTGAATCTGGCGTCCGAGTAGCTTCTGACCTGAAACTTCAGCGCCTTCTGCAGGGCAAACACCAGATTGGTGACCTGCATATCCACGGAGCCCGGATATTCCCGATCACATAATATCTCCGCAGCGAACATATCCGCCGGGTGAATTACATTCGAGTAAACTTCGCGGCCGTGACTATCCACGTACTTCTGCCTGACGCCAAATGATTTTCCGGGATTCAGTCCGGAGTTGTCCCATTCAAAGAAGGCGCTGCTTGCCGAAGGGATCTCTTCTGCGTCAATCCAGTCCGTCCACTGCCCAAGCCCTGCATTGTAGTTCTGTGAATATTGCAGAACAGCAGACGTTATTGTACCGCGCATGGTGTGAAGCCCGCCCAGATAATGCCGGCCCGGTCTCGCAAGATTGGCGGGTATGCTGTTTTGCGTGGTGTACTGATTGTCCCATTCGTACAGAAATGCCTTTTCAGACTGAAAGTCTGATACAAAGGAGCTTTTGTTGCCCGCACTATCCTCAACTGTAATTCTGAATCTGTCGCCGGCGTAATATCCTATGTCATTGGTAATCTTGTATGATCCAATGCTCCAGATGCTGTCGAGCGGTTTCAGTACGGTCAGGAATAATTTTCTTATAGCTATATCCTTTAATACAGGATTGCCCTGGATGTCAAATGCCGCAAGTGTGTCGGTGCCTTCAGCATATTTAGCCCATGTGACGGGATTGTCGCCCCAGCCGACTTCTATATACCACTTTTTGATGTTCTTGTCATAAGCCAGCGCGCTTATATCCTGAGCATAGGGGTGCCTCTCTTGTTCGTAGACGAGATTCACCGCGCTGAATATCTCTATTGCAGGGCTTATCGAAATATGCGCATCCGGAGGAGTCGTGTCGGTTTCGACAAAGAACTTGTAGTTGAACACCTTTATAGTATATTTCCCGTCGTGCACTATATTGCCGGAGTCGTCTTTGCCATCCCACGTAATGCCGTCCGCACCGGCAGATATGTAATCCTTATAAATCGTCCGGACAAGCCTGTTGTCGGAGTCGTAAAAATAGAACTCGACATGCACTGGTTCCAGAACTGAAAAATTCAGAGAGACGGTGTCCTTTACTCCATCTCCGTTGGGAGAAAATATATCCGCTGAAGTGTATAGGTTTGCTATGCCGGCAGAAGCCCCCCAGGAGACCCTTTTCCTGTCAAAAGCTACGTTGCCGGCCCTGTCCCATACCTTCAGCCGGACATAAAACGAACCTTCATAGGGAGGCACCCACGTTGTAAACTGGTCGCTTATCACCTGAGTATCAGAAGCAGGCTTCAGAATGTTCCAGACATCCGGATTTTGTAAGTCTGCATACTCCAGAAGATATCCCTCGAAGTTCAGGTCCGTCGCTATCCCGCTTAAGGTAATGCCAGACCTGTCCTTTTTGACACTCAACTGAGCCGTCAGGTTCAGAAGGGACTTCATGGTCCATAAGTCCTGGTACTTCTGATGATACTGGCATGTCCACCAACCGCCTGGACAAAAGGTGTACCGGCCCGTAAAACATGCCTCGCCCTGATTAATTGCTTTGTAAAAGTAAAAGACATCTCCTGCCGGAGACTGCCCCTGGATATCGACGGTCAGCATGGTCTGCTCCGCGGTGAATGCGTCGACAAGGCTATTCCCCTGTGCACCGTACATCATAAAATGTGTATTGCCAAACCAATCGCTGATATACCGGTCGGAGGGTAATGTGAGATATCGCAATTCCTTCCCGGCAAGGTTGAATACGGAAATACCAGCATCCCCATTATGAATGCACGAATTAAAAAACGCGATCTCCCTGCCATCCGGGGACCAGTTTGGTGACCCGTAGGGGGAGTGCGTGCAATCCTTGTTGCCTGTGTCGGAAACGGAGAAGGTATTGCCGCTGGTGTCCGCCACCATATAGTCTCCGAAGTCGTTGCAGACCCAGGCCCACGTGCCCTCAACGAAGCGATATTGACAGTCCTGGCCGGTCATATGGAAAAAAACAACGTGATTCTGATCAGACGAAACAGATACGAATCGGCTATCATCAGTCAACTTTAGTTCGTTCTTGGTTCCGCTTGTGCTAACCATCCATATTCCGCCTGAATTGAACAGAACTATGGCATTATTGCGGAGCCAATTAATCTGGAACGGTTGATCCGACGTATAGAGGTCTCTCTTATTACCTGACTTGTCCGATATCCTCAGTAAATATTGGGACGCGTTCGGATCATATACCGCATAGGCTATTTGAGCGCTGTCGGGCGAAACAACGGGTGTTGTGTTCAAGGAGTTTTCGATGACGGTGTTGTTTCCCCCATCGATGTCCGCGACCAGCAGTTCCGGCAAGGAGAGATAGATCGATGGCTTACGGTGTTCATAGAAGACGCCAGTGCTGTCGGGGGTCCATCCCACAACGTTGATGAAATCCTTATAGTCCCAGTCCGCTGTTTCATACGAGGCTATCATTCTGCTGTTCCGGCCATCTATATCGGTCAGCCAGAGCTCTCTGCGTCCTTTATTGGTGTAAGCGTCCCACACGTCCAGTACGTAGATAACTCTGCCGCCATCGGGAGAGACGGAAAACTGACCAATGAATCTCTCTTCATACCACCAGTTCCCGTTGCTGCCGCCATAGGTATTTTGCAGCCATGAGGTGATCTTGCTTTCGGTGCCGTCCGGATATGAAGCATATATTCCGGCTGAATAGGGGCCCGTATAGGCGGGGGTATAGTCACTCTGCTCAGCCATCATTATCGAAAAAAGTATCCCCTTATCTTCAGGCAGCCACTGCCAGCTATCGTATGCCGGCATCAAACAGGTGAGGTTTCTCTGCAAGAGATATTTTGTCCCCAATGCCTTGACAATCGAAGAACGGTTGTTGTCGACGGTGACAAGGAGGCTTCCGGGCGTACTTCCGCCCGGCACGTCCTGGACTTTCATCTGATACCGCCCGTCGGCCGCAACCATACCGCTGTCGTCAAGACCATCCCAGGTAATGTTTCCTCCGGTCGTATTCTCAAAGTCAGGTCCGCTGAATGTCCGGACCGTCTCGCCGCGTTCATTGATGATCGCTATCTTGACCGGCTGTGCGGTGTCGAGACCGAAAAAGAACTGGGTTGAGTCCTTTATCCCATCTCCGTTCGGTGATATATAGGGCTCCGTGACCCAGAGTCTCGCGTCCTGGACCCCGAATGTTCTTGATGCAATATTATTGTCCTTGCTTCTCTCCGTGATCAGATTGTCCGGATCGACCTGAACCGTTATCTGGTGTGCTCCGCTTTTGCCTTTGGTGTCGTATGGGACCGATACCGAAGCCTGACCGCCTCCGGCCATGGCCGGGATATTCTGCGTGCCGATGAGCGCAGCCTCATCGCTAATCTTTACGTTAATATTCGAGGCCAACTGATCCCCCAGGTTCTTCACCGTGACTGAAATGGTCACGATATCCCCGTCCTTTGGCGCTGCGGGATTAAACTGAAGCGAACTGACTGAGACCGCAAGGTCAGGCAGGCTCAGGACATTAATAGTAATGAATGCATCGTTATCGTTTTTTGTAGTTTCCTTGATGAGACTGTTCGGGTCTACCCTGACGTAGATAATCTTTGAACCCGGGCTGATATTATTCCAATCGGCAGTGAGCGTCGTGCTATCTCCGGGATTTAGCGAGGAGATAGTCCTGGTCACAAGCAGCACCCCATCCGTTGCCGGATTCCCGATGTATAAGTTCACGGCAATATTTGATGCGGCCGAGTAGCCTG
Source organism: Nitrospirota bacterium (assembly GCA_021814475.1). Classification (GTDB taxonomy): domain Bacteria; phylum Nitrospirota; class Thermodesulfovibrionia; order Thermodesulfovibrionales; family UBA6898; genus PALSA-1316. Next base: position 16,591 of record JAKAIE010000060.1, read on the forward strand.
AATTCTTCACAACAGCAGAGATCGTGGCCTTGCCTCCCTCAACAAGCTGAGTTGGAGTAGTAGAGATATCTTTATATGAGACGGTCAGATTCGGATCTGTGGGGCCATTGACCGTCAGAACTGTTGATGCGCCATTATTGGTTTTGGTAACCTCGGTAAACTCATTTAGCGGATCGACGTAAACCGTAACAGGGATGGTGTCCCCTGCTTTGCTTGTCTTCCAGATTACATCCTTATTGATCGATCCGCCGGCCGGCAGGTCAACTGTTTCCGTCGCGATGTCAAAAGGCGCGCCCGGCAGATCTAAATAGTAACGGACGTGTACGTTATAGGCGTTCTGCCTCCCTTTATTGGATATCTTTGAGCTGATTGTCACATTCTGCCCGAGGTCGGCGGGATTGGGTGAAACTGTTATATAGCCTGGCAGTATCTCGAAATCATAGACCAGGTTGTTCTTAAGCACATTCCGGGCGGTATTATTGGTCTTTACCGACTCCTGAACCTTGTTGTCAGGATCTATGACTACTATATACTTATGATCGTTTGCATCACTGACCGTCGTTGTGAAGCTGATCTCTGTGTAACTGTCGCCCGGGACCGATGCCGTCGTATCACCTATTTTGTTTTGGGCGGAAATCACTCCGTCATATAGGGCTACGGTGAAGGTCTGTACCGGAGTTGTTCCGAAATTGGATATCCTGGCTTTTACAGTAACCGCCATCGGTATAGTGCCGATTGTCGCCGGGGCAAAAGTAATGTCGCTGTCTATAATAGACAAATCGGACGGCGCCTGCACCACCGGTTTGATGCTTTTTACTGCCACATTGTTGGTTTTATCAGATTCCTTAATAAGGTTCAGGTGATCAACGGCCACGGTAAAGACCCTCTCACGTCCATCCGTTATGGCAGCGGGAAAGGTTACAGTCGTATTTGCACTGCCTGGGAATGCGGCGACCTGTTCCCCGATCTTGTTTGCGTCGGAGACATCCCCGTCGTAAAGCGCAACAGTTGCCTGGGAAACCGGCGAGGTCCCAAGGTTGGAGATATCGACATTGACGGCGAGCGTTGCAGGTAAGGTAGTAATAGTCTGAGGAATAAATGAGATGCTTGATGCGTTGATGGCAAGGTCGGGCATTATACCGGCCGGAACTTGAAAAGTCTTCGAGGCTGTATTGTTGGATTTGTCCGATTCTGCAATCAGATTATCAGGATCTGCAATGACATGGAAGGTGCGCTTTTTCTGATCGTCGAACATTATCGGAAAGAATACTTTGACAGACGAGCTCCCCGGAAATGACACTGCCTGTTCCGCCAGTTTGACAGTGGGTCCTGTGTCACCTTCGTAGAGCGCTATCCTGGCCTGAGGCATCGCCGTTCTGCCGAGGTTGGAGATAGAGGCGCCCAGAACAACCGTAGTGGGAAGTGCAGAGATTGAACCCGGATCAAATGTTATGTCCGTAGCCTTTATTGCCAGATCAGGGGCAAGCGTTGCCGTGTATATAGCCTCAGCTGCCAGCGCGGTCTGAAATGGGCTTGACTGCCAGCTTCCGTCCCCGGATTGAGAGGCCAGTATGTAACCGACTGCCTTGCTGCTGCTATCCTTGGCGGTGTCGAGTTCCGCAAGCGTGAGGATGGCCCGCGCAGTGTCATAAATTGTACTGGGGCTATTGCCGAAGCCGCCATCAGGATTCTGTCGTTGAAGAAGCCACGAAGTGCCTGAAGCCATAAAGTCGTTTGCCGGGTAACTTCCCTTAAACTTATTGAAGTTCGAAAGAACGCGTGCCGTTGCTTCGATATTGCTCTCTCCATCGCTTCCCCAGCCTTTGTCGTCGTTCTGGTGAGACTTGAGGTATGCTAGTGTAGTGTCTCATAAATAGCTTTACAATAGGGTGAATCTCATGTATAGTGAATATATGAGCAGAACGGCAGCCCAAATTATGTTATCACCGGAAGAACGATCCACAATTGACATGTGGGCAA
>JAKAIE010000061.1 GCA_021814475.1 Nitrospirota bacterium
AGATTGTAAAAAGACTTCGATTGATCAACAAGGAGGGGGTAACAAAGCTACATTTGATAATTTGATAAAGATCTCTGCCCTGAGAAAACGCTAGGACTTCCTAACCACCGCGCAGCGGTTTAGTTCTACTCACAGGAACAATCTCCTCTCTCGGGTCTGCAACTGCTTTTATTATAGCACCGGAAATGATGGTCAGGACGAAGGCCAGACGGACGTACAATAACGAAACCGCCCACATCGTGGTATGATTCCCTGGAGGCCACTATGATCCCGGAGATCATATTCCACAAGGGTGACAACAGCAGGCCCCTGGCCGTCTTTGTTCACGGCATGGGGATGAATATGAAGGCATGGACTGACCCGGAAAAGGCGAAGATCCTGGGGGGCAGATATCCCCTCCGCATCCTCCTCTACGGGAACAACGCTCTCATTACCCCGTTTGAAGATCTTAAGGATCTCGGGTTCAGCCTCCTTGCCTGGACCCAGTCGAGGCCGGTCGGGCCGATGGAGACGGCGGTAAAGGAACTCGGCGACGTTCTTCAGGAGCACAGGGCATACACGGGAAACGGGGTTATCTTCATCTGCCACAGCAGGGGCGGTCTGATCACGAGAAAGTATCTCGAAGACCCCTTGGGACCGCCGAGGGGCCTGATCACCCTGGCCACGCCCCACCTCGGCACCTCGATGGCCCGCTGGCCGGTCTTCATCTCCCCCCTCACCTCCCTTGTCTATCAGCTTTCGAAGGGACTCAGCAGGCGCGAGATAGACACCGCGTTCCAGAGGATACTTGGATTCCTCAGCAGCAGCGGCCTCAGGGAACTCCTTCCCGGCTCGGATTTCTTCTCGACTCTTCGTGATACTAAACAGGAGGGTGCAAGGTATATCTCTGTCGGGGGCACGAACCCTGACCTCGCCAAGCCCGTCCTTCCTGGGCTCCCCGACCTTCTCGCAAAGGTCGTCCCGGGAAGACTCATCCCCGAAGAAATGAGGGAAGGCCTCGGAGACGGCCTCGTAACCGCAGCAAGTGCGAGGCTCCCCTATGCTGATGAGCACAGGGATTTCCCTGTCAACCACGCGGCTATCCTCTTTGACCGTGCGGTGAGGGACTTTATTGTCGAATCAGCGCTTGGTATGCAGGAATGACATACTGTCGTACCCTCGAGCCCTTGCCGACACCGTCTCATTATTCCATCTCAAATTCTCTTGCCACCCAATGTTTCGATCTAACTACTAATTTACTACTAATTGCCTTATAATTAGTAGTTATTGACAAAAGCCAACTCCTATTGTAAAATTAATTAGTATTTAACTGTCAGAAACATTAAATACTAATATTCTACTAACTGATATCAAATTAGTAATTGGAGATAACTCATTGAAAATACCGGAAAAAGCTCCGGACTGGAGAAAGGTGCTGCAGGAATCCCTCAGCCCTGATCTGGCAACCCGAACCATAGATGTCATCAAAAAAGCCAACAAAGAGTACTTCTACTGGGACGACTTCAAGTATCAGCCGATGCCGGAGGGAATCTCCCCGGAAACAGCATGGGCGATATTAAAGGCATCGAGATTTTTCCAGAAAAAAAATGTGCCGCTCTCAGACTCAAAGGGAAACCTCTTCGGCTTTTGGCTCCCGGATTCCGTGCAGAGGGAACTGCATTTCGTTGATCAGAAAGCAGGCGGGTCAATTCTGGTCACTGACCCATCAGTGCATTCCGAAGAAAAACAGCGGTATATGATCCGGTCGTTGGTCGAGGAGGCGATTTCATCCAGCCAGATCGAGGGGGCCGTCACCACAAGGGTTGTCGCAAAAGACATGCTAAGGACAGGAAGAAAACCTAAAGACCGCTCCGAGCAGATGATATATAACAATTATAGATCAATGCAGATGCTAAAAAACCATCTTTCAGAACCGCTCTCGGTGGAGTTGATCCATAGCATCCATGCCTCGATGACCAGCGACACACTGGAAGAACCTTCATGGGCGGGCAGGTTCAGGACTGCTGCCGATGATGAAATCCATGTCTTTGACAGTGACGGCCAAATCCTTCATATACCGCCCAAAGCGGCTGACATCCCCGCTTCGATGGAAAGCATGTGCGTTTATGCTAACAGCGATGGGGGAGATGAATTCGTACACCCGATCATAAAGGGGATACTTATACATTTCTGGCTTGCCTATGTACACCCGTTCATGGACGGGAATGGTCGTACCGCCCGCGCCCTTTTTTATTGGTACATGCTGAAACATGACTACTGGCTCTTCGAATATACATCGGTCTCCACCGCGATATTAAGCACACGACCGCAATATTACAGGGCTTTCCTGTATTCTGAAACAGATGATAACGACGCCACCTATTTCATCGTATACAACCTCAGGGCCATACACAAGGCGCTGGAGTCGTTGAATTCATACATTGAAAGAAAACAAAAAGAGAAGAAACATGCATACCGCTTCGCCGCGGTATATCCTTCCCTGAATCTGAGGCAGAGGGCACTGCTAGCAAGCGCGCTCGAAAAACCGATTGAGATCTACACCATAGAGGCACATGCGAACGTACATGGCGTAACGTATCAGACATCGCGTACAGACCTGCTTGCGCTCAAGGATATGGGATTGCTTGAGATGCGGAAAGAGGGCAAGAAATTCGTATTCGCACCGGCGAAGGATCTCGCCCGGAAACTGAACGAATAGGGCATAATTTCCAGCCATTTCACCCCATCTCCGATCCTGCTACAATAGGCGTAGCAAGACCGCTGCATAGAGGAGGAATACTCATGAACCGCATATTCGAAAAAACCACGATCAATGGGATGTCGCTCGCAAACAGGCTGGTACGTTCGGCCACATGGGAAGGCATGTGCGATCAGGACGGGAGGCCGACCGAAAGACTCGTCTCCTGTTACCGGGATCTTGCCGAAGGCGGCGTCGGTCTGATAATCACGGGTTATGCCTTTGTGCGCCGGGACGGGAAACAGATGCCCGGCAAGATGGGAATCCATACCGACGACTTCGCCCCCGAAATGCATCGGCTGGCCGATGCGGTCCATGACAAAGGCGGGAAGATCTGCATGCAGCTAGTCCACGCGGGAGGGCAGACGGACACGCGGAACGCGGGGACGAGGCCGCTGGCTCCCTCGGCGGTCAGGGTGGAGCAATTCTCCGAGGAACCGCGGGAGATGGGGTTGTCTGACATCCGTGACCTGATCGAGGCCTTTGGGGCTGCGGCCGGAAGGGCAAAGGAATACGGCTTCGACGCGGTGCAGCTGCATGCTGCCCACGGGTACCTGATCAGTCAGTTTCTCTCTCCTCATACAAACCGTCGCACCGACGAATACGGCGGCCTGATCGAAAACCGCTGCCGTTTTCTCCTCGAGGTGTACCGCCGGGTGCGTTCTGAGGTAGGACCCGGGTTCCCGGTCCTTGTCAAATTGAACGGATCGGACAACCTTGCAGAGGGTCTCTCGACAGGGGATGCGGTCTTCGCGGCCCGGCTGCTCGACACAGAGGAGGTCGATGCGATTGAGGTCTCGGGAGGCACGCCGGCCTCGGGCGACAAGACACCGGTACGCAGGAAGATCGACAGGCCCGACCAGGAGGCCTACAATCTCGATCCGGCAAGGGAGATAAAAAAAGCGGTGAAGTGTCCGGTGATGGTCGTAGGCGGCTTCCGGTCTCCCTCAATCGTAGAAAAAGCACTCGGGGAGGGCATGGATTATGTCTCCATGTCCAGACCTTTTATACGCGAACCTCGCCTCGCGGAACGCTGGAGGCGGGGAGACAGCGCCAGCGCCACCTGCATCTCCTGCAACGGCTGCTTCAAGCCCGGGCTCAGGGAGGGTGGCATCTACTGCGTGGTCGAAAGAAAAGAGAAAAAACATCACCATTGATCCATGGAACTGATACCGATAAAGATACAGCACGGCGAAGAGAAGGCCTGGGAACTCGTATGCGGTCTTTCGCGTGAGGACGTCACGCGCAGGACAAAGACCGTCTTCGACGAGGAGGCGGAGGCCTACCTGCTCCGCTCCTTCGGAACAGACTTCCACGTGAACCCCTGTGAGATGCTGATCGCCTGCCCCTCTGGCCGGGGAGCCATCTTCCTAGGAAAACTGAAAGACTTCTTCAGGCTCTCTGTCCTCTGGTACATGGCGAACGCAAAGGATATCCCGCCGACAGGCAGGCTGATACGCCCGGTAGACGTAAAAGGCGGCCACCGCTTCACGACCGGGACGCATGTCCTGCCTCTGGACGTGATCGCAGAAAAATTCGGCAGGGACAGGGAGGGCTTCATCCGCAAGGGCAGGGAATACGGGGCAGAAGTCCTCGAAGGCTACGGCGACGCCTATCTCCGCTTCTACCCTCTACCGCGGGTGCCGGTCACGATGATCCTCTGGCTCGAAGACGAGGAGTTCCCCCAGAGGGTCGATCTCTTCTTCGACTCCACCTGCGAGTACCAGCTGGCGCTTTCCGATATCGTATGGGCGGTGGCGATGATCTGCTGCGTTGTGATGATTGACGGCTGAGAGAAACCGATCAACCAAAGAAGCTCATCGCCGCATGCACGAAGAAATATCCTGCAAGCAGAAGGAGAAAGACACCGAGGGCCGTATTGATCTGGCGCATCTTCCTGAGTGATATAAAGTTTTTCGCACGATAGAGGACAAGCGCCAGGATCACCAGGTAGGAAGCGAGGCCGAGCCCCCCTGCAGCCAGATATGAGAGCGCCTCGGCAGGCGTAAAGGCAGGGACGAGCCCGATATCCTTGAAGATATTCAGGCTCGAAAGCCACCAGAGGATCATCACGGGGTTCATCATGGAAAGAGATACGCCGCTCAGGAGCGACCAGCGTTTCCTACTGAGGAGCGCCGAAGGGACATGAGGCCCGTTTTCCCGCCTGCTGTGCCGGATCGTCAGGACCCCCAGAATGCCCAGGATAACGCTGCCACCTAACCAGAAGACCGACTGGACGACCGGCCTTTCGAGAAACGGGGCGATGCCGAAAAAGGCGACGAAGCCGTACGTGATATCGACGAGGAACGCCCCGAGAATCACCATGAGGGAGGTCTTCAGGTGACCGTTTACCGAGCGTCTGATCACCTCAATCTGCACAGGGCCCGCCGGGATCGCCGCGAGGAACCCCATAATGAAAACAAAAAATAGAAGGAGGAACATTTTCATTTCCGGTTAGTATAGTAGATATGTACTGACCTGGACAAAACCGCAAGAAGCTACTTCTTCTGTCTGGCCCTTATGCGCACCCCGTCGCTGACCGCATCATCGGGATGCACGATCACCTCCTGCCCCTCTGACAGCCCCGAGAAAACCTCTGCGACCAGGCCGTTCCGGTGTCCGACGGACACGGCCTTCATCCTGGCCCTCCCGTTGTCATTCACGAAGACTGCCCAACCGTCCCCTTTCCTAAAGAGGGAGCTGACAGGGACCTGGAATACGTCCTTTCCCTCCCATATGATGAACTTTGCCTCTACGCGATAGCCGTCTCCAAGCCTCTTCCATTCCTCTGATACAGAGGTGATGTCCGCGATCACAAGCACCCGCTGCTCCTCGACCCCGAGACTGGAAACCTTGGTGAACGCCTCCGGCTCAACGATGCGGACCACACCTGAAAGGGGAACATCACCGCCCCATCTCTCGAAGAGAACCGGGGTGCCAGTTTTTATCATGACCGCGTCGGCCGAAAGCACCTCCACCTTCACCTCGATAAGCCCGGGGTTGCCGATATCGACAAGAGGATCGCCGGTATTTACCGCCCCCTCGCTTTCTCGCTGGAGCTTCAGCACCCTGCCTTCGACAGGGGCCCGCACCGCGATGATACGTTCACGGTCAACAGCACCTTCGGCAGCGGAATAACGGAGCGTTGCCCGGCAGCGTGCAAGCTCGGCCCGGCTGGACTTCACCGCGGCCTCGGAGGCGAGCCGGTTCGCCTCCGAGCGGGCCATCTCGGTCTCTGCCTGTTCATAATTGTCCCTGGCGATATACCCCAACTCATAAAGCTTCTTCTGGCGGACAAGGCTTTTGCGTGAATACTCCGCGTCCGCTGTTGCCGCACGAGCCTTCTCCTCGGCAGAATTCAGTGCGGACTGAGCCGCAGCAACAGAAGCCTCTGCCTCGGCACGGCTCCTCGGGTCCAGCACACCCGAACGCAGAGGTTCGAGCACCGCCACGACCTGGCCCTTTTTTATCACAGCGCCGACCTCCAGATCGATCCGCCTCATATATCCGCTGACCGGGGCGGAGACCACAAACCTGTCCTTCACCCTAGTTTTGCCTTCTTCCTCGATCGTCATATTCATCGGTCCCCGCACTGCCCTGACCAGGTCCACCGGGACGGACTTCGGCATGAAGCCGTAGACGAGTGAGATGATGACAGCGGCAAATACCGCGATGATCAGGATTCTCCTGCGTGTGGCAGCCTGCATATGAATAATCTACTCCTTTGTCTTGAGGACCGCTACGAGGTCCAGGTGGTCCAGCCTGTGGCGTACAATCAGCCCGGAGAGGCAGGCAGAGACGAGAACGACTGCAGCCGCAAGGGCATATGTCCCGTTTCCTATTATAACCGGAATCCTGAAAAGGTCGGACTCGAGCGCCTTTGCGACATATATGCATATCCCCTTGCCGATGACGAACCCCGGTGGTATCGAAACGAGGGTCAGGCATGCCAGCTCGCCGAGGAATATATAGGATATCTCACCCCGGGTATATCCGAGCACCCTGAGACTCGCAAGTTCGCGGCTCCTCTCCGCCAGCGAGATCCGGGCGCTGTTATAGACGACACCGAAGGCGATGATGCCGCCGAGGACCGATGCCACAAACGTAAAGAAGAGGAGGGCCTCGGCCTGCGTCTCATAAAAGTTCCTGATCTCGTCCTTTCTGACGACCGCGCCTGCGACCCTCGGCATCTCGACCAGCCTGCGATAAATCTCCGGCCGGTACTTCTCATCCACCGACAGATAGGCGCCCGATATCGCATTGCCTTCCTTCATCACCTTGTTGAGTTCTGACAGGTCCATAAAGCCCATCAGGCCTATATACTGCTTGACGAGACCCGCCACCGGGACCCTGATTTCAGGCCTATTCCCTTCAAGCACCTCGACCGTCAGCATGTCTCCACCGCGTATCCCGAGCATCGACCCGAGGTAGTCGGTCAGTATGATCCCCGAACGGGGTACGTCTATCGCCTGCAGACTCATGTCGAGGAGACGGTATAGCCTGCTGCCCTGTTCTATGCCTTCTACCGATGTCCGGTAGCTCCTGTGCCCGAACCTCAGCCTGCAGGGGACCGACCTGAACGGTTCGGCATATACGACCCCGCGCATCCTCTTCAGCTCATAGAGCGCCTTCTTTGATGCCGGGTCGACAAAGGTGACGGACATGTCCTCGCGGTGGTGAAGTCTGAACTGGACATCCACCATGAAGTCGACGGCGTCCTTCGAAAACATCCCGGCTATCATGACCGCCGAGGACAGGGAGATGCCCGTTACGGTGAGCATAGTCTTCACCGGCCTTCGCTCCATATTGCGCAGTATGATCCTCGTGGGCTGGGAAAGTACCCTGCCGAGACCTATATGCTCAAGGACCGTCCTGCGAAACCTGGCCGGGGGCTCCGGCCTCATCGCCTCGGCAGGAGGCAGAAGACTTGCAGCCCGGACCGAAAAGAGCGTCCCAGCGAGGGCCGAGAAGATACTGATCATTCCCGCAGTAATAGCCACCGAGGGCTTCAGCTCATACATGAGATACGGGAAACGGTAGAATTCCATATAGATCCGGCCGAGGCCCCGGCCGAGCCATATGCCGGCGCCTATGCCTATCGCTACCCCGATCAGTACGATCAGAAGCACCATTTTCACATAGTGTATGCCGATACTGAGGTTGTCGTAGCCGAAGGCCTTCAGTGCCGCGATCTGGTCCCTCTGGGTGCTGACCGTCCTGCTGATCACGACGTTCAGAAGGAACCCTGCCACGGCGATGAAGATGACCGGGAATATCTGGGCAGACCTCTGGAGCTGTTTGAATTCCTCGGTCAGAAACCGGTGCGAGATCTGGTTTTCCCTGCTGTAGGCCCCGAGTCCCCCATAGCGTTCGAGCAGGTTATCGAGACCGCTGATCACATCTTCTGCGCGCGCACCCGGGGAAAGTGTCACCACCAGGTCATTGAACGCACCCTTCATGTTATAGGCGGTGCCGAGTGGAGTGCGGCCCATCCAGAGTATGGCGTATCTCTTGTAATCCGGGCTGATCGCTCCGGGCCTGGTCTGGAGGACAAATTCGGGCGAAAGGGCGATCCCGACAATGACGAGGGTCTTCCATCTGCCGTTGATGACGGCCCCGAGGCTGTCTCCGGGCGAGAACCGGTGGGCATCGGCAAAGGCCTCGCTGACGATCACCTCGTTATCCTTTGCCGGGTCTACTGACCTTCCCCTCCTGATGAAAAGCCTGTTGAGGACAGGTTTCCCGTCGTCGGGAATCGACTGCAGCCTCGCGTTGACCGGCTCCGGGAAACCCCTGACGTCGAGCTTCACATTGGCGACGACCCTCGTCTCGACCTGGCTGACGCCGGGGATCTCCGTCACCCTCCTGGCGACATTCTCAGGCGCGCGCTTCAGAGGCGCAAACACGTCCGAAAACCCGTAGTCCCCATAGAACATGTCCCTTGTCACGTTCAGGGACTGCATCGTCGAGATAAGCATGACATAGGTGCAGACTCCGCTTGCTATGACGAGACAAATCGCGAGGGCCTGCCCCTTCATCTTCCAGAGGTCCCGCCAGAGTTTATGATCGAGCGCCTTCACAACTACCAGTGGAGGTCGGCAGGGGATTTTCTGGACGTGTTTTTGTGGATTGTGGTGACGAGGCCGTTGCTCAGATGTACCACTCGGTCTGCCATACCGGCGATATCGACGTTATGGGTGATGATAACGGTGGTGGTGCCGAGTTCGCGGTTGACCCGCTCCAGGGCCTCGAGTACGACAACGCCTGTGGCTGAATCGAGCGCGCCGGTCGGCTCGTCGCAGAGCAGGACGTCGGGGTTTTTGGAGATTGCGCGCGCGATCGCCACGCGCTGCTGTTCCCCTCCGGAGAGCTGGGAGGGAAAGTGGTCCTGCCGGTCGGCCAGCCCCACGACCGCAAGTGCGTCCTCCGGTTTCATCGGTTTATTTGCGATCTCGGTCACGACGGCGACGTTCTCTATCGCGGTGAGGCTCGGAATAAGGTTATAGAACTGGAAGACGAAGCCGACGTGATATCTCCTGTATTCGGTCAGCTCACGGTCTCCCGCCCTTGTCAGGTCTTTGCCGAGGTACGTCACCTGCCCGCCGGACGCCGTGTCAAGGCCTCCGAGGATGTTCAGGAGTGTAGATTTTCCGCTGCCCGAGGGGCCGAGGAGGACGACGAGTTCCCCGGCATAGAATTCCAGGTCAATCCCGCGCAGGGCGTGCACCTTCAACGCCCCCATCTCGTAGACCTTGGTCAGACATCTCGTCCGAAAGACGATACGGGGTCCGGAGGAATCATTCTGCAGTCTGGTGATATCCATTATTCCTTGACCGTACTCCAGTATACCGCAGAACCTCTTCCGGTCGAAGGGGAGGGGGTCTCAAACCCTGATATCGAGGATGCTCCTGGTAATCTCGTCGCCGGTCTGTATGCCCTTGATGTTCGCCTGGATCCCGTTTTTGGCGATCATCAGATCCACCATCTCCTTTGCGATATCGACTTCAGGGAGGTCGAGCTGTCTGATGGTAACATACACACCGCCGTGGGGACTCTCATTTGTCGCCGCTTCTGAGGGCTTGAAGTTTTCGGTGTTCATATTGGCGATATTGTTCGCCGTCACGCCCAGTTTCTTTTCATAGGCGAGCAGGGCGCTGACCGATATGCCGCTTATATTCATCTTCCTAGTCCGTCCTTTCCTATTATATCGGAAAATCAGGCGCGATACTTTATCCCTGCCCGGGGAATGCCGCTGACGTTACTTTGTCAGGTGAAACGGGACGCTTGTCGAGACAACGCCCTTTTTGAAAAGGATTATCCCCTTTATCAGAAGGGCAGTCTGGTTGTGGAGCAGATGATGCCACCATTTGCCCGGCACGAACTCCGGAAGCACCACCGTAATGACGCCGTCCCTGTGGTCCGCCTTCACCTCTTCTATATAATCCACAAGCGGCTCGATGACCGAGCGGTACGGGGATTCGAGGATAACCAGTGGTACGCCCATGCAGTGCGCGTCCCATTTGGCCTTCACCCTTTCGGTCTCGACCGGGTTTATGCATACGTATACCGCGGAAACATCATCGGAAAGGGCCTTGGCGTACTTGATCGCATTGAGGACCGCCATCTGTATTCCCGAAATAGGGATCAGCACAGTGTGGTGGCTAAACTCCCTCAAGCCGGTAAGGCATTCCGTGGAGAGCTGGTCGGCAACAGCCAGGTAATGCTCATGAATCTTCATCGTCAGATAGACGAGGCCGGGGATGGCGATGATGACGATCCAGGCCCCGTGCATGAACTTTGTCATAGCGATGACGACAAGGACAACGGCCGTTGTCACCGCACCGACCCCGTTAATCACCGCACTCTTCCGCCATCCCTCGCCCTTATGCACGAACCAGTGCTTCACCATACCGGCCTGGGAAAGGGTGAAGGCGGTGAAGACTCCGACCGCGTAAAGAGGTATCAGGGCATGGGTGTCGCCGCGAAAAATGACGATCAGTATGATCGAAAACAGTCCGAGGATAAGGATCCCGTTCGAAAAGACGAGCTTGTCTCCCCTGCTGCTCAGCTGTCTCGGAAGAAAGCGGTCTGAGGCCATGATCGACGAGAGCCGCGGAAAATCGGCAAACGAGGTATTGGCCGCGAGGATGAGGATGAGGGCGGTCGAGAACTGTATGATGTAGTAAATGATGCCCTTCGAGAAGATCGCCCGTGCGGTCTGCGACAGGACCGTCTCGCTTTCATTCGGCATGACGCCGAAGTGGTCGGCCAAAAAGGTGATGCCCATAAAAAGCGTGCCTAGTATCACCGCCATCCAGATCAGGGTGATGCCCGCATTCTTCGCCTCTGGGGGCCTGAAGGCCTGGACTCCGTTTGCCACCGCCTCGATCCCGGTAAGCGCGGCACAGCCCGAGGCGAAAGCCCTGAGGATGACAAAGACAGGCAGTATATCTGACGTTGCGTGTTTGAACTCAGGGGCAGGCGGGTGCGGAAGGGTAAAGTACTTTGCGAGCCCGAACACGATGAGAAGTAGAAGCGCCCCTACAAAGATATAAGCCGGCACGGAGAATATCTTGGCAGATTCCCTCACCCCCCGGAGGTTGCCGATCATGATGATCCCGATAGAAATAAGGCAGAGAACGACGTTATGAGCATGGAGCACTGGAAACGCGGAGGTGATGGCCGCAATCCCTGCAGAGACGCTGACCGTGACCGTCAGGACATAGTCTATGAGGAGCGCGGCCCCGGCAATAAGACCCGGGTATGTGCCGAGGTTGTCCTTTGCGACAATGTAGGCGCCGCCGCCGTTCGGATATGCGTGGATCGTCTGGTAGTAGGACATCGCCACAATCGCGATGAGCGCGGAGATGCCACAGGCCACGGGCAGCGAGTAGTTGATCATCGCCGTTCCTGCCAGGACGAGAGCAAACAGTATCTCCTCTGTCGCATAGGCCACCGAGGACATGGCGTCGGACGAAAAGATGGCGAGACCCATCGTTTTTGTAAGGCGCTCGTGTTTTTCCTTTACGGACTCGATGGGACTGCCGATGAGAAAACTCTTGATAGACATGCGACGTTCTCCTCTTGGGGGCAGGACGAGGAGCAATAAAAATACCGCCGGCAAGCGGCGGTCTGTTATTCTTCTGCCTTTGCCCTTCCATATGCCTACGAGGTTAGCTGTCGGGCTCGGGCCTGGAAGTGCCCTATCCTGTCAAGGAATACGCCCCAATAAAACCGGGTCCCCCGCATCCATTCTTTGAATGGATCTCGGCTACATGATTAAACTATAAAACGGTCTGCGTTTTTTGTCAACGAAACCGGAATCCTGAGGCCGGGCCGCCTCCGCGATCAACTGATGCGCTGCAGAACAGTGCTCCCGTTTCCGTAGTCTATGAACAATCTGTCCCCTTCGATCCTGAACTTCGCATTCTCGACGTAATCCGGCTGGCTCAGGATCAGAGTCGACCCCACGATGCGGTACCGTTCAGTAGACCTTTCGATTCTCCCGTCCATGTTCGTCTTCGTCGTCACGACGATGCCGTCATCCCTGAAGTGGGAAACGACCGACTTGTAAGGTCTCTCCTGCCGGGGCGCAACACTGATGACCTGCCAGGTGGTTCCTGCGAGGGGTTCCATCTCCTCCCGTGTCACCGCCCTCCGCCTTGCGGCGCGCTCCCTGTCCTTTTCATCGCCGAGGAGATAGCCGATTCCCGCGCCGACACCGGCGCCGAGCACTGCCGACGCTCCCCAGGAGCCGTGCATATTGGCGAGGCCGCCGATGAGTGCTCCTACGCCTGCGCCCTTGAGTGCACCCGTCTGTCCCTCCGTTGCACAGCCGCCGATCAGGCCCGCTGAAAAACAGAGGAGCAGGATAACCGCAATTTTCGCCTTATAACCGCTTGTCTTCATGATACCGTCTCCTTTGGTAGAGGTTGATCCGACATTGCCAGATCAGGGAACCCGTCCCTTTCCTGATACATCTTCCGCCGCCGCACCATCCATGATATCTGAATAGATCATAGCACCGGTCAGGGGCGTGAAGTATCGGGAGACCACCCTCATGCCCGTAAGGATTGTCCTACACGGTGCCGGCATACTTTTTTCAGTCACCATGAAAGCAGATGCCTTTGATGCTCTCTGTACCGCACATACCGTCTTGCCCTTCTACAGTTACCCACCCGGTCAAGCCATATGGAGATTTGATCAGGAAATCGTATTCGAATTGCTTTCTCAAGCTCGCAACAAGCACCTCTATTTCGGAGCCTGCCGGCAGATGGGTAACTTTGATTTGATAGTCCCTGTCAGAATATATGTTCAGCGGCTTTACGTTCCTTGTTCTGAGGCCGACATAATAATATGGCTGAGGAACCTCCTTCAGAGTTCCTTCGCTCAGGACATATTTACGACGTCTGTCAAAGAAATCGTCGGATTCTCCTGAGACGTACACATTCCCATCGCCCGGAATGATTAAATTGTCTCCCGGAATGGATGCGAGTTTTTTGAGTGCATGATCGATCTTTCGATAAATGATAAATTTGGGATCGCCACTGGGCCCGGCGTTATAATCGATGACGTATACGTCGTGAGTCGTGCTATCGATCTTCGTTTCGATGGCCCGTACAGAAGCTCCGGCTTCATCGGAGAATTCAATGCTGTATTTCAAGGCCTTCGAAATCTTTGCGTTGTAGTATATAATTGTGTAACCCCTGCCCTCCCCCACGGCTGCTCCCACGTCCAATTGTTTCAGATAGGAAAAGGACTTCGGAATCTTCCGAGCCCCCTCAGCGCCCGATAGAAACATCACCGTCAACAGGATAATGACAATACCGACTATACGAGTCATTCTATGGAGAACTTCTCCTTACTTCCTCCCTACAAGAAGCGGGCTTGCCTTACCGAGCAGGTTGCGGAGGTTGGTGAAGGGAATCAGCTTTTCATGCTGTAGCCTCCCGACCACAATTGCGGGATGGATGCCTAGTTCCAGCGCAAAGGCGAGTACAGCCGCCCTCGAAAAGAAAGGCCGGGTCTTCTTCACAAAGGCATCGAACCTGGTCCTGGGTATCAGCAGGTCGCGGGCCTTCTGGTTGACCCTTCTTTCGACTTCAGTCTCGGGTTCATTCGCGATATCCTGGTCGAGATAGCCTGTCGCGTTTTTAGATCCTTCAATGATATGCAGCAGCTCGTGCATCAGGGTAAACCAGAAGTTGTCTATCCTGTCCAGCCTGAGGGACATGGCGATGACCGGAGAACTTTTATCGAGCCAGAAGGCAGCCCCATCCACCCTCGTCCGGGGCAGGTGGGCAACAAAAACAAGCCGTATCCCGAAATCGCAAAGCGTGCCCTGAATCACTGAAGCCTTCCGCTCGTCGGAGGAATATGCCGGCAGTTCATTGATGGAAGCACGGAGTCTACCGGAATCAAAAGGCCGGCAATCCAGCCTCCCTGCCTCGAGTTCGGCCTTCCGCACCCATGCGAGCAACGACGGCGCATCCGCCACACCCGCATCGGATCTGCGGAAATTGGCGGATATCTTCGGTTGCTCTCCCGGGCTGGCGATCCCGTAGAAGCTGCAGACCTCCCTTTCGAGTTCTTCGATATTCTTTGTCCTTCTGATCCAGTTGCGTTTTGTCAGTTCCCTGACAGGGGCGATGCTGTATAACAAGGCCTTGCGCGCAACCTGGTCGCCATCCTTTCCGCCCTTGTGCAGCAGGTCAAGCCTGTAGGCCGCTTCCAGGTTAAGCCAGAACTCGGCGGTCGTCCCCAGTGCCCTGGAAAAAAGTAGCGCGGTCTCCGGGGTTATCGCCTTCTTGCCTGCGACGATTTCGTTTATCGCCTGCACAGGCCTTCCGATTATCTCGGCAAAGTCGCCCTGAGTCCAGCAGCGTGCATCTAGTTCGTCTTCAAGTATCTCCCCGGGCCGAACCGCTCTGAAGGGTCTGTTTCTATTTTTCGCGTCAGTCGCCATAGTGCCTGTTCATCTCTATAATCACAACGATCTTTCCCTGATCGTCCTTCTCAAAAGTCAGAATCAGCCTCCAGGCCTCGTTCAGCCGGATTGAATACCGGTCTCGTTGGCCCTGAAGTTTTTCGAAATGAAGGCTTTTCAGCGCCCTCAGATCCCGTTCGTCTGTCGCCGCCTCGATCGACCGCACCCTCCGCAGGAACATGTCGACCACACCGCGAGGATACTTTTCTCGCCCCGCCCCCGCACGAAATAACATTTCAAGGGACTTATCCCCGAATCGGAATCTCAATCCTCACTCCTATACAATAACCCGACGCGCATGTATTGTCAATATAAAATCACCTATAAGGTGAATTACTGCATACAAGTAATGTTAGAGATATGAATCTCATGAAGCCCCTCCTGAATAATGTCCCGTCTCCCAACAATCTGCAGTATTTATATCTCTTTGGCCGGAAAACTGTCAAGGGGAATTGCGAGGAAGATTCTTTTATCCGAATTCAGGATAAACGGACTCGGGAATTGTTTGCGGCGTGCGAGGTCAAATTGCGATATTATAAAATTTCACGGAATGTGCACCGCAAACACTCCGCCAAGGTTGTCTCCGACCAGAGTGTATGTGGGCCTGACATCTTTGCGGAAGGGGATTACGTCCGAGCCGGAATAACAAAAGTCAAAAAGGGCAAATGAACAGGAACCGCGCCTGTTCATTTGCCCTCATCGGATTCTTCCATAAGCAGGCGCCGTCCCTGTTCAGGTCCGCCACTTTGGATTCGGGGCCGCGGGGATCCTGTCCCGGTCAGCCCCTGGCAGAGGCGTTAGCCCTCGCCAGATATATCTCTCCGAGCGCCTGCATCACCTTGTCCGCATAATCAGGATCTCCGCCAACATACTGAAAGAGGGCCTTCTGGATATTGTTGGTCTTCGACAGATACCTCTCGAAGATATAAGCGCCGGCAGCGACATTGGTCCGTATTGAAAGGAGGTCACGTCTGTCTTTGGCAAGCCCCAGTTCAACGAGCTCTTCAAGCCAGACATGGGGCATGATTCCCATGAGACCTACCGCCCCTTTATGACTCTTCGCCTCAGGGTTGAACCTGGACTCCACGAGGCTTATCGCGATGATGATATCTGCGTTGTTGCTTTTCGAGGCAGCATCGTATATTGCGGAAAGGACCTGCTCCGGCATCTCGGAATTGTCCCTCATCCACTTCAGGATCGCGGGCTTGAAGTGCGCTGCCGCATCTGCAGGGGCTGCGGCGGAAGCCACAGCCACATTATTCAGTTGCCTTGAAGGACCTGTTGCCCCGCCTGCCAGCAGAAGGCCGGCAACCAGGATGATGCACGAAGCAGCCAGCTTTGAGAGCAGGACCCACTTGTACTGCACAACAACATAGCCTTTCATTATAGTCTTGAACTTGTCTTTCAACATGGACACCTCCTGAAGATTTGACCCGGTATGGGCAGCTTCGGGCAACTGCCACAGCCTGCCCTGAAATGGCGGGTCAGAACGTTAGGAACGTTTGTATCATGGATTCGCCGATGACATGGGAAAGAGCGTGTTGAAACAGATTTGCCCTGTGGCAGATTTATATGAAGAGTGTTCTATTATTACCACAGAATAGAATGTCTGTCAACCGGAATGAAGAACAAAGAGCCAAATAAATACCCCGCGCCCTGATCAGGGCGCGGGGTATCAGGAACTATCTGAATCCTCTGCGAACGCGTTATTCGCGGGTCTTCCTCATTCCTTTACAATGCAGATACGGATTTCATTCGCTTTCGCCGGCAGACTCTGGACCCTCACCTGGACATCCTTGCCCTTCTGGAATGCAGTCGCCGGAGAAGAAACCCCCTTCGGCGGAGTCAGCAGTTTTAGGCCGGCCTGCTTTTTGTAAAAGTCGATCACCTTCGCAATATTGTCAGCACACTGGTAGCAGGCGGCATCCGTCGCCAACTGCTTCGCGGTCTTTGTATCGACCGCATCGAATTTTGCGCCGGGATAGACCGGCACCCCCAGCTTGTCCTCAGCCCATGCTACCGTCGCAACGAGTATAGCCGCGACCACAAAAAACCCGACCTTCTTCATACCTCGTGTACCCCCTCTTTTTTATTTGAGATCAATACAGATCCCTTTTTATATCTCCGGTCTTCTGCCGGTTTGCCGATATTTTATATCGATGCACTCGGGAGCTGTCAAGATGAATTTTTTTAATGTCACGGGCCTCGAGAAGATCCGGGGGAAAAGAAGATTACTTCTTTCGCATCTTCCGGGAATTTCGATTTTAAAGGAACGAAAACAATGCCTGCCCCATAATCATGGAAGGAAAGGCCAAGGCACGGGAAAGCAAAAAAGCGGTTGCAGTGCAATATTTTTTTTGCTGCAAAAAATATGCAGGCCTGCCTTAAAAAACATTTAATGCTTATATATCAAGCTGTTACCAAAAACAATAATATGGCATGACTGATGCAATAACCAATCATGAAATTGGTTGCTCATATCTGCAGCACGGATAAAGGGATATGAAGCTGAACAGTGTCAACAATAAATAAGTATGGATTGAGGTGCAGTCATGAACGCCAGGATAGAAGCACTACATAATAATATTCAAGCACACCCCAGTTGGAAGTGGTTCATGCTTTCGACCGTTCTGCTGGGGGCAACCATGTCTGCCCTTGATGTGAGCATTGTCAACGTAGCCATGCCGACACTCAAGAGCACCTTCGGGGTTTCGATGGCGGTGATCGAGTGGATAGCCATGGCCTACATGCTTACGCTGACCATCTTTCTGCCGCTGTTCGGAAGACTCGCAGACATGTACGGAAGGTCGCGGCTCTACAACATAGGCTTTGTCGTCTTTTCCGTGGGGTCCCTGTTCTGCGGCATGTCGAACTCGGCAGATTTCATGATCGCCGCACGTGTCTTGCAGGCTGTCGGCGCAGGGCTCCTGCAGGCCAACTCGGTGGCGCTCATCACCCATGCGTTCCCCGGCAACGAAAGGGGCAAGGCGATAGGGATACAGGGCGCCGTACAGGCGATTTCGATGTCCGTGGGGCCGTTCGTAGGCGGGATCCTGATAGCCTCGGTCGGCTGGAGGGCCATCTTCTACATCAACATCCCTATCGGCATCCTCGGTACAATCGCGGCCCTTTTCATCCTGCCGCCCAACCAGAAGGTGGAGAAGAAGGAGAAGGTCGATTACCTCGGCACCGTGCTCTTCGCCTCGGGGCTTGCCTTTATCGTGCTGGCCTTCAATGAGGGGGTCAAGCTCGGGTGGGGCTCCAACACGATCATCACGTATTTCATCTCCGGGATAACGCTTCTGTCGCTGTTCATCGCAACCGAACTGAAGGTCCAGTATCCGCTGATAGACCTGAAGCTCTTCAAGAACGCCACGTTTCTCCTGGGAAACCTGACCGGCATGTTGTCGTATTATGTCCTCTTCGCGATCATGTTCATGATGCCCTTTTACCTGCAGAAGGTGCTCGGTTACAGCGTCGCCCTTACCGGCGCCCTGCTCAC
>JAKAIE010000062.1 GCA_021814475.1 Nitrospirota bacterium
GACTATCTTCACATCTCGTTCAGCGACACAGGGTGCGGCATCCCTTCAAAGCAGATTTCCCTGATATTCGACCCGTACTTTACCACCAAGATGATGGGAAGCGAAAAGGGGATGGGGCTCGGCCTTTCGATCTGTCATTCGGTCATCAGCAAGCACGAGGGCCTTATCACGGTAGAATCCGGTCTGGGGAAGGGATCGACCTTTCATGTGTATCTTCCAGCGGTGCATGAGTCTGAGCAGGCCGCAAAGCCGGCTGCCGCATCACGAAGGCGTATCCTCTTTATGGATGATGATGCAAGGGTCAGGGAGATTGTGGCGCAGATGGTGGACTTCCTGGGATATGATGTCGAACTTGTCGAAAAGGGCGAAGACGCAGTTGAGGCGTATCAGAAGGCGAAAGATGCAGGGAAGGACTTTGCCGCGGTCTTTCTCGATGTGACGGTGCAGGGAGGCATGGGGGGTGAACTCGCGATGAGGCGGCTCCTGGAGCTGGATCCGTCCGTCAAGGGCGTCATTTCCAGCGGTTATGTCGACGCTCCGATCATGACGGACTACAATTCCTACGGGTTTTCCGGGGCGATCCCCAAGCCCTACCGTATCGAGGACCTCCGCAATCTGCTCAGCGATATCCTAGCCTAGGGGAACTTGTCGAAAAACTGCTTCCTTTTTTCCGGGAGTGCGCCGAACCCGGTAACCTCCTCGTAGGCAGCTATCCTGCCGTTTATCTCCCTGACCCAGTCCTGACCTGCCCGAGCGGCGTCCTCCTGAAGATATGATTCTATTGTCGCGCCGATATCCATGTCCCCGCTGTAGTCGAAGATCAGATAGTTGATCTCCCCGAGCCTGTCTCGGACCTCTTTTGCGATCTTCGGGTCCCGGACGATCGAGAAGACATCGCGGCAATGCGTCGTGATATTTGCCAGATACCCTTCCCATAGGTTCTTTTCGACAGGGTTCAGCGAGGTGTCATCTATCAGTGACGGCAGTGTTGCCGTTCCTGAATCCCGGAGCGCTATTCCCGAGATCTCTATGGCCGCGTGCAGTTTCTCCCCGGCATCGTCGACAAGATACTTGTATGAATAATCGTAGGAGAGGCCGACAGTCCAGTCGAGTTTCCAGGGAAGCCTCCTGCCTGCCTTCCGGTTGTATGGCTCGTTCTCCCCGACCGTGCGCATGATCTCCGTGAACGAGCCGCCCGAGACTGGGTAATACTCACGGGTGACGTTGCCGAGAGGATCTCCTTCATCGGTCCGGGCGTATCGCGCCGCATTCCGGCCTCCGCCTTCGGCGGGGATCCGCCTGCCGCTGCTGTCGAAAAAGAGTGATATGTGTCCGGCCTGCGCCGGACCGGAGGGCAGGACCGCAGAAGCTGCGACGAAGAGCAGAATGAAGGCAGCCCGGAGATGCGCCACAGGAAACGTCACCCTGTTTTTCATGAGATAAGAATACTATGGTTTCCCGCGTAAATCAATGCCGGTCTCCAGGAGGAGGCGCTTTCCGGAGCGGAAACGATAAAAGTCTGCCTGATCTGGTAAAATACGGACTGTACGCTGCCCATGGAAGATCTCTATAACATTAAACTGCCGGTCTTCGAAGGACCGATGGACCTGCTTCTGCACCTGATCAGGGAGAACAAGCTGGATATCTATGATATCCCGATAGCCTTCATCACCCATCAGTACCTGGAGTACCTCGATATGATGAGAGACCTGAACCTCGAACTTGCCGGAGAGTTTCTGGTGGTGGCGGCGACGCTGATCCATATAAAATCCCGAATGCTTCTGCCGGTCGAGGAGAAGACCGAAGAGGAGGAGTTTGAGGACCCAAGGCTGGAACTTGTGCAGCGACTCCTGGAATTCCAGGCCTACCGTGATGCCGCATCGATCCTGAAAGACAGGGAAGAGGATGCGTCCCAGTATTTCAGAAGGCCTGTTATTGCCGAGGCCGATGAGGGTGAGTCTGAACCTGAACCGACCCTCTTTGACGTCTCGATCTATGATCTCCTGGCCGCGTTCAAGAAGATCCTTGATGCAGCGCCCCCCGAGGTCCGCAAGATCACCCGGGAGACACTCACAGTCAAGGACCGGATGTCGACGATCGTCGAGATGATCGAGCATGCCGAGAGCATCAGGTTCGAAGAGGTCTTTAAGAATAACGTGTCTCGGACCCAGATGATCGTCACGTTCCTTGCGATGCTGGAACTCCTGAGACTGGGACTTGCAAGGGTTTACCAGGAAAAGGAGTTCGGCTCCATCTGGATCATCAACCCCAGGAATGAAGAGGAGACTGTCCCCACCGACGTGGCGCTGGCCTGATCCATTCCGCGTCTTGGATGCAGAATTCCTGTTTTTTCCTGCAGTTATCTTGATTTTCTCCCGGAGTGGATGGTAATTTATACGCTATGGCAAAAGACTATAAAGATACGCTGAATCTTCCCCAGACAGACTTCCCGATGAAGGCGAACCTGGCCCAGAGGGAACCGGAAATGCTCAAGGCATGGGAGGAGAAGAAGCTCTACGAAAAGATCCAGGAGAAGAACCGCGGGACTGGGAAGAAATATATCCTCCACGACGGCCCCCCTTACGCCAACGGCCATATCCATATGGGCCACGCACTTAATAAAATACTTAAAGATATAATAGTCAAGTATAAGACAATGAACGGTTTTTACTCTCCGTATATCCCGGGATGGGACTGCCATGGCCTGCCTATCGAGCTCCAGGTGGACAAGAATCTGGGCGAAAAAAAGGACAGTGTGGATATCATCGAAAAGAGGCAGCACTGCAGAAAATACGCCTCCGAGTTCGTCGATATCCAGAGAGAGGAGTTCAAGCGGCTCGGCGTATTCGGTGACTGGTCGCGGCCCTATCTCACGATGAACTACGGATATGAGGCCTCGATCGTCCGGGAGTTCAATAAGTTCGTGGAAAACGGCTATGCCTACAAAGGCAAGAAACCCGTCCACTGGTGCCCCTCCTGCGTTACTGCTCTCGCCGAGGCCGAGGTCGAGTATGCTGACAAGGAATCCCCTTCAGTCTTTGTCAAGTTCGGTGTTGACCAGGAAAACATAGAAAAGTATCTCCCTGAACTGAAGGGAAGGAAGGTCTTTGTCGTGATCTGGACGACGACCCCCTGGACGCTTCCCGCAAACCTGGCTGTGGCCTTTCATCCGGATCTGGAGTATGCGGCCGCGGAGCAGAACGGAGAGGTCCTGATAGTGGCTGAAGGAAGACTCGGGGCGCTTAAGGAGAGAATCGGTCTGGACGGGACGGTGCTCAAGAGGGTTCGCGGCAGTGAGCTCGAAGGTATGCAGGTGCGGCACCCCTTTATCGACCGGAAGTCGCGCGGTCTGCTCGGGGAGTTCGTCTCGCTAGAAGAGGGCACGGGCATCGTGCATATCGCCCCCGGTCACGGTGAAGACGACTACGAGGTCGGCCTGAAGTACGGGCTGGATATCTACGCGCCTGTCGACGACAGAGGGAAATTCACTAAGCACGCTGGTGACCTGGAAGGACAGTTCGTCTTCAAGGCGAACGCCGTGATCATAGAGACCCTTAAACAAAGGAATGCCCTGATCAGGGAAGAGAAGATCAGCCACTCCTACCCTCACTGCTGGCGGTGCAAGAAGCCGGTCATCTTCAGGGCAACGGAGCAGTGGTTCATCTCTGTCAGCCATAACGACCTCAGAAAAAAATGTCTTGAAGAGATAGACCGGGTCACCTGGGTGCCGAGGTGGGGCAGGGAGAGGATACACGGGATGCTGACCAGCAGGCCAGACTGGTGCGTGTCGCGTCAGAGGAGCTGGGGAGTCCCGATTACTGTCCTGAGGTGCAAAGAATGCGACACCTTTGTCGAGGAACCTGAGGTGCTCGAGTCCATCGCAAAACAGGTCGAGCAGCTTGGTGCGGATGTCTGGTATATGAAAGAGGCCGCAGAGTTTCTCCCCGCCGGGTATACCTGCCGGAAATGCGGAAAGTCCGAATTCTGCAAGGAGATGGACATCCTTGATGTCTGGTTCGACTCGGGCGTCAGTCATGCCGCCGTGGTCGAGTCGGACGAACGGCTGTCCTGGCCTGCGGACATGTACCTTGAAGGCAGCGACCAGCACCGCGGATGGTTCCAGAGCTCCCTTCTCGCGTCTGTCGGCACGAGGGGCGTTGCCCCGTATCAGACCGTCCTGACCCATGGCTTTGTGGTCGACGGTTCCGGCAAGAAGATGTCCAAGTCCCTCGGGAACGTAATAGCCCCTCAGGAGATCATCAAGGGGTATGGAGGGGAGATCCTCCGGATCTGGGTCTCCGCCGAAGACTACAAGGACGATATCCGGATATCCAAGGAGATCCTGAACCGCCTGACCGAGGCATACCGCAAGATAAGAAATACCTGCAGGTTCCTGCTCGGCAATACCAGCGATTTCGACGGAGGAGACTACGGAGACAGGTTGCAGGAGATAGACCGCTGGGCAATGAACAGCCTCCAGAGGCTGACAGGAAGGGTGACGAGGGCCTACGAAAACTTCGATTTCCACGAGGTGTTCCACGCCCTGCACAACTTCTGTGTCGTTGATATGAGTTCGGTCTACCTCGACATTCTCAAAGACAGGCTCTACACGGCGAAGAAGGATTCCGTTGAGCGCAGGGCCAGTCAGTGGGTCCTGACGGAGATCCTCTCGACTATCACCCGGCTGATGGCCCCGGTTCTCTCATTCACCGCGGAGGAGGTCTGGGGGTATGTCACCGGGGGCGGGGCGGCCCCGGCCGCACAAAACAGGGAATCGGTGTTCCTGTCGGCCTTTCCCCGCGTGAATGAGAAGTTTGTGGATACGGAGCTCGAGTCGCGGTGGCAGATGCTCCTTGAACTCAGGGATGATGTGAACAAGGCCCTTGAGATCAAGAGGGCTGACAAATTCATCGGCAACCCGCTCGAGGCTAAGGTGGTGCTGCATCTGCCGGAGCGCTACAGGCTGCTGGCTGATTCGTACCGGGATTTTCTTCCGGCCTTCTTTCTCGTGTCGGGTGTCTCTCTCAGCGATCAGAAGCTTGAGGGGGCGCATGAAGGTACCACGGTCGAAGGGGCACAGGTCGTTGTGGAACGGGCGACCGGCAGCAAGTGCCAGCGCTGCTGGAACTGGTCCGAGAAGGTCGGGACGTTCAGCGACGAGCCGGAACTCTGCGACCGCTGCTACGCGGTAGTAAAATAGTATCCTTTTGACAATTTGATCTGCTGCCCGTATTCCCGCGGGTCTTTAGCGGGAATCCATTCTCTCTGGGGATCGGGCGTCAGCAATCCTTAAGTACCTTATAGATGGCGGAAATGTCGAGGTCTTCCATGTCTTTTGAAAAGCCCATCCCGTACAGCTCCTTTGCCACGCCTACGCTGAACAGGGGCCTTCTGAGCGACCGTGCGAGGTCCTGCAGGTAATGGAGGTCCTTGTAGATGAGCGACAGGGTAAACTGCGGAGAGAAGTCCTCTTTGAGCAGTTTTTCCTTCTTGGCGTTCAGCACCGCTGAATTTCCAGCCCCTGCCCCAAGTATGTCGATCGCCGTTGCCTTATCGATTCCGCTGGCTTCGGCAAAGACGGTTGCCTCAGCCAGGGCGGTCATCAGAGATCCGAGGACCAGGTTGTTGATCAATTTCATCTTCGTGGCCAGTGCCGGTTTATCGAGAAAAAAGATATTTTTTCCGATCATCGAGATGAGGGGAAGGGCACTTTCGTATGCGGTCTTCTCCCCGCTGACCAGTACTGTAAGGCTGCCGGTCGAGGCCGGTAGGACGCTGCCGAGCACAGGGGCCTCAAGATAGTAGCCCTCCTGATCAGCCATGATCTCATGGAAATGAATGACGTCTTCGAAATGGTTCGTCGTCGTGTCGATGATGATCTTGCCCTTGCAGTCGCCGGCGCTGATGCCCCCGACCCCGGTGAGCACTGACCAGACCACCTCGCTGTCGAAGAGGTTCAGAAACACGATGTCCGCCGCGGATACGACAGCGGCCGGTGTCTCTGCGACAGGCACTCCGAGGTCTGCCGCCTTTTCCTTCGTCCTGTTCCAGACGGTAAGAGAGACGCCTTCGGTGATCAGTCTTTTTGCCATCGCCTTGCCGAGATGGCCGAGTCCTATGAATCCTGCCTTCATGGAAAACCTCCTCTGTCGATATCAGCCGACGCTGTCGAGCAGTTTTTTGGAATATTTTACAAAGCAGATCCCCTCGGGCATCAGGCAGTTGCCAGCCTTCTTCTGGCCCGGCGCATCCGCCTGCAGGGTTATCGCCGCAATGGAGTTTCGTGCGTTATCGAGCATGTCTCTGAGAGCGGCAGGACATGACGGCAGCTCCCCAGAATGTTCCGCTTCGAACAGGTCGATCTCTTCCCTCATCTTCAGGGTGGTATTGACAAAGGCCCGGCAGTTCCCGCAGAGGGGCTCGAACTGCTGGGTGTGAAGGACCCCCGCGATATAAGAGAAGAAGCGGATGCGGTTGACGAATAGAGACAAAAAAACTCCTCTGGTCTATTTCTTAGGTTTCAGTGTCCTGATCCGGGCGATGTCTTCCTGGTACCCGTAGATATGGGCGCCTGCGCTGTATGCGTACATGGGTCCGCTCTTCAGTCCCGCCTCATCCGCCACGTACCGCTTCAGGAGTTCGAGGCCCCCGAGGTTTGTCGGAAACCCGGCCCAAAGGTCCCACGAGCGGAAATAGCAGCTGACGGTGAGGCTGAGCCCGTCTCCGTCCGGTATCGCCTTGAAGTCGATAAGCCTCAGGCATGGCGGATCGAGCTTGCCGTCGTTGCCTATGCAGATATCGTGGTCCTCCGGGGAACCTATCTCAACGATCGCCTGGTTTGTAAGCGGCGTCTCCTTCAGCATCTCTATGACGCGTTCGAGCTGCGTCCCTCCCTTCGGCATCGGGTGGTGGATCCTGCTTGCGTATTTATACGTCTCGTTTTCGGCCAGCTGGGGGTCCATCAGATAGTTCGCGAAGTAATCCTCGATGTAGTCCATGGTGGTCGGCGAAGGGATATTGGATCCCGGAGGCATCACCGGGATGATGTCTTCTGAAGGATGCTCTATAGAAACCGCGATGCCGGGATACTGCAGCCGGTACTGCTCTTTCTCGAACGATCCCCTCTGGATCTTCTGCTCGTAGGAATTATCGAATATGTTATATATCAGCTGGAACCATGCATCGGATATTGTCTTTGCGTTCAGAAAAAACGGGATCATGATTGCGCCCCTTTATTCGGCTCTTTTTTTTGGTATTGTACCACAGCAGGGAGTGATTCGGGCCTGCTAGTGAACCTGCCGCCTGACCAGTTCGGTGACTCCGCGGAAGTCGATCTTGCCGCTGCCCATCTTGGGCAGTTCCTCCATGACCAGGAACTGCCTAGGCAGGGCGATATTCGGCAGGTGTTCGGCCATCTGCTTCAGAACTTTTCTTTCGTCGATGGGGGCTGTGACCGCAGCTATGATCTTCGCCCCCTTCACCGGATCGGGTATCTCTACGATGCAGCAGGTGACGTCTTCCGGCAGGAACATTTCGAGGATGTTTTCGACCTTCACGAGTGACACCATCTCCCCCCCGATCTTGACAAAACGCTTGAGCCTGCCTGCATGCCAGAGGTATCCGTCACTGTCGAGGTACCCCATGTCGCCGGTGTCGTACCAGCCGTAGCGTATGCGCATGGAGGTCTCCTCAAGATCCCCGTAATACCCCTTCATCACGAGGTCTCCTTTAACCAGGATCCTGCCGACATCCCCCGGGGCGCAGTCTCTGCCTGTCTCATAATCTTCTATCCTCACTTCTACGCCGGGCAGGACGCGCCCGACGCTCCCGGGCCTGTTGTGGTCAGGGATATTGACGGAGATGACGGGTGAGGTCTCGGTCGTACCGTAGCCCTCGTAGAGGGTAATCCCGTGTTTATCCCGGAACTCCTGCCTCAGCTGATCAGGACACTTATCCGCACCGCAGACGACCAGCCTGCAGCTTGCGAAATCTCCCGGCTCGGACTTTCTGATATACCCGTACAGAAAACTCGGAGTGCCCACCATGATCGTCGGACGGTGTTCCCTGACGATCTCGCAGATACGCCGGTAATCGAGGGGATTGGCGTGGGAGATGACAGTCATCCCGTTGAAGATCGGAGTCCAGAGGTTCACCGTGAGGCCGAAGACGTGAAAGAAGGGGAGATTGGCCAGTATACTGTCCTCCGGGAGGATCTTGGCAAGGCTGCTGAAGCTCTGTATGTTCGCCGAAATATTCCTGTGCGTCAGCTGCACGGCCTTGGGGTCCTTCTCGCTCCCGCTCGTAAAGAGGATGACTGCGTTGTCGTCTTCCTTCTGTCCGCTGACCAGGGAGAGGAGCAAGGAGGCCGGCATTCTGGAGGCGATGGCGTACTTGAGCCTTTCGGCTATCGAGATGCTCTCCATGATATCTTCGAGGAAGACCATTCCTTCCATCACCGGGCAGTTGATCTTTTCTATGAAGACCCTGGAGGTGATAATCGTCCTGAAAGCGCACCTCCTCCTGGCGTATTCGGCGTTGCGGGCTGCGCCGGTTGAATAGTTGATCATCACCGGGGTCCTCCCGCTCATCAGGCTGGCGACTACGGCAAGCCCGCAGCCGGCAGACGTAGGCAGCATGATCCCCATGAAACCCTCTTCGTACCGGCCGAATCTTCTGGCCAGGATCAGAGTCGCGATAAGCGCCCTGGAGTATGATACCGTCTTGCCGGCGGAAGTATCGATGAAGGCAGGTTTGGCTCCGTACTTCCTGGCGGTGAGGATGAACTGGTGATGGAGGAGCATCCTCTGTCCTTAGAACCGTATTGTCGCCTGGGCGCTGACGATATTTACGTGGGCACTATATGAGCCGGTGAGTCCTCCGCGCGAGGCATCCTCTCCTGTCGGCGTCTTGGCGATTGCCGGATCATTGACGAAGAGGTGTGCATATCCCGCATCGAAGCTCACCCTGTCCGATGCCTTGTACCCTAAGCCGAGGGCGGTCCAGATACGGTCGCCGTCCGGGATTCTTGGAGTGCGCGTCTGTGCGTTCCTGACCGGGGTCTGGTCATAGGCGATGCCCAGCCGCCAGGTCCAGTTGTTGCCGGGTGCATAGGCGACGCCGGCTGAGTACCGGAAGCTGTCCCGCCAATCGGTTGTCGTCACCGAATCAGGCTGATAGGGGTTGTCGAACCTCACCCTGAGTTCGTTAAAGAGGCTCCAGTGCGTCCACGTCACGTCTCCCATCACCGTCCATGCGGGGGTGATCCTGTGAGCCATGCTGACGGAGAGTACATCAGGGAGTGTGATATCGGCCGATATCCCGCCGTTCTTGAAGAGGGGCGTCGCGGCCAGGCCGGCCGGAACATTCGAGAAATCTACCGTGCCGGTGAGAGTGTGTTTTATCCGGGAGCGGTAGGATACGCCCACGCGAGTATCCTTATCCTTCTCGTAGAGGAGGCCGAGGTTGAACCCGGCGGACCAGTCGTCCCCTTCCATGGATGCAAACCCGTCAGCCATCTGGGGGACGAGCCTGAGCTGGCCCCGGGTCAGGCCTAACGGCGCGAAGAACCCGACAGCATCGAGAGTGCCGAAGTCGATCGCGTTCGAAAGTTTTGCCTTGATATACTCGGCGCTGAGGCCTGCTCCGATGCTGAGATGCTCGTTCAGCCTGTATGCGATGGAAGGATTCAGGTTTACCGTTTTCAGCTCTGAGCGGAGGGCATAGTACCGTCCGACCCATGTATCGTTGTAGTCTGTCGCGAGCCCGAACGGCGCGCTGATGCCGAGACCCAGAGTGAGCCGATCATTGATTCTCCTTGTTAGGTACAGGTTCGGCGTGACCGCGGTCTCTCCTCCGTCGCCCCCGTTGTTTCCGGCAAGGGGAGCGCCGGTCACCTGCTGGAGGACGTGTGTGGATCCTTCATTCCTGAATCTGGCCGAAGGTGCAATAAGATTTGCGCCTGCTATACACTGAGTCCCCGGGAGTCTGGTCATTCCCGCGGGGTTGAAGAAGACCGTGGAGGCGTCCTCCGCGATGGCGGCCCCTCCCGCGTAAGCGTTACCCAGGCCGGAGACGCTCTGTTCGATCAGCGCAAACCCTGAAGCTGAGGCAAGTCCGGCGGTCAGGGCGACCACGGCTCCGGAAAATAGAATGTTCTTCATTATGCGTATTGAATTGATCTTCACTGTTTCTCCCTCGAGGTCCAGATGGTGTCCGGATTATCCGGCCTGGATAAGATACCCGTCATCTTTCTTAAAGTCAATAATGCCGCCGGAAGCTGTCTTCTGTCTCTCCCTTGCCGGCTCTTTTGACTATAATAAGATCAGAAGATTATGGAGACGAACGGAATCAGCAGGCGTCTGGGGAGGTGGCTCTCCGGGATCTCTTGCCACCCGCCCGTGTACCTAGTGGGCGGCACGGTTCGCGATCTTGTGAGGGGGAAGTTTCCGAAAGATATCGACCTTGCATGCCGGGGTGCCAAAGACCTGGCGGCGCAGATCGCCTCGGCGCGTGAGGTCTCAATCGTTGCGATGGAGAAGAAGGAATCCCAGCCCTGCTATCGCGTTGTGAACAGGAACGACGCCAAGGATTTTCTCGACATCGCCGAACTGCGCGGAGTAAGTATAGAAGATGATCTTTGTCAGAGGGATTTCACGATCAACGCGATGGCATTGGAGGTTTGCGGCACACAGCTGGAAGACCGAGGCGCGGGTATTCTTGTGGACCCTCTCGGGGGCCTTGCGGATGTCCGGAAAAAGATAATACGGATGACCACCGGCCAGGCGTTTACCGATGATCCGCTCCGGATAATTCGCGCCTTCAGATTTGCGGCGGAGCTGGAATTCGGGATAGATCCGGCTACGCTGCCTTGCATGCGGACTTCTTCGGACCTGCTCACCCTGGTTTCGGCCGAACGGATAATGTATGAACTGGGCCTGATCCTCGCCACTCCCCGGGCCGGTCTGGTGATTGAGGAGATGGACGGTCAGGGCATCCTCGACAGGCTCTTCCCCGAGATCATCACCATGAAAGAGACCCCGCAGAACGGCTATCATCACAGGGATGTATGGGGCCATTCCCTGCTGGTGCTGCAGAATACGGAATATATCCTGAATCACCCCGCGGAATTCTTCGGGGGTCAGGCCGGGGCGGTATCTGATAATCTCGCCCGGGACAGCCGGCTGCCCCTTTTGAAGTTGGCGGCGCTGTTCCACGACGCGGGAAAGCCCACAACCCGGGGCCTGAACCCGGAGACCGGTCGCATCACCTTTTACGGACACGACAGGGCTGGTGGAGAAATCACGGAACTTCTTGTGGAGAGGATGAGACTTTCATCCCGTGCCGGTGCGTTCATCGTCCGGATGGTGAGGGAGCATCTCCGCCCCCTGGTCCTGTCTTCTCCGGGGGCTACCGGTTCCGTCCGCCTGAGATGGTTCCGGAAGCTGGGGGATGATATCGTACCTTCGGTCATCCTCGCCATGGCGGACGTGATGAGCAGCCTCGGTCCTGAATCGGGCGAGGAATACCGCAGAGGGTTTCTGGAATGGGGCGGAAAGACGGTTGCCGGATATTTCAGCGAGGCCAGGAAGATCCTGGAACGGCCGCTCCTCATCTCCGGTCACGACCTGATGGAACTCGGAATGGAAGCGGGGCCGGTGATCGGAGGCATTCTCCGTCAGGTACGGGAGGCTCAGGACAACGGAGAGGTGACGACCCGTGATGAGGCGCTGGCGTATGCCCGGGAACTGCTCGGCGGGCGGGCCCCTTCCTCCCGCCGGTATGGGGGACCCTCTTCTGCGAAATAAAGCAGGCCTATCTTGTATAATAATAAAATATGAGAAATATCACCGTCCTCGGTTCGACCGGCTCCATTGGCCGCAGCACACTTGATGTCATCTCCAGAAATAGGGAATCGTTCCGGGTTGTTGCCCTCACCGCAGGCAGCAACATAAAACTCCTTGAAAGCCAGATCCGCCAGTTCAAACCGGGGATCGTTGCGGTTGCCGACGCGAAGACTGCGGGGGAACTGGCGAAGAAGGTCAGGAAGATTGACATCCTCTCCGGCCCGGACGGTATCAGCCAGGTCGCGGCATACGCGGGTTCCGATTTTGTGATCTCCTCGATCGTCGGCGCGGCGGGACTGATGCCGACGGTTGCCGCTATCAAGGCAGGAAAGAACATAGGTCTTGCGAACAAGGAGGCCCTTGTGATGGCCGGCGAGCTCGTGATGAAGATCGCGGCCAGAAAAAAGGTCAGGGTCATCCCGGTCGACAGCGAACACTCTGCCGTCTTCCAGTGCATCGGGAACCACACCCCTGACCAGATCCACAGGATCATCCTGACCGCATCAGGCGGTCCCTTCGTGAACAGGACTCTGAAGGATCTGAAGAACATCACGGCACAGGACGCACTGAAACATCCCAACTGGTCCATGGGCAGAAAGATATCTATCGACTCCGCAACCCTCATGAACAAGGGGCTCGAGGTGATCGAGGCCTGCAGACTCTTCAATATGCCGGCCGGAAAGGTGGATGTGCTCGTCCATCCCCAGAGTATCGTCCATTCCCTGGTGGAGTTCAGCGACAGGAGCTGTCTGGCCCAGATGTCGGTGCCGGACATGAGGGGACCGATCGCCTATGCACTCTCCTATCCCCTCCGGGTGAAGGACCCGATACCCGCCCTGCGGCTCGACCAGATACGGACGCTGACCTTCAGTGTGCCCGATCTCAAGACGTTCCCCTGCCTCTCTTACGCCTACCTGGCTCTCGCAGAGGGCGGAACGATGCCGTGCGTGCTGAACGCGGCGAACGAGGTTGCGGTGCATGCCTTCCTGCATGGCCGTATCGGATTTACCCATATCCCGGCGGTGATCAGAAAGACGATCGACGGGCATGAGGCGGTTCCTGCATCATCGCTGGGCCGGATCCTTGAGGCCGACCGCTGGGCGCGGGAGACTGCGGAAAAATATATATCGAGGTTAAGGAAATGACTCTTGTCTATGCACTCATCCTTCTGGGCATACTGATCTTTGTGCACGAATTCGGCCATTTTATCCTGGCGAAGTCCGTCGGCGTGAAGGTGCTCAAGTTTTCTCTGGGTTTCGGGCCGAGGGTGATCGGCAAAACATACGGTGAGACCGAATATGTGCTCTCGGCCCTGCCCCTGGGGGGGTATGTGAAGATGCTGGGTCAGTCGGATGTGCCGGAGGATGAGGAGGAGATCTCCGAGGCGGACAAACCGAGGGCGTACAATTTTCAGCCGATCTGGAAGAGGTTTTCGATCGTATTTTTTGGACCGATATTCAACCTCCTCTTTGCGGTCGTCGTATTCTTCTTCATCTTTCTGGGCGGCATCCCGTATCTTCTTCCCGTGGTCGGGGAGATCAACCCCGATTCCCCCGCGCTCCGTCACGGGATGATGAAGGGAGACAGCATCGTCGAGGTCAACGGCAGCCCCATCCTCAGGTGGGATGACATGACATCGGTAATCCATGGCAGCGCGGGCAAAGAGGTCCGGCTGAAGGTGAAGCGTGACGATACAATTCTGGATATGACGGTCACGCCGGAGAAGAAGGTCGTGAAAGACATATTCGGTCAGGGCAAGGAAGTGGGTCTGATCGGGATCGCGCCTTCTGGCAAGACGGCGGTCGAGAAGGCTGGCGTCGGAGGGGCTATGAAAAATGCGGTCGGCAGGACATGGGACATCTCCGTCCTGACGGTGATGTCGATCGTGAAACTCGTCCAGCGCGTCCTGCCTGCCGATACGATAGGCGGACCGATCATGATCTTCCAGATGGCGGGACAGCAGGCCTCCCACGGACCGATGAGCTTCTTCACGTTCATGGCGGTCATCAGCATCAATCTCGGCATCCTCAACCTCTTCCCGATTCCGGTGCTCGACGGCGGCCACCTGCTGTTTCTCGGCATCGAGGCGGTCAGGAGGAAACCGCTGAACGAAAAGGTGGTCCTCGTCGCACAGAAGATAGGGCTGGTGCTGCTGCTGTCTCTGATGGCCTTTGCGCTTTACAATGACATCGGCAGGCTGATCAGCGGCAAGATGTTTCAATAAATGAGCCATTCGATCAGGGTCAGGATCTACTACGAAGACACCGATTGCGGGGGGGTCGTCTACTATGCGAACTACCTCCGCTATGTCGAGCGCGCGCGGACCGACTTTCTCGAATCCCGTGGTGCGAGCCTCAAGCAGTTGATGGCCGAAGGGGTTTATTTCGTAGTGGCCGAGGCCTCACTGAAATATCTTTCCCCCGGCCGTTACGGAGATATCCTCGTCATCGAATCGGTCGTGGAGCGTGCGGGTCCGGCCTCGATCGTCTTCAGCCATATCATCAGTAGGGAGGGGTCCGACGAAAAACTTGCCGAGGCCCGGGTGAAACTCGGCTGCGTCGACAGCGGGCTCAGGCCGATGCGCCTGCCTCAGAAGATCAGGGAGGCGGTTGCGACGCAGACATGAGGCCCGCAGCCCTGAAGCGCCAGACATCGTCCGGAGGCGTTATCTATCAAAAAAGAGGCGATATGTTTTACGTGGCCATTGTCTCGGTCAGGAATGGCCAGTACTGGACCCTGCCAAAGGGCCTGCTCGACAAGGGAGAGACCCCGGAGATGACCGCGGTCCGGGAGGTCCGGGAGGAGTCGGGACTCAACGGCCGGATCATCGGAAAGCTCGGGG
The DNA here is from genome assembly GCA_021814475.1 of Nitrospirota bacterium. GTDB lineage: Bacteria > Nitrospirota > Thermodesulfovibrionia > Thermodesulfovibrionales > UBA6898 > PALSA-1316. Next base: position 14,686 of record JAKAIE010000062.1, read on the forward strand.
AGGTCACCTACTGGTATTTCCTGAAGGGCGAAAACACGAAATGCCGGAAGACGGTTCATTTCTATCTAATGGAGTACGAAAGCGGAGATACATCGGCGCACGACTTCGAGGTCGATACGGCGGAATGGTTTCCCCTCGACGAGGCCCTGAAGAAGGTGAGCTTCAAGGGGGACAGGAAGGTCCTCCAAGAGGCTAAGGCGAGGCTCCTTTCCGCATGAAGAAGGTCCTGAAGAGGAGCGATCTTCAGCGGGCCTGCAGCAGGCTCCGCGACGGGGGCAGGAGGGTCGTCTTCACAAACGGCTGTTTCGACATCCTGCACAGGGGCCATGTCCGGTATCTGGCCCAGGCCAGGGCACTTGGGGACGTACTGATCGTGGGCCTCAATTCTGACAGTTCCGTCTCGCGGATAAAGCCAGGCAGGCCGGTGAACAGGGAAAGAGACCGGGCCGAGGTGCTGGCGGCCCTGGCGGCGGTCGATTATGTGACTATCTTCGACGAGCCGACCCCCTACCGGCTGATAAGGGCACTGAGGCCCGATGTCCTCGTCAAGGGCGGCGACTGGAATAAGGAAGATATCGTCGGCTCGGACATCGTGGAGGAGACGTACAGCCTGCCCTTCACCAAAGGGGCATCCACGACCGGCATCATCGAGAAGATCCTGAAACTCTGCTGTTAGCCGTGGGATTCTTCAGCAGCCTGAGAGATCACTTCGCCTGGCCGTTTCCGGACCGATGCAGGATCTATAACCTGCCCGGCTCTTCAGCCGCTCTCCTTCTGACCCTCAAGACAAGGCCTTTCGTGGCGGTCGAGGCGAACGAGCAGAAGGCGGCGATGTTCGCCAAAGACTGCGCCTTTTACCGGTCTGTCCTCGGCGGGCGCGGGCCGCTGTTTCTGCCCGATCAGTCGGGACGCGACACCGCAGGGCTGAGGGCGGCTCTCATAGCCTCCCTTGCGGACAACGATTCGATCATCACTTCTTCAGAAAACCTTGAGACCGGGCTCTGGGACCCGGCCGGCCTTGAAGACAGAACGCTGGTGGTGAGGCCGGGCGTTGTCGCCACCCGTCAGCATTTCGAAGAGGCGCTGATCACACTCGGCTACCGGAAGGCGGCGATGGTGACGGTCAGGGGAGAATACAGCCTGAGGGGATGGATCCTGGACATCTTCCCCTCCACGTCGGAGGATCCTGTGCGGGTCGAGTTCTTCGGGGACGAGATCGACAACCTCAGACGTTTCGATATAGAGACGCAGAGGTCCCGCGGCGATCTCGACGAATATCGTGTCCTGCCGGCAGAGGACCCCGAAGGACAGGAGCGACTGGCCGATATCTTTCCCGGTCGCATCTTTTACTGCCTCGACCCCTCGGTCGAATCCGGCCGTCTGCCCGATTCGGCGATCATGCTTTCGCGCTATGCCTTCAGGGAACAGGGGACCCAGCTTTCCCTGTCCTCGGCGCCGGCTCCCGGCTCTATGGACGAGGAGTACCTCCAGATCGATGCGGGGGTACTCACGCTCAAGGGCGCCGGCATCCTGCCTGAAGAGCGCCGGGACCTCCAGGAGATGGCCACCGGTCTTGCGACACTCAGCAGGGAACACCGTATCCTCGTTGTCGCGTCGTCGCGCGGTCAGGCCGAGCGGATCATCGAGATCCTGAGGGATGCGGACGTGATCGCCCCGGTACTGTCGATGGACGAGGTAGCGGGCTATGAAGGAAATATCGCAGTGGTGACGGCTGAGCTCTCCTCGGGACTTTTCCTGCCGGGACTTCTTATCCTGACCGAACGGGAACTCTTCGGGGAGAGACCGGCCCACCGCCCGATGAAGAGGTCGAAGCTCACCAACCTGCTCATCTCCGTGGACGACATCGCGCCGGGGGATCATGTTGTTCACCGCGAATACGGCATAGGAAGGTTCGTCGGGGTTACGAGACAGGCATCGGGCGAGTCCGAGGTCGAGATGATGCAGATCGACTACGACGGCGGCAGGATCTACATACCGGTCCAGAACATCCAGAATATCTCCAAATTCAGGGCGGAAGAAGGTGTCGTCCCGAAGGTCGACAAGCTCGGAGGAAAGACCTGGCAGAGGAAGAAGGAGAGGGCGCGCAGGAAGGCCCATGAGATCGCCGAGAGGCTTGTCGCCCTCTATGCAGGCAGACAGACCGCAAGAAAATTGCCCTTCAGCCCTGATACCGATCTCCACCACGAGTTTGACAGCTTCTTCGCTTACGAAGAGACGCCGGACCAGATGAAGGCGATAGAGGAGATCAAAAGGGACATGGAATGCGACAGGCCTATGGACCGGCTGCTCTGCGGAGATGTCGGCTACGGAAAGACAGAGGTCGCAATGCGCGCCGCCTTCAAGGCGGTCTTTGATCACCGGCAGGTTGCGGTGCTGGTGCCGACGACGATCCTGGCGGAGCAGCATTTCCGCACCTTCAGCGAGCGGTTCTCCGCATTCCCGGTCGCTATAGACTTCATCAGCAGGTTCAAAACCCGGAAAGAGATAAACGACGTCCTGAAACGTCTCGGCCAGGGGCAGGTCGATATCATCATCGGGACGCACGGACTCCTGGCGAAAGGGGTGGTATTCAGCCGTCCCGGCCTGCTGATCGTGGATGAAGAGCACAAGTTCGGTGTCGGGCAGAAGGAAAGGATCAAGGAGATGAGCAGGACGATAGACGTCCTCAACCTTACAGCGACCCCGATCCCGAGGACACTTCACATGGCGCTCTCCGGCATCCGGGATATAAGCGTCATAGAGACCCCTCCCGAGGACCGGATGGCGATAAGAAGTCTTGTCAGCGTCTTTGACGACACGCTGATCAGGGATGCGATCACCCATGAACTCAACCGGTCGGGCCAGGTCTTTTTCGTCCATAACCGGATCAGCGATATCTTCCGGATCGCCGACCATCTCGGCCAACTCGTGCCCGATGCGAGGATCGGCGTGGCGCACGGGCAGATGCCGGAGAGGGAACTTGAAACCGTGATGCATCGTTTCTTCTCCGGTCAGGTGAACGTCCTTGTCTCCACTGCGATCATCGGGTCGGGACTGGATATACCGAGCGCAAATACGATAATCGTGAACAGGGCGGACCATATGGGGCTTGCCGACCTCTACCAGTTGCGCGGAAGGGTGGGCAGAAGCAGCGTCAAGGGATACGCCTACCTGCTGGCGCCGCCGGAGTCGGTCCTGACCGAAGACGCGCGCAAACGCCTGCAGGCGGTCCAGGAGATGAGCTACCTCGGAGCAGGGTTCAGGCTGGCGATGAAGGATATGGAGATCAGGGGCGCAGGAGATATCTTCAGCGCGGAACAGTCAGGCCATATCCACGAGGTCGGGTTTGACCTCTATATCGAGATGCTCGAACAGGCGGTTGCAGAGGC
>JAKAIE010000132.1 GCA_021814475.1 Nitrospirota bacterium
CCTGACGCGCCGGCGCCGATGATCACGACATCCTTTTTCATTTATCAACAGCCATCCCTGATGATATAGTATATACCATGGATACTCCGGTTGCCGCAAACGATCGGGACGAACAGCGACTGATTGTCGACGCCATTATCGAGCTCATTACGTCGAAGCGTAAGATCGGTCTCTATCCCAAGGAGCACCCGAAGATACGGGAATCGCTGCAGAGGGCCTTTGACGACCTGCAGAGTCTTCTTGCGATGAGGGGGACGATCATGGTCGGGATTGCGGGAGATACATTGATCGTCGATGATGCAGGTCTGGAAAGCAAAAATCCTGCCCTGCGGGATTTCGCCAGGAGCTTTCACGTCAAGGGAATCGCCGCTGTCACCTTTGCCCCCGGCCTTACGATGGAGGAACTGCAGAATTACCATGAACTTATGGTTTCCAGGGACCTGCCTGTGGGCCAGGCACTGGCTGACCTTGCGGAAAGGAAAGGTCTCTTTCATATCACCCTCACCCCCCTCGATATGAGCAAATTCTCTTTTGTCGAAGACGGGGTGCGTACGGAGCTCACGGGGGAGAAGCTTTGGGAGGATTATGTCCGGAAGCTCCTTGACGGCGGCCTTGAAGGCGGGGATATCGATGAGAAGATAGCGAATCTGCCACCCGAGGAAATCGCAAACGCCCTGAACCGGCACAGTGATGAAACGACGCGCGCAACAATAATCGAGGGGGTGCTCAGGCACTATTTCCACGCGGGGAGGGAACTGCAGGAGCTCTATACCAATTTTCTCATCCTTGTGGAAAATCTCACGCCGGAGGCAAAGGAACTGTTCCTGAAAAAGGCGCTGAATTCTCCCGTGCTTGCCCATCGGCAGGTAACAAAGATGATGAAGGAGCTGTCGTCCGAGATTGTGGACCGGATGATGAGGCTTTTCCAGGAAAATGTCTCTATTCTTCCCGAAAGTCTGAGGCAGCTTGTCGACAAGATGAATGAGGCGATGGAACCTGCCCTTTTTTTCCTGCAGGGAAAGGATGAGGCGTTCGTTGACGATATCGAGGTAGGACGCGAGGCTGCGACCCTGTTCAGCGTGGACGACTCAGGACGCTTTGTTGATGACCGTTATCAGTTGCTGCTTGACCGGCTCGGGCCCGGGCGGACCGAGGCCGGAGGACAGATACTGCAGGAGATAAAAAACGCCTGTCTTGACGAGAATGTCGATGAGGTTATCACGGATATCATGTTCGACCTTCTGAACGCACCGTCGGCCACCCGCGAGGAATATCTTACGATACTGACAAGGCTGTCCGATTTCATGGACCATTACATAGATACGGGAAGGTTCCCCGAGATAGCGACCTTTTACAAAAAGATTGAGGCCGATGCGCGGTCCGGCACTTACAGGGAAGAGGCCGAGATGATGCGCAATAAGATCTTCGGGTCGGGAGAATTCATAGACCGGCTGATCGGGTCGTTCAGGATATGGGGGCGGCATGACCGCGAGAAGGTCTGCGACCTTACGCAGGTTTTGAAAGAGTATCTGCTCGGGCCGCTGATCAGTGCCCTTGCGGTCGAACAGGACGCCATGGTCAGACGTTTTCTGATCGATGTCCTCGTCCGGGTCGGGGTCGACGTGCAGGAGGTTGCGGCGCAGAAGCTTGCCGATAACCGCTGGTATGTCGTCAGAAACATGATCTACCTGATACGGGAATGCGGAGGCGAGCAGTACGTCCAGAACGTTCGCCCGCTGGCAAAACATCCCGACAGGAGGGTTGCCTTGGAAGCGATAAGGACTCTTGTCCATTTTAATACGTCGGATTCTTTCTCTTATATCCGCCATTATCTCCAGTCCAGGGACATCCAGGCGCGGGATCAGATTGTGAGGATCGCCGGTACATACAAGGTGACCGCGGCAGTGCCTTACCTGGGGGAGCTTCTTGCAAAGAGAAATTTCAGTGGCGGGGCAGAGCATAATGCAGCCCTGATCAGGGCCCTTGCCGAGATCGGTGATCCGGCCGCAATCGCCATCTTCACCGGGATTTATAAATCCAGCAGCTTTTTGCACCGCGCAGAACTGGAGGGACTGAGGGTAGAGATATTCAGGCATCTGCATTTCTTTGCCGGGGATGTGGCGAAACCGCTGATAGATTTGGGCGTTCAGTCCAGGAATACGGAGATCAGGATGATGGCGCAGAGACTGCTGCTTCGGAGAAAACCGGATGGGAAGTAAGACCGATTTTATCTCCTCCGTGATGTCCGCTATGTCGAACTGCACCCTTTATTCGGAGCAGCACCCCATAGTGAAAGAGCTGAATGATAAGGCCTTCAGCAGTATTGGGCAGCTCTACCGGGACGGTGTTGTCAGCATCACCCTTCTCGGGGACAGCCTGATCTTCAACGAAGAGCAGATGTCAGAGAAGGGGCTGCATGTCGAAAAGTTTATTTCGAGACTCAGGAGACGCGGCATAGACAAGGTGATCATCAGGAGCGGCGTCTCGGGCGGTGAACTGCTCGGGTTTATCGCCGGTATGGCGGGGAAAAGGGACCTGCAGTCTACTTCCAATATCTCTCTCGGTATTGTCGAGATCGGACAGACCACCGAGAGTGTTGCCGCAAAGGCCCTTGCCGCGGAGAATGTCGAGAGGCTCAGACGGCTCTTTGAAGGGATCCGCGGGATGCATCCGCTCGATATGTCCTGCCTCGACGATATCGTCTCAGAACTCATCAACACTCTTCGCAACGAAGCGAACGTGCTGAAGGTGATCAGTCCGATACGTGCGCATGATGAGTACACGTTCATTCATGCGACGAATGTGGCGCTTTTGACGATTTTCCAGGCGGAGTCCGGAGGTATCACCGGAGATCTTCTCTTCGAAATAGGTTTTGCGGCCCTGCTGCATGATATCGGCAAGATGTTCGTCCCCGAAACCCTTCTCGACAAAAAAGGGGGACTGACCGCAGAGGAGTGGGATGTGATGAGGACGCATCCTGTGGCAGGCGCCCGGTATCTTTCCGGACTGCGCAATGTCCCGAGGCTGGCCCTGATTGCGGCCTACGAGCATCATATGAGCTTCGACGGAACAGGATACCCTGATTCCGGAAGAAAGAAGAAGGGGCAGCACCTTGTGAGCCAGATGGTGGCGATCGCAGACTTCTTCGATGCGTTGAGGACGAACAGACCATACCGGAAGTCCGTTGAAATCGCGGAGATACGGTGCATGATGGCGGCGGGGGCAGGGCGTCAGTTCAGTGCCCCTCTGGTGGCTCATTTCTGGCAGTCTCTCGAGGCCCTGCAGGGAGGAAGCGAATGAAAGTCTGTGGAAGGTATAGGTCCTGTTGCAATACTCGCGAACGTGTGACTAAAATATACGGATAATGTCCGGATTATTTCCGAATGAAAGAAAGGAGAGTGTATGAGAGTTTTTTGTGGCGCGCTTGTGGGGATTGTACTGTTTGCGGGTGTGGCATTTGCGGAGGAGCAGACGGTATTGAAGACGGAGAAGGACAAGGTCAGTTATATCATCGGCACCGACATCGGCAATAATTTCAAAAGACAGGGCCTGGATATCGAGCCGGACATGCTGATGAAGGGGCTGAAGGATGTCCTGGCCGGCAACAAACTCCTGCTGAACGAGACAGAGATCAATGAAACCATGACCGCCTTCAAGAAAGAGTTCGTGGAGAAGCAGGCCGCGGCTCAGAAGTTGCTGGGGGAAAAAAACAAGAAGGAAGGTGAAGCGTTCCTCGCCGAAAATGCGAAGAAAGAAGGTGTCAAGACGCTTCCGGACGGCCTGCAGTACAAGGTGATCACCGAGGGTACCGGCAAGTCACCAACGAAGACGGATACTGTTGTCGTCAACTATCGCGGCACGCTGATCGATGGTACCGAATTTGACAGCTCATACAAACGCGGCCAGTC
>JAKAIE010000063.1 GCA_021814475.1 Nitrospirota bacterium
CTTCGAGTTTCCCGAGAAGGGCTTTTTTGTCAAGGGGCTTCAGAAGGTAATCCGAGGCCCCGAGTGCGAAGGCGAGATCCTTGTTGTCGATCATCGAATGGATGATGACGGGGATGCTGCAGGTCTCCGGATCGGCCTTGAGCGACTGGAGAACTTCCCAGCCGTCCCTGCGGGGGAGCATCACATCCAGGGTGATCACGAAGGGTTTCAGTTCCTTTGCCCTGACGATGGCCTCGATGCCGTCATATGCGTGCACGACGCGGTAGCCCGCCCCGGTAAGATGTATCGTCAGGATCTCCGATGTCGGCAGGTCGTCTTCCACGACCAGCACCATAGGTGCTTCTTCCCGCGCCCAGGGATAGGGGATCTGGGCAGGTCCGGTTTCGGGCGGCGACTTCTGCTTTTCCTCACGCCTGGCCTGGGGGAGGTAGAAGGTGAAGGAACTCCCCTCTCCGTATGAACTCTCCACTTGTATCTGGCCGCCGTGAAGGTCCACCAGTTTTCTGGTCAGCGCGAGTCCGAGTCCGGTGCCTTCGAAATCACGCGCCATCGAAGAGTCGGCCTGTTCGAATTCCTCGAATATCCTCTCCGCGTCCTCCGGCCTTATCCCTATGCCCTTGTCCCAGACCGTGATCTTCAGCAACTCCTGTCCTTCCGGCGCCCAGGGCAGGGCCGCATTCCTGTTGACCACGAAACCGACGACGATGCCGGTCTCTCCGCCCTCCGGCGTAAACTTGATTGCATTGGAAAGAAGGTTGTAGAGGATCTGCTTGAATTTGACCTTGTCGGCGTTGAACGCCGTGAGTGTAGGCTCAATCTCCGTTTTTATGGAGATCAGTTTCTTCGCTGCAAGGGAGTTCATGATCATCGCCACCTCATCGAGCGCCTGCCGGATATCGAAGTCTTCATAGAAAAGGTCGATCTTGCCCGCCTCGATCTTGGCGAGATCCAGGATGTTGTTGACAAGCTGAAGCAGGTGTTTGCCGGAGGAAGAAATGTTCGTTACATGTCTGAGCTGTTTTTCATTCAGCGGACCGAAGGTCTCATCGAGGAGGATTTCGGAGAAGCCGAGAATCGAATTCAGAGGGGTCCTGAGTTCATGGCTCATGTTCGAGATGAAGCGGGCCTTTATCTGGTTGGACCTGATTAGTTCGGTATTCATTTTTTCGAGTTCCCGCGTCCGCTCGAAGACCTTGTCTTCGAGGCGTACGTTCAGATTCCTCAGCTCTTCGTTCATGATCCTGAGTTCGTCCCTCAGCCGTTTTTCTTCCGTGATGTCCTTGCTGATGCCAACCGTCCCGATCACCTTCCCGGATTTGTTCTTGAGCTGTGAGAGGGTAAGGCTGATATCGACCGGGGAGCCGTCCTTCCTGAGCAGTCTGGTTTCATAATTGTATACCGCGCCGCGGCCCTTCAGCATATCAAGAACGCGTGCGCGCTCTTCCCGGTCCTGGTAAAAGCCGGCGGCCTTCAGTCCCACGATCTCCTCCCGGCGATAGCCGAGGATCCTTTCCCCGCCCCTCGAAAATTCGACAATGCTGCCTGCAGAATCAGTCGTCATGATCATGTCCTGAGAGTCGTCCAGCACGTTCTTCAGGTAGGCGGTCGTATCGTCGAGATCGGTGATCACCCGGTAGAGCTCATCGAGGATCTTGAATTTGTCGATGGCCTGTCCTGCCTGCATCGCAAACAGAAGGATGAGGTTCTTCTGTCGTTCGGTGAAACTTCTCGGCCTGAAATCATCGAGATACAGTATGCCGACGATGTCCCCGTTGAGCCGTAGCGGGCAGGCCAGCAGTGCCCGGATGCCTGCGCCGAGAAGAGGAACGTTGTCAAAGGAACTGTCCGCAGCGACGTCAGTGATCTCTACGATCTCCCTGCTGTTCATGATGAGGGACGTCAGCCCGCCTTCCCGGAGCTTCCATCGCGAAAGGTCGCCTATCGAAGAGGTGAATCCCATGGCAGCCGCCATGACCATCTCGTTTCTCTCACGGAGGGCGATGCTCCCCGCAGGCACATCAGTCAGTTCCAGCGCCTTTTCAAGTGTCGCGGCCAGGACGCCCTGAAGGGACTTAGCGGAGGTGAGCGCCAGTCCGTTCTGGTAGATTGTCTGGAGTTCCTTTCTGCTGACTGTCATACGATAAAGTCCTTCTGGTCCTTCATCATCTCGATGAAGCGCTCGATGAGCCAGGGGTCCCACTGCCCGTGGGCGCGTTCGTTTTCCATCACCACGAGGGCATCATGGATCGTGTAGGGCGCCCTGTAAGGACGCACAGACACCATAGCATCAAAGGAGTCGGTGATCGCTGTAATCCTTGCGAAAAAGGGGATCTCCTCTCCCTTGAGCCTGTCCGGGAAGCCCGTGCCGTCCCAACGTTCATGGTGATGACGGATGACCGGCAGGATATCGCGGGCTGAATTGAGCGGGAAGCAGATCGTCTCTCCGATAAGCACATGTTCCTTGATCGTGTTCAACTCCTCTTTCCCTAGGTCCCCTGTTTTGTGCAGGAGCTGATTGTCGATGCCTATCTTCCCGATGTCATGCAGCACCCCCGCCTTGAAAAGAAGACGGCGGTCATCTCCGGGGAGCCCGAGGAAGGAGGCAAACTCCATTGACAGTGTTCCGACCCGCTCGGAATGCCCCTTGGTGTACAGGTCTTTGGCCTCGATCGCAATCGCGAGAGTCAATATGATATCTTCCGAGTGGTCGAGCTCCCCCTGGAGTTTCCGCAGCCGCAGCAGTGACCTGATTTTTGTGGTCAGTTCGATCGTATGAAAAGGTTTTGTGAGGAAGTCGTCGGCGCCCGCCTCCAGGCCGGTGATCTTGTCCTTGAGCTCATCAAGGGCGGTAACGAGGATCACCGGAAAGAAGCTGTTGCCGAACCGCGTCTTGATCTTCTGACAGAGCTCAAAGCCGTTCATGCCCGGCATCATCACATCGAGGATCGCCATATCGATCTTGCACCTGGAGAGGATGTCGAGAGCCTCGATCGCAGTAAGGGCGGTGGTCACATTATAGCCCTCTTTGTACAGCAGTCCCTCCATCACCTCGAGATTCATCGGGATGTCATCAACAACAAGTATTGAAGCTGCCTCTCTTTCCCTGTTTCCCTCGGGCGTCATGGTCACGGACTTCTTACGGGAGGATCAGTTCCATCAGCGCCTTTTGCACATGGAGCCTGTTTTCAGCCTGGTCGAAGACCGCGCTGTGAGCGCCGTCGATCACCTCGTCGGTGATCTCCTCTCCCCGGTGGGCCGGCAGGCAATGAAGGACGGTCACGTCATTCTTCGCGCAGGAAAGCAGTCTGCTGTTGATCTGATAGTCCCTGAATTTTTTCCTTTTCTCTTCCGCCTCCAGTTCCTGGCCCATGCTCACCCAGACATCGGTGTAGACAACGTCCGCCATGCCGGCCGCCTCTCTGGGGTCCCTGAGTACGACGATCTCCGCTGATGCGCCCGCCTGCGCCGCAGAAAGGGTTCCCGCGTCCGGCTCAAAGCCCTCCGGGCAGGCGACTGTCAAATTGAACTCCATGCGAGAGGCCGCTTCAATAAGGGAATTGCAGACATTGTTGCCGTCACCGATAAAGGCGACCCTGAGCCCCTTGAGTCTCCCTTTTTTCTCCTGCATCGTCAGGATGTCAGCTAGCGCCTGGCAGGGATGATGCCTGTCGGACAGTCCGTTAACGACGGGGATGGACGCGGCCTCTGCAAAGACCTCCAGTCTCTCATGAGCGGAGGTCCGTATCACGATCGCGTCAAGATACCGGGAAAGCGTCCGTGCCGTATCGGATACGGTTTCGCCCCTGCCGAGCTGCAGGTCGGAGATGCTCAGGCAGACAGGCTGGGCGCCCAGCTGGAATGCGCCGACCTCGAACGACACGCGGGTGCGCGTGGAGGGCTTCTCGAAGAGCAGCCCGACGCTCCTGCCGGAAAGAGGACGGGCGGAGGAGGAAGTCCTTCCCGATTTCAGTTCGGCAGCGCGTGACAGGACCCGCGTTATTTCGTCATGCGACAGATCTGCGACAGCAAGAACATCCTTTTTCATCAAATCTCCTATGAGAGGGTGTCGAATACCTGTTCGAGTATCTCGACAAGATGGTCAATCTCTTTTTCGGTAACGATCAGTGCCGGCATGAAGCGCAGGACATTGCCGGAGGTGCAGTTGATGAGCACGCCCCGTTCCATGCAGGCCTTTACTGCCGGTGCGCCGTCCCTTGTCAGCTCCATTCCGACGAGGAGGCCCATCGCGCGGATTTCCGCGATGATATTCGGAAATTCATCCTGCAGTTCACTGAGCCGCTTTGCCAGAAGCGTTCCCATCCTCCGGCACTGGTCAAGCACGAACCCGTCTTCGAGAATGACGTCGAGGGTCGTTGCGGCTGCAGCACAGACCAGCGGGTTGCCTCCGAATGTCGAGGCATGAGAACCGGGCTGAAAACCGGCAGAGACCTTGTCGGTAGCGAGCATGGCGCCTATCGGCATGCCTCCTCCCAATCCCTTGGCAAGAGTCATGATGTCAGGGCTCATGTCGAAATGCTCGTAGGCAAAGAGCCGCCCCGTCCTCCCGATGCCCGTCTGGACCTCGTCGAGTATCAGCAGGATATGGTGCTCGTCACAGAGTCTCCGCACCTCCCTGAGATAATCGGGGTCAGGTAACCTGACCCCTCCTTCACCCTGTATCGGCTCAAGGAGGATGGCGCATGTTTCCTTTGATATGGCGCCCGACAGGGCCTCTATGTCGTTGAAATCGACATGCCTGAAACCGGGCACCAGCGGTTCGAAGCCCTTGTGAAATTTTTCCTGCCCGGTTGCGCTGAGGGCGGCATAGGTCCGCCCATGAAAAGAGTTCCGGGCGGTGATGATCTCGTACCGGTCCTGGCCGAGGACTTCCCTGCAGTATCTTCTTGCGAGTTTGATCGCCGCCTCATTGGCCTCGGCTCCGGAGTTGCAGAAGAAGACCTTGTCCGCAAAAGAGTTTTCTACGAGCATCTTTGCAAGCCTGATCTGCGGCTCGATATGGTAGTAGTTGGATACGTGGATCAGCCTCTGAACCTGTTTCTGGATCGCGATCACAACCTTGGGGTGACAATGCCCCAGACAGTTGACGGCGATACCGCCTACAAAATCGAGATATTCCTTTCCGTCCGAACCCCATACCTTCATCCCCCGGCCCTTCCTGAGCACGATCGGGTACCGGCCGTACGTATGCATCAGATATTTGTCAGATTCCTCGAGAAGTTTTTTGGTATCCATAGGGTTTCTATCTTACCGTAAAATTCATTGAAAAATCAACTAGATAGGTGCCTGAGATCCCATGCGACGGCAAAAAAGTCGTGACGGACGGATATTTTCGCCGTTCGTACATTGCCGCTGCATGACCGGACGCAGGTAATGACCGAACCCGGTGCGCCGGAGGAGGGATGTGCGTGCTGTCATCACGAGTTTTTTTCATTAAACCTTTTTCCCGTCTGTTGTGTCTAAATATACGGATGGAAGACGATATAGGCCTTATCGAACGATATACCGCCGGGGACGATTCGGCGGTAGAGGAACTGGTGATGAAATATCAGCGGCCTCTCTACGCCTTCATCTGCAGAATGACGAATGACATGGAAGAGGCAAAGGACATTACGCAAAAGACATTCATGAATGCAGTCAGCGGGATGAAGAATTTCAGAAGAAGAGCATCATTCAGAACATGGCTTTATCAGATCGCATTGAATGCCTGTCTGAACCATATCAGACAGAGACGTCCGGAGGAGATTGAGGTGGAGGAGTCGATTGCAGGCAATCAGCTGGGCGCGCTGTCTCTGCTTATGGAGAAACAGAGGCATGACGCCATAAGAGACGCGGCGGACAGGCTTCCGGTCAGACAGAGAGCGGCTGTAATCCTCAGGGCATATGAGGGCCTGAGCTGTGAGGAAACGGCTGTTGTGATGGGCTGTTCAGAGGGGGCGGTCAAGGCCCAGGTCATGTTCGACTGGTGCGATCAGCATATGGCTGCACTTGGAGCGCATTGGACCCGTTATAGTCTTCTTGCGGCCTGGCCACTCATCGAGCCGACTCTCGGCAACGGCTATAACTGGAGCGCCAACGGCCCCAACGGGTCCCCCGATGCAATTCTGGGCGCGGTCTATGCTCCGGGAAATGATATCCATGCGGTGGTGAATATCCAGTCGCTCTCATTCGGCACCGGGACGCCGACCCGTTCCCCTTTCACCAACCCCACCGAATACAGAGACTTTGTCCGTGCCCTTGCCGAGCGTTATGACGGCGACGGTTTCTTTGATGCTCCGGGCTCTATTAAGGTTGATTACTTCCAACTCGCAAATGAAGTTCAGGACTGGTTCGATCGGTATGCCGATGAAGCGGATAGAGGCGCGGACAAGTATGGCCAGGCGGCCCAGGTGACCCTTGAGGCGCTGCGCTCCGCCAACCCCGACGCCCAACTCATCATGATGGGGGGCTTTTCCAGAGACGGGGCGGATGTCACCCTTGAGGATAGCTACAAGCAGGCCATCCTGGCGATGCAAAAATACGGGGTTAAGCCTGCGGCCATCGATATCCACTGGTGGTTCACATCGACAAATGGCGTGACCTGGCAATCCCCTGTGATGCTCGACGCCCGGGCCTTCCTCGACTCCATCGGATGGCAGGACGTGCAGATCTGGTCGATGGAGGATGGTGTCTGGACAGGTTGTCCTGCACGCCAGACGTCAATGACAGAGGAAGAGCAGGCCATGACGGGGCGTCAGTATTTGCATACCAGTACTCGAGGAGGAGCGATTCTTCCCTGCTCTACATCGTCTGGCGCGAGGGGGGCACCGGCAATGTCACACTGAACGTGACGGGCGCGACATATCATGTGACGAACCTTATCCCTGACCGTTTCGGGAATTTTCAGGAAGCGGACCTGATTCCCGAGTCGGGAAGTATTACCTTTAGCGCCGGATCCCAGCCGCTGCTCATCGTTGCTTCTTCCAATAATACGCCTGACATATCTGTATCTCCGTTATCGAAGGACTTCGGCAGTGTTAACTCAGGAAGTTTTTCTTCGCCTCAGACTGTTACCGTTACGAACAATGGGACGGGCACCCTCAGTGTCAGCGCCGCTTCTTTTGGCGGGGACGATCCTGGTCAATTCAGCCTGCAAAGTGACAACTGCACGGGCCATAGTCTGCTTCCGACTGGGACCTGCGCCCTGCAGGCGCTTTTTTCTCCGAAGTCAGGAGGACTGAAAAAGGCCAATCTTCTCATCAATTCAAATGACCCTGACACACCTTCTTATTCAGTCGCGCTTCAGGGAACCGGGATCCAATATACCCTGGATGTCGGAGGAGCTACCGGATCCTCTTCAGGCACGATAGCGGGCGGTTACAGCATCAACTGCGCCGTTGCCCCTGACGGCAGCACTTCCGGGTCCTGCAGTGAAATACGCGATCCCGCGGCCTCGATCACCCTGACTGCGGCTCCTTCGGCAAATTCATACGTGGACTGGACGAACTGCTCTGTCAGTTACGGCAATGCCTGCACCGTGACCCTTGACAGCGACAAAACCGTATTTGCCTCGTTCACAGCCCTGACGTGTCAGGACTCGGCAGTAAAGAACCCGAACGCAACTCCTGTATACTGCGCTTCAGTCTACGCCGCATACGCGGGCGCTGCGGACGGTGACACCATTCAGATCGCTGCACGGCAGTTTGAGGGCGACCTCCTTCTGGACCGTCCTGTTGAGATAACTCTTGACGGAGGATACGATTGCGCTTTCGATAAAGTCGTAGGCAGCACTACCCTGAAGGGCAGTTTGACAATAAGTGCCGGGACGCTCACGGCCAATAATCTCGTCCTCAGCCCCGGGGCACCTGAGCAGCCCAATATTCAGTATTCCCGTTCTCTGCTGTATTGAAAATCCGACGGGCAGGTGTTAATATTGAGCATGAAGATAGCCATTACCGGAAAGGGCGGCGTAGGAAAGACGACACTGTCGTCTGTGCTAAGCCATCTGTATGCAGCGGAGGGCAAGCGGGTCATTGCGGTTGATGCAGACCCCGATGCGAACCTCGCCTCGGCGCTCGGAGTTTCCAGAAAAGACGCGGAGACTATAAGACCGATCGCCGAGATAGGGGAGCTCGTGGAGGAACGGATGGGAACCAAGCCCGGGACAATGGGCGGTGTTTTCAAGCTTAATCCGAAGGTGGACGACCTTCCCGAGGAGCTCGGGTTCAGGTTGGACGGGATTACCCTGATGATCATGGGAAAGTCTAAGGCTGCATCCTCCGGCTGCTACTGCCCTGAAAACGTCCTCCTCCGGAGGCTGCTCAGACACCTCGTAGTCGAGAGGGACGAGGTGGTGATCGTCGATATGGAGGCGGGCATTGAGCATCTTACCCGCGGCACGGCGGACTCTGTCGATGCCTTCATCGTCGTGGTGGAGCCCGGTCAGCGGAGCATTCAGACGGCCGGTGTGGTCAGGGATATGGCGAAGGGTCTCGGGGTGAAGAAGGTCTATGTGGTTGCGAACAAGGTCAGGGGCAAAGCAGACATTGAGTTCGTGAGGAAGGGTCTCGGAGAGATGGACCTGGCCGGCGCCATATCGTTCAACAACGATGTGATGGAGGCCGACATTGCTGGCGCCTCTCCTTATGGCCGCTGCCCGAAGACGGTGGATGAGATCAGAAATATAAAGGCGGTCATTGAACAGTCCTTCAATGCAGAATAAGGCCGCTCTGCGCAGCGACTCTCTCCAGAGACGCGACCGTATTCCCCCCGAAGTACGCAGTGTAAAAAATAAGCTCATAGCGCAGAATCTCCATGCCCTTGAAGAGGTGAGCCTGGCAGGAACGATCTTTTTTTTCGTCTCTTTCAGATCTGAAGTCGACACCAGGGGCATGATCGGCAGCGCCTTTGCTGCGGGCAAAAGGGTGGTATTGCCGAAGGTGGATCGTACGAACGTCCTGCTCCGGCTTTATGAGATCAGGACCCTCGATGAACTCATACCAGGGTATATGGGGATCCCTGAGCCCTCAGTTACGGACACCGACCGTTTATGCAGTACCAATGACGTGGATGCGATAATCATCCCCGGTGCCTGCTATGATGAAAAGGGAAACAGGGTAGGGTATGGCGGCGGGTATTACGACCGTCTTCTTGCCCGCATGCAGAAACCGGTTCCGATCATCGCCCCTGCATACGAGGAGCAGATCGTCGATGAGGTGCCCGCGGAACCGCACGATATCAGGGTGGGCATTATCGTGACGGACAGAAGGGTTATCCGGTGCGGGGCGGAGATAGGGCAGGACCTTTGATGCGGTTATCGTGAATCCTGTTCAGTCATAACTTCGTCGGAGAGTTCGTTCGTATCGTCATGCTGTACGGGGAAGTGTGTCGCCAGTATCTCCCCTGTCTCCGTGATTGCCCGGCAGAGGGCATCGCAGGCCCGGCCTTCTTTTATGCCCCGCGACACGATTGACGCAAAACGGTTCAGAGTCTCCTGGTCGATCTTTGCGTAGATACCCCTGTCCGCAAGGATCCATACCTTCCGCTCAAGAAGCGACAGAAAAAACAGGACACCGGTATTGTCGCGGGTCTTGTACAGCCCTTTTTCATAAAAGGCCACCATCGCTCTGCGCCCTACCGCAACCGCCTTCCTTTCATTTCCGAGCAACACCGACTTGAGCAGCGGGACGACCCGCACGAGGTGCATGAATGGGAAGAAGAGCAGGGCGGTCAAAGGAATATAGAACCACAGGGATGCGCCGAAAAAAAGCTCTGCCAGGGCAAAGGCGGTGATGCTCCCGAAGACAATGCCGCCGATGATCTCGGCATCCCTGTAGCGTTCGCTGCTGTCGACGACCATGACAGCGATCTCCCCGGCAGTCTCTGATTCTGCCCGTCGCGTCGCATTACTGATTTCCGATTTCTCTTCTTCAGTGAAGAACGTTTCAGCCCTTGCCATTACCAGCCTCCCGAGGCCCCGCCGCCTCCAAAGTCCCCTCCACCGCCACCAAAGCCTCCGCCGCCTCCAAGGTCTCCTCCACCGCCGCCGAAGCCGCCGCCAAAGCCGCCCCCGCCGTAAAATCCGCCGCCGCCGAATCCTCCCCGTCCCGTCGAAAAGAGCGCAGGCAGAAGGAGCCCCGCGACAAGCCCGAGCAGCCCGAGACCGATAAACCCTCCAAGCCCCAGAGGCATGAGGGTTGAGTTGACCAGGGCGGGCAGTCCGACAGCGCCAGATATTCCCCCGAACGGTCGTGATATCGATCCGATAACCCCGAGACCAACAACAGCAAAGATGAGGATGGACATGAAACGGGAGAAATTCCCGTAGTGAGGGGGTCGTTCGGAGCGGCTGTTGTCCGCCTTGAATTCTCCCCGGGTCGCATCGATGATCGCCGATACGCCTGCGAGGAAGCCGGCGTCATAGTCCCCGGCCTTAAAGCGGGGCTTGATCACCTGGTTGATTATCCTTCCCGACATCAGGTCGGTCAGTTTTCCCTCGAGACCCCGCCCGACTTCGATACGCATCTTCCTGTCCTCCTTCGACACGATTAAAATTACGCCGTTGTCTTTCCCCTTCTGGCCTATCTTCCACGCTTCCCCGGCCCTGATCCCGAAGTCCTCGATGGGATCATTCTGCAGGGAGGGCACGGTCAGGATCACCACTTGCGTGGAATCAGTCTGTTCAAATGTCTGCAGCTTCCCCTCGATCTCTGCCTTGGTCTGGGCGGATATCATCCCGGCATAGTCGTTGACATAACCGGTCAGCTTCGGGACGTCAAGGGCCAGTACAAGCCCCGCACACAGAAAGACGCATACCGCAAGGATCACGCTGCACATGGCCACACGCAGTCTTCTGTCCCCTTCGTGGCGTCTGTTGCTGTTTGTATCCATGAACTAGTGTCCGTCTATTTGCTGAAATCCACCTTCGGGGCCTTTTCCGCGCCTGCCTCGGCCTTGAAGGGTTCCTTGAGCGTCAGGTGCAGCAGGAGGCTGTTCGTGAGGCTGTTGGGGAACATCCTGATCGAGTAGTTGAACGTCTCCACCGCCTTGTTATACCTCGTGCGGGCCACATTGATCCTGTTTTCCGTACCTTCGAGCTGGTTCTGGAGATCCTGGAAGTTCTGGTTCGCCTTGAGGTCCGGATATTTTTCTACCACGACCATGAGACGTGAGAGTGCGCTGCTGAGCGTGCCCTGGGCCTGTTGGAACTGCATGAGGGCCTTCGGGTCATTTATCATGTCCTTGCTCATCTGTATGGAGCCGACTTTCGCACGCGCCTCTGTGACGGCCTTCAGTGTCTCGCTCTCGTGCTTGGCGTACCCCTTGACCACTTCGACCAGGTTCGGGATGAGGTCGTTCCTCCTCTGGTAGGACGCCTCGACATCCCCCCATGCCGCCTTGACGCCCTCGTCATTCGCCTGCATCTGATTATACCCGCATCCCGAAACACTAAAAAGCATGACGGTCAAAATGCTATACAGCAATAACTTCTTCATATTATCCTCCGTAATAATAAGATTTCTCCCGACTATTATCAGTCAAATCTGATCATAAGTAAAGTTCTGCACGACCGGCGCGGCAGGGCAGGGTCAGCGTCGGCCCTGCAGTACTGCGCTGTATATCACGAACAGCAGTGCCGATATTGCCGCCATGACAGACCCGAAGTAGAAGGTCGCAGAAGGGGATATGCGGTCCCATAACAGGCCGCCTATCAGGCTTGCCGGGAACATGGTCAGGCCTGATAGGGTATGGTAGAGGCCGTAGCCTGTTGCCTTGAAATCGGGCGGCAGGATTGTCGTCAGAAATGCCTTTTGTATCCCTTCTGAGAGTCCCATAAAAAGACCATAGATGCCAAAGAGGGTCCAGACGGCCCCGGGAGAGGTTGCCCGGGCGAAGCCGAAATAGACCACGGCGAAGAGGACAAGGCCTGTGAGCAGCACCTTTTTTTTTCCGACCCTGTCGGCGATGAGTCCAGCAGGCAGGGCAGACAGCGAGTAGACTAGATTGAAGCAGAGATAGATGAGCGGAATCATTCCTGCCGGGACTCCGGTCTGCCCCGCCCGAAGGATCAGAAAGACGTCGCTGGAGTTGCCGATCGCAAAGATGGTCATGATCAGCATGAATGTTTTATATCTCCAGTCAAAGGCGGACAAGGTGAACACAGGCCGTTTCGCGCCTTCTGGGGGGGATGTCTTCCTGTCGCGGATGAAAAGGACTATAAGCAGGACGGCGATCGTACCGGGGATGATCGAGAGCCAGAAAATGAGCCGGTAGTCGTTCGGAAGGACCTTCAGCAGCAGGTACGCGGTCAGCGGACCGACTACAGCTCCAAAGGTGTCCATCGCCTTCTGAAGGCCGAAGGCCCGGCCGAGATAGCGCGGTTCCGTCGAGTCGGCGATCAGGGCATCCCTGGGAGCGCCCCTGAGCCCTTTGCCGGTCCTGTCGACGAACCGGGCGGTCATGACCTGTGGCCATCCCCCTGCTGTTGCCATGATTGGCCTGCTCAGGGTGGCGATCCCGTATCCGGCAGCCATCAGCCATTTCCTGTTGCCGATCCTGTCGGAAACCCAGCCGGAAAATACCTTGACGATGCTGGCGGTGCTTTCGGCGATGCCCTCGATCAGTCCTATCACGGATTTGTTTACGCCGAGGACGGAACTCAGAAAAAGGGGGATGAGGGGGTAGATCATCTCGGAGCTGAAATCCATGAAGAAACTGACAAACCCCGTAACGACTACATTCCTGTTGATGCCCCTGATTGCGGGAAGTCTGTTATGAGGATTCAAATGTTTTGGAGCAGCACTTAACGACGGTCGTGTCGGATACTTCTATCAGCCCTTTTGAGACGACGTCGCTGACCTCGGGCAGGACTGAACGGATCGATTCGTCAGAATCTACCACCTCTATTTTTATCGGCAGGCTGGCAGACAGTTCGAGTATCTTCGAGGTGTGAAAGACGCCGTCGCTGCCGTAGCCGGCGACTCCCCTGAATACGCTCACGCCCGCAATCTTGTTGCGGTAGAATAATTCCAGCAGGACCTCATACACCGGCCTGCCGCCGCGCCTGTCCGATTCGTCAACATAGACCGTCAATTTTTTTGCAGGGTTCCTGGTGATCACCTGTAACCTCCTATATTGCTTTTGCTATTACCTCGCCGAGTTTTAGTGCCATGAAGCCGGCAAAGACACTCAGTCCGACATTCAGGGCCGCAAGTACCCACTCGCCATCCCTGATGAGGCCCCCGGTCTCGAACTCGAAGGTGGAGAATGTCGTATACGCCCCGAGAAATCCCACAGCAAAGAAGAGCCTCCACTGGGGATTGACCATGAGCCGTTCGGTGAAAAGCGGCATTACGAGCCCTATAAGGAAAGTGCCGCTGATATTTATACAGAAAGTACCGAGAGGAAATGTCCTGCCCCATTTCTGCCCTATCCACATTCCTGCGGCATATCGTGCGATCGCGCCCAAAAAGCCGCCGATGCCGACAATCAATGCATTCAGCATGTTCTAAGCATATCGCAGGGAAAAGAGGGAAATCAACGCGACGAGAACCGCTGACTAACTCTGCGGGTCCTCATCCGTTGCATTTCTGCTCAGGAGGCGCTTGCCGCCGATGAATCTCTTGAAGTAGTAAGGGGTTTCCAAACTGTCGATCGTCACCTTCTTGCCCTTCGATGAGGCGTGAATGAACAGGTTGTTGCCCATGTAGATACCGACGTGGGAAGGGAACGACGCATAAGTCCTGAAAAAAACGAGATCTCCGATGGAAAGGTCGTCGCGGTCTATCGCCTCGCCTTCCTGAAACTGCTCACGCGCGGTCCGTGGCAGCTCAATCCCGAGAAGGCCGTAAACCTTTTTCACATACCCGGAGCAATCGATCCCCAGGATACTTGTGCCCCCGAATTTGTACGGAATATTCAGCATTTTCTTTGCAAAGGTGACCACTTTGTCCTGCACCGGCTCATCGGCAAACTCCTCGGATTGGGCCGTCTTCTTCAGTTCTTCCTCGACATTCCTGGCCAGGATCTGATGATAATTCGCTGCGTCGGGCTCGTTGACTCTCTCTTCAAGAAAGAGCTTCTGTCCGGCATGAATCTCCTTGCCGTCGAGCTCGTTCAGTTTCCGGAGGTCTTCGGCATCCATATCGAATTTGCGGGCGATCTTCCAGACGGTGTCGCCTTTCCTCACGACGTAAGTTTTCGGTCCTATGCGCTTGACGAGAAGGCGCTGCCCGTTTTTGAGCCTTCTGGATTTAAGATGGTTTATTTCCTTCAGTTCGGCTGTGCTGAGTGAGTATTTTTTCGAGAGAGAGACAAGGGTGTCACCCTTCCTGACCGTGTGATACAGATTTTTCTGCACGGCGGAGGCGGCGGGGCGTGCGGCCTGAGGTGCGGTCTCATTACTGTCTGCAATATCGGACCTGCGATGTCTGGTTTTTGCAGCGGAAACTTTTCGGGCCGTTGATTGCTTCGCCTTAGCGCGTTTATTCCTTGACGGGATCGATATCCTGGTCCCTGGTTTCATATTTTTTGCAGAGATGTCGTTTGCATCGAGAAGTGCCTGCACAGTGATCCGGTGTTTCTTCGCGATGGAGGAGGGATTGTCCCCTTTCTTGACAACGTATGCGGTTGCGGCTGACGGAAGGGAAGCGGCCAGCAGCATGGCCAGCAATATCGTTAAACCGGAAAAGAAGCGATTACGGGTCCTGGCGGTCATCACGCTGCCTCATCTCTTGTCAGTTCCCTGAGAGTGGGAAGTTCAGTGAGGTCTTTCAGCCCGAAGTACTCCAGGAATTCTTTTGTCGTGCCGTAAAGCAGGGGTTTCCCAGGAACGTCTTTCCGGCCCATGATCTTGATGAGTCTCTTGTCCAGGAGACTCTTGATAACGCCGTCCGCATTGACACCCCTGATCTGTTCCAGTTCGGCCTTGATGATCGGCTGGTTATAGGCGATGATCGCCAGGGTCTCCAGTGCCGGCAGGGATAGTTTGTTGGTGGTACCGGTGCTGATCTGTTTGCGTATCCAGGTTGCAAACCGGGGATTGGTTACCATCTGATAACCCTGAGCGACCTCGATGATATGTATGCCTCCGTTTTTTTCCCGATACTCCGTCATCAGTTCATCAAGTATCTGCTTAAGATCAGACTCGTGGAGGTCAGCGACATCCTTCAGTGACTGCAATGTCACAGGCTCCGATGAGACGAATAACAGTGCTTCGATCAGCGATTTCTTTTCTCCGGTCTCCATGGCACTCCGGTAAATATACCAGAAAAGACTGGATTAAGCAATATTAATCAATACATTTCTTTGTAAAAAGACTCATTCCCCCGGTTGCAGGGGAACAGATGGAGATCTTCTTTCCCGGGCAGCGCTTGACACTGGCCGATGGTTTTTATATAGTTTAATGGCTTGAGTTCCTTAAAAGGTGAAGGCGATTGACGTTATTAGGAAATCATGGAGCAGGGAGAAAATGAAAATTGTGCTGTTTGATGCGTTTATTATATGGCACAATACTTGTACCCTGTGTCACAGGAAGTAAATCTGAAAAAAGAAAGGGGGTGAAGAGATGAAGAAGATGGTATTATTGGTAACACTGATCATCGCAGTTGCATTTGTGGGCAGCGCCTTTGCAGTTCCTCCTGGAAAGACTCTTGTTTTTGACAGCAGCGCTGGCAAGGTAACCTTTGACGGTAAGATCCATTCTGCAGCAGGTCTGAAATGCGGCGACTGCCACAAGGAAGGCTTGTTCAAGGCGATGAAGAAGGGTTCAGTCAAGATGACGATGGCTGATATCAACGCAGGCAAGTTCTGTGGCGCATGCCACAACGGAACAAAGGCGTTCAAGAGCAGTGATGCAGCCAACTGCGGCAAGTGCCATAAGAAGTAATATACGGCATGGAGTCAATAAAAAAGCCCCGAAGAGATTCGGGGCTTTTTTATTGCATGAGGCGCACGGGGGGTTAGACGTGTGTCAGCCAGTGCGCGTATTTTGTGTTTTTCCCCTTGACAATATCGAAGAACTGCTTCTGGAGCCTCTCCGTGATCTTTCCCCTCTTGCCGCAGCCGATCGTCCTGTCGTCGACCTCCCGGATAGGCGTCACCTCCGCGGCGGTGCCGGTGAAAAAAGCCTCCTCTGCGATATAGAGTTCATCCCGGGTAAAGCGTTCTTCGGATACCTGGAGTTTATTGTCCCGGGCCAGCTGAATGATACTGTCGCGGGTGATGCCCTCAAGGATCGAGGTCAGCGGAGTAGTCTTGACCGTCTTTCCCCGAACGATGAAGATATTTTCTCCGCTTGCCTCAGACACATACCCTTCGGTGTCCAGGAGTAGGGCCTCATCGTACCCGCTGACGACGGCCTCTTTCTTGGCGACCTGTGAATTGACGTAGTACCCGCAGACCTTGCCTTTTGTCATCGCGGCGTTCACGTGGTGTCTGGTGAAGGACGATATCTTGACCCGTATGCCCTTTGCGATGCCCTCATCGCCGAGGTAGGCCCCCCACGGCCAGACCGCAATAGCGACATTGACCGGATTTCCCTTCGGATAGAGACCCATGGCCCCGTACCCGAGGTAGACAAGGGGGCGTATATAACATTCCCTGATTTTGTTCACCCTGATCGTTCCGATGATGGCGTCCCTGATCTCCTGCCGTGAAAAGGGGATATCGACCATGAACATATGAGCGGAGTTGAAGAGGCGGTCGACATGCTCGTCGAGCCTGAAGATAGCGGAGCCTTTGGCGGTCTGGTAGCAACGTATGCCCTCGAAGAAACCGAGCCCGTAATGAAGGGTGTGTGTCAGCACATGTATCTTCGCATCATCCCAGGCGATAAACTTCCCGTCCATCCATATCTTCGAGGTTTTAGTCGTCATGCGGTTATTTAACCAAGACCTCCTATGTGCTGTCAACCAATAACATGCGGGGCTTGGATGACGTTCCGGCCAGCCTTTAATTGTTACTTGACAATAATAATTATAAAATGATAATATTTATACATGGAAGAGATGATGAATAAATATAAGGATGCGGGGTTCAAGCTTACCCCCCAAAGGATGGCGATTCTGGAATATCTCGAGGGAAACAGGGAGCATCCGTCCGCGGATGAGATATATCGGGCGATACGGGGCCGTTTTCCGACGATGTCGTTTGCGACCGTCTATAACACTCTCGATATGCTGGTGCGTAAGGGAAAGGTGATCGAGCTTACGATAGATCCGGGAAAAAAACGCTTTGATCCCGGCGTCAGCCCGCATCACCATTTCATATGCAGCAAATGCCGTCGCATTGATGATATTTTTGAGGAATTCGACGTCCGCTTCGCCTCCGGACGCGGAAAGAAGTACCGGGTGACAGGCCATCATATTGAGTTCTACGGCATATGCCCGTCCTGTCTGGAGCATGAAAGGGCTCATTAGCCGGACGGGAAGGAAAGGGTGCGACCATGAAAGGTGTTCATGCAGGTGATGCAGCAGAGACCGGATTCACGGCGACATATATGCCGTTGCCGGAGTATGTGAACTGTCCGCAATGCGGCTTTACGATAGAGTTCGACGAGTACTGGCGTTCCGAGACGTTCCGCTGTTTTTTCTGCGGACAGACGTTTTATTTTACCGGGTCGGCAGTCCATTAAACAGAAAAAGGGCGGGTTTACACCGTCTTTATTCCATAGTACCATTTAAAAAAAGGAGGAAACACGCGATGAGCAATACCTGTTGTTGTCTGGGAGTCGGTCAGAATATATCGGACTTCAAGATTGAAACGTACGAACCGTCCAGGGGGGACTTTGGAGAATTCAGCCTCAGCTCTCTCAAAAAGAAAAAGAAATGGGGCGTGCTGTTCTTTTATCCCGCTGATTTTACCTTTGTCTGTGCAACGGAGTTCGCGGCCTTAGCTGAACTGCACGATGCCTTTAAAGATGCCGGTGCGGAGATCGTGACGGTCAGCAACGATACGAAGTTTGTCCACCTTGCCTGGCAGAGAGAGGAGAAGATGCTCGAAAAAGTGAAGTACACGATGGGCGC
>JAKAIE010000004.1 GCA_021814475.1 Nitrospirota bacterium
ACATCCTTGAACCTCTCTATGAAACCTGTCTCGACCGCATGGAAGCGTTCCTGGCAGAGTGGGGCGAGAATGGCAAAAAGGCCCATCCCAACTACCATAAAAAATTCACGGAAGTCCTCGCCCGTGTTGACGCGCACCCCAACCGGCGCTACTTTGTACTGAAATCCATTATTCTGAACAATCTCTATGCAGTGGACATAATGGAAGAGGCGGTCGAAATCTGTAAGTTGCGCCTGTTTCTCAAGCTTGCCGCCCAGGTCGAGCCGGACAGCACGAAAGACAACCTCGGCATCGAACCCCTGCCTGACATTGATTTCAACATCCGCGCCGGAAATACCCTCGTAGGCTATGCCACGGCAGATGAGGTGCGCCGTTGCATGAAGGAAGACAGCGGTGGTCAGATGAAATTGATGGACGAAGCAGACCTCTCTGCCTTCGACCGTTTCAATACCCGCTGCGCTGATGTGGAGCAGGCGTTTACCAAATTCCGCCAGCTCCAGACTGAAGGTGACGGCTCAGTGCCCTTTGCAGATAAGTTGGAGCTCCAGAAACGGCTCAAGGCGCTGGAAGATGAACTCAACCACCATCTTGCCGTCGAATACGGCGTGAAGGTGAGCAATAAAGCTGCCTATGCCAAATGGTTGAAGTCCCACCAGCCATTCCATTGGTTCATCGAGTTCTACGGTATTATCAATGCCGGTGGCTTCGATGTCGTTATTGGTAATCCACCGTATGTAGAGTGGAGTAAAATAAAAGCCTACCGACCGCAGTCTATAAATTACAGCACCCTTTCATGCGGCAATATTTATACGGCAATTTGCGAGCGCTCATATGGCTTGATACCTCGCCACGGTCGTTTCGGAATGATTGTTCCAATAAGTTGCGTTGCTACTGACCGTATGCGTCCGCTACGCGACGTGTGGACTGCAAACCACATGCGCACTCACGCGAGCTATTACTCAGGCGATGCCCATCCGTCTGTTCTGTTTATTGGTGTGAAGTTTCGGTTAGCTATTCTCTTGCAGGAAAAGAGTTCGCTTGCGCAAGTAGAATTCAGTACACACTTCCAACGCTGGTACGCCGAAGCGCGTGGCTCACTTTTTCCATTGATTAATTACACCAAATCTAATTCCGATTTGGTACGTGTGGGACTCCATCCAAAGATCTGCTCGCCAGTTCATTACCATTTGCTCTCAAAACTGTGTTTGGGAAAAAAGAGTGTTAGTGCATTCGTGAGAGAGAGTTCTCGCTATGAAGTGTATAGCCACAGGATAGTAGCTCATTTCGTAAAAGCGTTAGATTTTGTACCGCATTTCTCCAGTGAGAGAGACGGCGTCAAACGATCCGAGGACTATAAGATTTTCGGAACTTCTTCTAAGGCTGAACGAGACGTGTTATCAGCGGTTCTGAATAGCACCTTATTCTACCAGTGGTTTGTGACATACTCAGATGTCTATCACTGCGGCAGAGAGCTTATTCTTGACTTTCCATTGGACATACCCGCCTTGGTGCACTCATGTGGAGTTTCATTGCAGGCAATTAATACAAAACTGATGAACAATCTTCGCAAAAATAGTGTTCGCCGAAAAATACCGTATGAGAGGACAGGACTTGTTGAATACGACGAGTTTTACCCCAAACTAAGCAAGCCCATTATCGACGAAATCGACACTGTGCTGGCGAAGCACTACGGGTTCACGGAGGAGGAACTGGACTTCATCATCAACTACGACATCAAATACCGCCTCGGTCGCGGCCCGGGGGAAGAGGAAGAATAGGTCATGCCTGCAAAGAAGAAAACGGCTGTTGCTAAACTCGGACCGCTCATCGCGGAGGTCCGCAACCTTATTCAGTCGGCCCGACATGCGGCCGCTTCCACGGTCAATACTCTCCAGGTTCTGACCAACTTCGAGATCGGCCGCCGCATCGTGGAGCACGAGCAGAAGGGGAAGAAGCGGGCCGGATATGGGCAAGCTTTGTTGAAAACCTTGTCAGCCCGCTTGACAGCGGAATTTGGTAAGGGATTTTCCGAGAGAAATCTGGAGTATATGCGCAAGTTCTTTCTTGCATGGCATGAGAGGTCGTTGGAGATTTCGCAGAAGCCTTCTGCGAAATTGGGTTTGCCCTCCAAGGAGGAGCTCAAACGCAAGCTGCTGGAGTGGAGCGCTGAGCAGGCTTGAGTTGCAATGATCGCCCTCACACTCAGCGTTGATGACGTCCGGTATCCCGCACGTTTGCGCGACCGGCTGGGCGACAAGGCCCCTGCTCAAATCTCCGCACTTGGCGATCTCGACCTGCTCGCATTGCCGAAGATCGCGCTGTTTTGTTCTACCCGTTGCCCCGGTAATGTGATTCTCAAGACCTACGACCAGGCGGCCAAATGGCGTGACGCAGGCCACTGTGTTATCAGCGGCTTTCATTCGCCGGTAGAGAAGGAATGTCTTCGCATCCTCCTGCGTGGTTCGCAACCCATTATTATCTGCCCTGCGCGGTCGTTGCCCAAACGCATCCCGCCCGAATGGAGAAAGGCAATGGCGGATGGACGCCTGTTGATCCTCTCCGGCTTTTGTGCCACAGAAAAGCGTATGACAGCCGAACTCGCGATGCGCCGCAACGAGTTTGTCGCTGCTCTCGCAGACGAAAACTGGTTCGCCCATATCACCCCCGGTGGCCATGCAGAACGCCTTACGTATCGTATAAATGAGTGGAACGGAATAAGTGAGGTATAATTTGGGAAATATATGCAATTCTCACCTCTCAGAGCTGGACGGTATTATCGCCCATCTCTATGGCCTGACCTCGGACACATACTGGGGGAGGTGTCCCCGTACAATGGAAATAGAAGCAGAATTTCATTGCACGGAGGATACGAAATGGAGACCCACTATTCAGCTGCAGCAGACCTGATTCTTCATATCACGACTTTCGGGATCGCATACGCGGTCGCCTATTTTACGGGGATCGCCTGAAGGGGACATAGGCACAGTATAGGGGAGGGATCAGAAAATGGCGAATGTCTATTACGGCATTGATCTGGGAACCAGCAGTTCTTCAATCAGCTATATCGTAGAAAGTCCCCGGATGGGAACCGGGGCCTTTATAGAACCGACGACCGTAAAGTTTCAGCCTCCACCGGGAGTCTCTTTCTTCCATACGCCGGAAAGGGTTCCCTCGATCGTTTCTGTCGAACAGAAGGGTACGGTGTCAAAGATATTTGCCGGGTTTGCTGCCAGGGAAGCGGCTGGGGGCAAACGGGCAAAGCCCTTTCAAAACCTCTTCATGTCGGCCAAGTCGGATATGGGGACACTGAAGATCTATGAAGATTCGGTGCGCGATGACCTGCTCACCCCGGTGGAAGTCTCGGCGGAAATCATCAGGGAGCTTATCCGGGCTGCGGAAAAGGAGACAGGGGTATCACCCAAAAAGGCACGGGTGGTCATCACCGTACCGGCATCGTTTACCCATAACCAGAGGCAGGACACCTTGGATGCCGCGAGATTCGCGGGCTTGACCATAGCTGACGGGGATCTACTCGACGAACCGGTCGCAGCCTTTATTCACACAGCCTGTCATCAGAAGCTCGATGCGCAGCTGGATATGACGAGTCCGAAGAGAATCCTGATCTTCGACCTCGGAGCCGGTACATGTGATGTTTCGGTCTTTGAGGCGTCGTATGCTGCCGGATTCGCCTCCTCTGGTATAGGTCTCGATATCGTAAACAGGTCGATCAGCAACTATGAAAAGCTGGGGGGTGATAACGTCGACCTCCATATTGTCGAGTTGGCCATCCTTCCCCATTTCTGCGAAAAGAACAGGATTGATTTTGATGAGCTGCCGGAGAGAGTCAAGCGGGAGATCAGGTTCAGGCTGAAACTGAAGGCCCGGCAGGTGAAGGAGGAGATCTGTCGCCAGATACGCGACGGCCGGGGCATGACGGGGATCAAACAGCCGTGGGCGATCGATTCTTTTCCTATTTCAGAGCAGAATACCAGGACAGCCAAGGTGACAGGTACGACCAAACTGGAGACATTCCTGGAACTCATGCATCCGTTTATCGCAGATGACCTTGAGAGTTCCTATACCATCGCGGACGACTACTGCACATATTCATTCTTCGGACCAGTGATAGATTCACTCAGGAAGGCCGGTCTCGGGTTGGGTGACGTTGACGGCTTTATCTTTAATGGCGGTAGTTGCCACAACCCCATAATCCGCAGGGCCTTCAAAGACCACGGCGGCCTTGCAGGGGCAACTTTCTTTGAAACCCCGGACCTGGACCTCTCGGTTTCGAAGGGTGCAGCTATCCACTGCTACTATCTTCATCGTAACAGCAGGCCGCTGGTGACCCCCATTCTGAACAGCGATATCGGTATCTACACGCATGGGCTGAAAAAGGAGGTGTTGATTCCGGCAGGAACCTCGTTGCCGTTCCCCGAAGGCGGAGATTACAGGGTGAAGAATGATTTCTGTCTGCCGAGGGCAAAAATGAACAGCGTGGGGATCTCCGTATTTTCCGGGGATGGAAGAGTGGTCAGCAATCTTAAGCTGCCGCTGCCTGAGGGGGTGAAGAAAGGAGACCCGGTGAGCATCGGTGTCCGTATTGACAGCAACAAGGTGATGTCCTTCACGGCGTTTATGTCCGACACCCCCGATGTCAGAATAGAGGCCGAGCTGAGCAATCCATGGACACATACGGTGAACACCCCTGAGGACATGGCTGCCAACGAGCTCTGGGAGAAGGTCGCGAGCACGAGAAGAGAGAGGCAGAATGTGCCGGCCGGCACCATGATCGACCTTGCCAACCGGGAACGCCTCCGCAACAACGTGGATGCAGCATTAGAGATCATGCAGCGACTGGAAGACAGGGGAACCAGCACTCCAGGTTTTCACAATATCCTCGCCCTCTGCTATGCGAGGAGAGGGCAGCGGGACAAGGCCCTTGAACATTTCAGGAAGGCAGCTGAAATGGCCCCTGACAATGCCACTCTGGTTTCGAACTATGGCAGTGAACTTGTCAATAATGACAGGGTGGACGAGGGGATTTCGGTCCTGAGACGCGCTGTAGACATTGGTTCTGGAGATTATTTTCCCCATTACTGGCTGGGTTATGCGTACAGAGGCAAAGGGGACGAGGAATCGGCGGGAAAGGAGTTCCTGCGTGCCCGAAAGATACTGGTTTCACTCTGCTGCCAGCATCCGGACAATGAGGTCTATACCGACTTTCTTCAGGACGTCGAACTTGCCATCGGAAACTATGCGGAATCCGATGCAGCCAGGAGGAGACTCCAGGCTATCAGGAATTCCAAGATCCTGGGTGGGGATCAGGAAGACCTTCTGGCCGGGCCTGAGTCCGGCATATGGACAGAGGACGAGATCTATGAAAACAAAGAGCGGGAATAAGAAGCCGAAGGGGACCCGTCCAAGAAACGTCTGGAATTCGGTGCGTAAGCTTCAGAACTACCTGAAAAAGGCTGATATTGAGGCCATGGTCTTTATGGATTCTCTCCAGGAGCTGAGGGATGCGGTGATGCTCGATGTACGCGCCGAAATCGTCAGGGGTTTATGCAACACGGTCCACGGAGACCTCCTTAACGGCCTCCTGGAATACAGGAGGAAGATCGAAAATGGCGCAGACTCGGGGGACATCGGGGAAAACGCGGTTATGATCGGTCTACTCGATACCCTGATGCAAAAGCTTTGCGTAAGGCCTTTCAGAACATCCGGTGAGCGGTTCTTTGTCAGAAGGGACGCGGCCACCGATTATGAGTTCGAAGAATATCCGGAGGCGATAGCAGACGATAAGAATACGAAGTTCGAGGTCGAGGTACTTCGGCCAGGGTGGAAGATTGATGAGAGGATTATCATCAAACCAAAAGTGATCCAGGTATCCTGTGCAGAAGAAGACATGTTTGAACGCTCAAGGCCACACACGTATTAACAAGACGGCCTGAAATACTGCAGGGGATAACTGAAAGTGCCCCACTCTGGATACGGCCTTGTCCCTCCCTTATATGAGTCTTTATTGTATTTGTGGTGGCGGTGATGTTATATTCGCACATGGATATCACTCATTTGGCCCTGAGGTTTTATAGACGAGACTTCTAACTGCTTGTCTGGCCTTCATATTGCCATAACTCCTCTTCCTGGGCCAGAGGCATGCGGAGATGCGTATTATGGGCTGGCAGCTCTGTCCTGAAATTATCGCTTTTGGGGCTGTTCAAATTATCGCCTACGCCATTGAAGTTGAAATAACAGATTATCAATGAAAGGAGCCGATTATGCGGACATTAAAGAACATACATCCTGGTGAAGTTCTCAAGGAAGAGTTCCTGGAACCGATGGGTCTCTCTGTATACCGTCTTTCAAAAGAGACAGGTCTTTTGCAGACCAGGTTGAGCCAGATTATCAAAGGCGAAAGAGGTATCTCTGCCGAGACCGCGCTAAAACTTGGCAAGTTTTTCGGTGTTCCTGCTGAATTCTGGATGAATCTGCAGACGCTCTATGACATTGAAGAGGCTCAGAAAAGATACAAGAAGGATATCGAATCCATTCATACCTTCCGCGATTCCAGGCTGGCGGTAATATAGAGGTAAAGAGATTTCGGCGTTCCGGACTTTTCCTGTATGACTGATTGATGACAAATTAGCATTGAGCCGATGTAATGGCATTACCGACTGCTTATAAATGGAATTTTGCTCCACGCTTCCGCAGGAATGCCTTTGGCTGGCGTTCTCAGCCGGCACTGACACGGATAAAGGAGGCTGTGGCGGAGATAAAGAAGATGGCACGGAAGGAGTCCGTTCTGGCTGCCGAAGGCGCCGTGCTGTTTCTGGAGAAGGTATCCCCTGCATTAGCCCACGTCGATAGCTCCTCGGGTGCGATAGGAACGGCGGTGAACAATGCCATCGATATACTTGCGGCCATCATAGCCATAGCACCGGCAGACAATTCCCTTCGGGACAAATGGATGGATCGTCTCTGGCAAGCGGTTGAGGACGACGATATCCCCTATATCGAGCTGTTGCCGGAATATTGGGGAGATCTCTGCGCCACCCCTGAGCGAGCCTCTCGCTGGGCAGACTCGTTTATCGATGGGGTAAAAATGGCGTGGAAGAATTCTTCTTCCGGGCATTACGTTTATTTCAAGGGTACAGTTGCGTGTTTGAGCGCTCTGATCAAGGCTGGACGGAATGAGGAAGTCCTCGCCCTGCTTGAGCTGTCGCCATACAAATACTGGCATTACAGTCAATGGGGAGTGAAGGCCCTGAGCGCAATGGGCAAGAAGGCCGAAGCGATCCGCTACGCTGAGAGCAATCGAGGAATCAACGATCCCGTGGACGCAATTGCAGAGGCATGCGAGGAGATTTTGCTTTCAAGCGGCATGAGCGAGGAAGCCTATGCCCGCTATGCAAACCTCGCCAATCGAGGAACTTCTCACTTGGCCACGTTCCGGTCTATTGCAAAGAAATATCCCCATAAGACCGCTGCCGAGGTACTGCACGATCTGGTCCGAAGCACACCCGGAGAAGAAGGTAAATGGTTTGCCTCTGCGAAATCAGTGGGTCTGTATGATGAGGCAATAGCACTGGCAAACAAGACGCCTTGTGATCCGAGGACATTGACGCGGGCAGCCAAAGAAGCTTTGCCCGAGCATCCTGCGTTTGCTGTTGAAGCAGGGATGGCGGCGCTCAGATGGCTGAGCGAGGGGTATTGTCGCCGTCTCAGGCGATTTTAACTTCAAGCCTCTTTCCAAGGGCATGGGCCACCTTCTCCAGGGTCGAGAGCTTGATATCCTCTGCATGGTTTTCGATCCGTGATATGGCGGTCTTCTTAGTCTTCAGCCTCTGGGCGAGTTCTTCCTGTGTCAGTCCTGCCGTCTCCCGGGCCTGCTTCAGTACCACACCTATTTTGAACTGCTCGTATCCCTCTTCATAGCCTTCGGCAAAGGCCCTGTCCCTCTTCTTTCTTTCTACAACGTATTTTTTCAGGTCGCTCATCTTTTGTCCTCCTTTGCAAATAGTCCTTCCTGTAATCCTCTGCCCGTTCAATCTCCCTCTGAGGGGTCTTTTGTGTTTTCTTGATCAATCCGTGCGTCAAGACAACAACAGAATGACCGTCAAAAAAGCAGAATATCCGGTAAGCATTGGAGCCAAGCTGTATCCTGCATTCCCATATCTCCTCGGTGCTGACAAGCTTTTTGAAGTACGTCGACGGCACAACGTCAAGGTCTTCGATCAGGTTCAATACCCAGGTCACTTTCTGCGCCGCCTTACCGGACAGCGAATCAAGAAACTCCTGCACCGGGCATTTGCCGTCAGCAGTCCTGTAGAAGATTACTGTCTTACCCACAGAAGTATGTTAACGTCTACGTTAACTCTTGTCAAGCTGCCGGTATTTCCAGAACGTGAAGAAAACGTGAAAATAGACGGTCGAAAACGGTATAAATCGAGCGAGTTCTATAAAAAACTAAAGCAGCCTAACTCCCTGATAATCAAAATCAATTTCTGGTATTTTCAAGCACTTGCCAAGTCCCCTGATCCGCCCTTTCAAGTCTGTGTCACGTGAGTAGAATTCATATATAGGCTTGTCGTGGGGTTGGGGCATGCCTATCAAGTATTGAGCCGAATTATTCTAATAACCCTTGCAAAATTATCGTCGGCTGCATCTTCAATAGGCGCAAAGAGGACCTGATCGCCAGTCTTCAGCTCAATTCGAACCCTGTTCAGTTCACGTGAGTCTATGCTGTATTCGGCTCCGTTGGCGAGAGACTTGATTTTACCTGTATTGGATTCGGGATCAAACTCGGTAATGACTCCCTCCTCTTTTTGATATATATCATACCACGCTTCTTCCCGCGCATCCATGCCCATGGAGACTAGAGGAATATCTTTTTTGTTATTTTTTTTGTCATTTGCTAGAAACGGAAAACGAGTTGGAAGTCACTGTCCTGCAACTGTCCTGTTAAGTGTCCTGTTGGAACAAGTGAGGCTGTCAGACTCACCTGTCTGACAGCCTCTAATCTATTGAAAATAAACGATAATTTCTTGGTGGCGGGGAGAGGATTTGAACCTCTGACCTTCGGGTTATGAGCCCGACGAGCTACCAGACTGCTCCACCCCGCGTCAATGTAAAACCAATAATAACCTATGTGACAGACTGTTGTCAAATTACGTGAGAATTACGTAAGAATAACATGATACATCCATGAGAAAGCCAGCCATAAAGGCATGATTTGTATCGCCGAAGCCGGCCGCTGCCATGGCTGCGGGAGGCTTCTCCGCGCGGATTAAGACGCCGCGGCGCCTGTCCTGGGCCGCCGCTTATTTCTTTTCGCCGCTGACCGCCTTTGAATAGACGTTCTTTATATGATCGAGGTATCCGACGAACTCCTCGGGGTCGACCTTGTCGATGAAGCAGAGCCTCTTGCCGGCCTTGTCAAGGATCAGATTTGTATCGAAGTCCAGGAAGATGAGCAGGCAGTCCTTCTTGTAGTCGAATTTTTCCCCGAGCTTCTCCTCGTCCTTTGTGAGCGGCTTCGTCAGGTCGACTCTGATCGGGATAAAGTCGTCCATGATCTTCTTTGCGATGACAGGGTTGTCATAGACTTCCTTCTGGAGCTTCTCGCACCGCGGGCATCCCTTGCCGAAGAAAAAGTCGATGATCATCGCCTTCTTCTCGGCCTTTGCGCGCGGCATCCCGTCCTTCAGAGTGACCCATGTAATCTTGTCCCCAGCGGATGCGGCTGAAGCGAAAAATGTGAAGAGCAACAGAAACAGGGTGAGATATTTTTTCATGGCGCCTCCTGGTGTTCTGTCTATAGTGTTGTTATATTATATCATTGTTACAGTGAAGGAATTGTTTTTGTATCGCGGACCGGGTATTTCATGCCGGAACCAGTGCATTTTTCGTGAAATAAATCGTCCCTTTGTGTATAATACTAAGTCTGTTTGTACAAATCTGGTGATTGAATGTTCTGGAGGAAGAGATGCCGAAGTTAAAGACGCATAAAGGCGCAGCAAAACGGTTCAAGGTGACCGCGACGGGCGAGGTGAAGAGGCACAAGGGTTTTACGAGCCATCTTTTGACCAGCAAGCCGGCCAAGAGGGCAAGGGGCCTTCGCCAGGCGACTCTCGTGGCAGATACCGACCGCGACAACATAAAGAAGCTTTTACCGTACGGTTAAACTATTAAATCAGGGACTATGAAGCCGGGCCCGCAGTGAGGGGCCTGTTCTTATCGCAGTTCTGTTTTTGAGGAGGAGAAGATGCCTAGAGCAAAAGGTGGTATTAAGACAAGACAGAGACACAAGAAGATCCTGGACAGGGCGAAGGGATATTACGGCGGCAAGGGCCGGCTTTTCAAGGCCGCGTCCGAGACGGTCGACAAGGGACTCCAGTACGCGTATCGTGACCGCAAGGCCAAGAAACGCGAGTTCAGGGCCCTCTGGATCACGAGGATCAGCGCGGCCGTCCGCAGCATGGGTCTGAATTACAGCCAGTTCATGAACGGCCTCAAGAAGGCGGAGATCGGCCTCGACCGGAAGGCACTGGCGGATCTTGCATACAGCGATCCGACGGCGTTCAGCTCGATCGCCGAGACGGTGAAGGCAAAGCTCGCTTCGTAAGACGCGGTGGATGAACTTGATGCGCTGAGGGAATCGTTCCGGGCAGATCTCGGCTCGGTACAGAGCTTACCGGAACTCCAGCAGCTCAGAAACAAATATGCAGGCAAGAAAGGGATTTTAACTGCACAGTTAAAATCCCTTTCTTCTATTTCCCCCGAGCAGAGACCCCTTTTCGGAAAGACCCTCAACGAGATCAAGGAGTTTGTCGAGGAGGAGCTCAGGAACCGTGAACTCGCCTTCAAGGAGGGCGAACAGGAGAAGAGGCTCCTTGCAGAGCGGATCGACATCACCCTCCCGGGCAGGCCCGGTCTCTTCGGCAGGGCGCATCCGATCAACCAGATCCTTGACGAGATTAAGGGGATCTTCGTCTCTATGGGATTCGGAATCGAGCAGGGGCCCGAAATAGAACTCGACTATTACAATTTCGAGGCGCTCAATATCCCGAAGGACCATCCGGCCCGCGACATGCAGGACACCTTCTATGTCTCCGGCGATGTTGTGCTCAGGACCCATACTTCACCGGTACAGGTGAGGACAATGGAAAAGAGGAGACCTCCTCTGAGGATTATCGTACCGGGCAAGGTCTACCGCTGCGACTCCGACGTGACCCATACGCCGATGTTCCACCAGGTCGAAGGGCTGATGGTCGATACCGACGTCTCCTTCAGCGATCTTAAAGGAGTCCTCGAACTCTTCCTGCATAATCTTTTCGGGAAAAACACACCTGTCAGGTTCAGACCGAGCTATTTCCCTTTCACCGAACCGTCCGCCGAGGTTGATATCGGATGCATCTTCTGTGCGGGAAAGGGCTGCAGGATCTGCAAAACAACGGGCTGGATCGAGATCCTGGGCTCCGGCATGGTCAATCCCCGCGTCTTCGAGATGGCGGGCTACGACCCTGACGAATATTCGGGCTTCGCCTTCGGCATGGGAGTGGAACGGATCACGATGCTCAAGTACGGGATAGACGACCTGAGGCTCTTCTTCGAAAACGACCTCAGGTTTCTGAGGCAGTTCTAGGGGAAACCTATGCGCGTATCGCTCGACTGGATAAAGGAATTCGTGGAGGTGAAGGCGCCCGCCCGGGAGGTCGCCGACCGGCTGACCATGGCCGGGCTTGAGATAGAGGGCATCGAGAAGATCGGAGATGACTCGGTCTTCGAGGTGAACGTGACGCCGAACAGGCCCGACTGCCTCAGCATCCTCGGCATCGCGCGCGAAGTCGCGGCCGCCTTCCGTCTGCCTTTAATGCTGCCCCCGAGCCAGATCCCTGCGGGTGCTCCTGCCTCCGCGGTGGGTGTCGAGATCGTCGATGCGGACCTCTGCGCAAGGTATGCAGGCAGGCAGATCAGCGGCGTTTCTGTCCGGCCTTCTCCATCGTGGATGAAGGAGAGGCTCGAAAAATGCGGCATCAGGGCGATCAATAATATCGTCGACGTCACGAACTATGTACTGCTCGAATTCGGCCATCCCCTGCACGCCTTCGACGCCGACAGGCTTGAGGACAGGAAGATCAGAGTCGCCAGGGCCGGGAAGGGCGCGAAGATCGTCACTCTGGATGGTGCTGAACATACCCCGAACGAGGATTCTCTCCTTATATGGGCCGGAATACATCCCGTGGCCGTCGCCGGCGTGATGGGAGGGGAAGGATCAGGGGTGACGGAAACCACAAAAAATATATTCCTCGAAAGCGCTTACTTCGAACCCACGTCCGTCAGACGTACCTCCAAGCAGCTGGGACTCAGGAGCGAGGCATCTTACCGGTTCGAACGTGGTACGGACATAGAGTTTCTGGAACGCGCCCTTGACCGTGCCGCCCTCCTGATGAAGGAGACCGGCGGGGGTGAGATCCACGAAATCGTCGATGTCTATCCCGAAAAATACATGCCGGTGAAGACCGAGGTATCCTTCTCCCGTGTCAACAGACTTCTCGGCACAGATATCCCGAAGCAGGAGATACTCGATATCCTCAACAGGATAGGGATCGGGACAGAAGACAGGGGCGAGACCTTTGTCGTCACCCCGCCGGCGTACCTGCGCGATATCCGTCATACCGTGGATGTGGTCGAGGAGATAGCCCGTATCTACGGTTTTGGCAATATCCCTGCGCGTCTGCCCAGGACCGCACTGTCCGACGGGGGCACAGGCACGAAGGTCTCCGACCTTGACAGGCTCAGGGATTCGATCCGGAAGACAGGCTTCACCGAGGCGGTCAACTACAGCTTCATGAACATCACCGATCTCGATCTCCTGTCTATCCCCGAAGGAGACGGGCGGCGCAGGGCCGTTGCTGTCATGAATCCCCTGAGGCAGGAAGACGGACATATGAGGACGACCCTCCTGCCCTCGCTGCTCCAGAACTTCATGCATAATATTTCCCGCGGCGTCAGGGATATCCGGTTCTACGAGATCTCGAAGGTCTTCATCGACGAAGGCGGTCAGCTCCCGATGGAGAAACTGAGGTTCTCCGGCATCTTCTACCGGGACAGATCAGCGTCCCTCTGGAAGCAGGACCTGCCCGGGTTCTTTGCGGTGAAAGGCTGCCTTGAGGCGGTCTTTGACGAACTGGGGATCAGGGGGCTTTCCTGGAGTTATTCGGGGGAGAAATTCCTGCACCAGGGCAAGGCCGCGGACCTGTCGGCCGGCGACCGGAGGCTCGGTTCGCTCGGAGAACTGAGTCCTGCCGTGATCGAGAGGCTCGATTTGAAGATCAGCAAACCGGAGATCGTGGCCTTTGAATTCGACCTCGACTCGATCCTCGGCCTCATCGGACGGGAAAAGACATACCGCCAGATCCCGAGGTTTCCTGCGATCGAACGTGACATGGCGATCATCCTGGATGACGGGATGGCAGCGGCCGAAGTGCGTGCATATTTTACTGGATATTCCTCCCCGTATATAGAGAGCGTCGAACTCTTCGATTATTACAAGGGCAAGAACATGCCGGAGGGGAAAAAGAGTCTTGCCTTTCGCGTCGTCTACCGTGCGAACGACAGGACCCTCACCGATGCCGAGGTCGAGCCGGTGCATAAGGGTCTCGTCGATTTTATACTTTCAAAGACATCCGGCGAATTAAGAGGCGTGTAAAAAAAGGGACCGCAGCGCGGTCCCTTTTTTTGTTGTGTGTCTGCCGATGAACGCTCTTACATATGCCTTGTGATCTGCCCCTGTATCTCCACAAATCTGTGATCATATTTCTGCGGCTCTCTTCCAAAGCAGGTGCCGATACTTTCATACAGAGGGATCTCCTTCAGATCCACCTCGCGTCTCTTGATCGCCTCCTGTGTCGCCTGGTACTGCACCTGGTCTCCGTCGACATTAACGACGGTGACACCCTGCTTTCCATCCATTAGGAGCAGGACCGCGCCTGCGCCCGTCTTATAGCCGAAGGTGACGTCATAGGAAGATGATCCGCCGCAACGCACCAGGTGGCCGGGGGTTACTTCCCTCACCTCGGGTATTTCGTAGACGCCGGGTGCGTACATCCCGGTCTTCTTCATGAATTCGATCACCTCGGGGTCCGACTTCAGCCGTTTTTCGAGCTGCTGCCGGATATACTTGCCTGCGCCGGCCAGTTTCTTGTGACCGAAGGCATCGACGCCCGCAGACTCGTCGTAGAGCATCTCGCCGTTTGCGTTCTTCAGCCCCTCGGCCACGACGATAATATAGGTGCCCGCCTTCACGTCGCTCCTCATCACGCGGCCGAAATAGGTTGTCTTCATGTGTCCGTAGACGACATCGAAGTCCACCGGGATCTCCGGGATCAGGATGCAGTCCACCTCGGCGCCGATGCCGCCGCGGAAGGCGGTATGTCCGACGTACCTGCCGAAGACCTCGATGACGAGTATCCTGTTATGGCTCAGGCCTGTTGTTTTCAGGTCCCTCGCAAAGGTCGATATCCTGTTGATCGACGAGTCGCCTCCGACGCTGTAAGGCTGCAGGTCGAGGTCCATCGTCTTCGGCACATGGATGCAGGGGATGCCGTTTTGGGTCAGGTCGACCACGACGCTTCCCGTGTCATCGCCTCCGCTGATCACCAGGGCGTCTATACCGAACTTTTTCAGACCCTCCTTGATCCGGTCGTACTTCTTCTCGTCCTTGATCTTGCTTATCTTGACGCGGGAGTGGCCCGCCTCCGAGCCGGCAAGAGACGCCTCTATGCGGCTGACGCGCTCTGCGTTGAGGTGGACCACCTCCGGCAGATCGACCAGATTGTAAAGCCCTGCATAACCGTTCGGGATGACGACGGAATCGATGCCGTTGGCATACGCCTCACGCGCGACCCCCTTTATGACGGCGTTCAACCCTCCGCAGTCGCCGCCGCTCGTGATGATCCCGATCCTTTTTATCGATGCCATGAAAAGACCTCCTGCAAGGAAATTGGTACGAAATGTACTGGAATAATATATCACAAGAGCTGCAAAAGGAACAGGGGGCCGCATGGCCTCAGGTGAATTTATAAAGGCGCTCAGCGCCGATCTTCATCGGCAGAAAGAAGGCAGCTCCGTTTAAGAGTATGACAAGTGTCAAGGCGCATACCGACATCGCGACAGTGAAAGTGTGAGCGCCCCGGCCTGTCTCCCACAGATAATAGATCCAGGTCTCCAGTGCGAGAGTTGCCATCACGAGGGCAAAGGCGATGACCATAAACGCCATGCTCCCCATACTCACCGAGACGGAGGCGATGCCCGCATGCCTGAACTTCGGATAGATCGCTCCCATTCCTATTCCCAATCCGCTGACAGATACGCAGAGCATCAGGGACGTGGCGAGGGATGCCCAATGCAGGGGACCCTGTATATCCATGATCACGTCGGCGGCAAGCACGAGGGCGGTTATCAGAACGGTGACGGGTATACTTCCGTAAACGAGTTTTGACCACAGGAGGCGGGCTGCAGGCACGGGCGCGGTCCTGATGACCCAGAAGGCCTCTCCTTCGAGACTCACCAGCGGAAAGAGAAAACGGGCGGCGACTGCGGTCAGGATCAGCCCGGACATCAGCATATTCACGAGCAGCATGACCTCCCGGACGAAGGGGGTGATCGCAAGGAGGAGGTCAAAGGGGATGGACCTGAGATTGTGCAGATAGATCGCGATCAGTGCAGCGATGACCAGGATCTGGGACCATTGGCCCGTGTCCCGGAAGAAGATGATCGCGTCTTTGTAAAAGAGCGCCGCCCACCGGCGCGGAAAACATCTGCTCAGCGGAGACCGTCCGGGCACGTCGGCAGAAGGCTGAAGTCTCCCGATGTTCCTGAGGAAGAGGTACCTTCCTGCCAGGGACGCCGCGAGGAGAGAAAAGACGCTGCAGCCCACGAGCACGGCGAGGCCGGACAGCCCCGGCCGAAGGCCCCTCAGGACCGGAAAGACCGCCTCTGTCATCCAGTAGCCGGGGAGCAGGCGGGAGTCGGACCTGAATCTCATGAAGGAGTTCAGCATCTCTTCAGGGTCACCCGGTCCGGCCGGAAGACTGGACCTGAAGATGAAGTACAGGACCACGAAGAGCAGCAGAGCGATCCCCAGGAATGCGTCCCGCGACCTGCGCGCCGGGAATAGCCTTGTGAGCAGGTGTGCCGCCGCAGCGCCGATACCCCCTGCAATCAGGATCACCATCGCCAGTCCGGCGGCCACTATACCGTAATACAGGGCGGGTGCGTCATAGCGCAGACCGTAGGCGATGAAGACGGGGGGCATGAAGACCAGCACCATCCAGGATGAATCGAGGAGGGCCTCGGAGAGCTTCAGCCGGAGAACGCAAGTCAGTGGTATTGGTTTCGAAAGAAAGAACCTGATGTCCGCCGACATATAGAAGGACGAAAGCGACGTGACGATCCCGCTGAGGATCAGGAAGAAGAAAAGTCCCGAAAATATCATCGAAAAGAGGGACTCGGATATAATCTCTCCTGCGAAGCCCGCATCCCGGATGAAGGTAAGCAGGTAGTCCATGCCTAGATAGAGCGACCAGCAAAAGGCGGCCCCTATCGCGATGAACGGAAGCCTCCTGAGCAGGATCCCTGCGGTCAGTGAATTTTTCAGGGAAAGGAACCGGGGCCGCATCAGGAGCATCAGCATCCAGTCACCCCATCCGCAGGAAGAACCCCTCGAGCCCGCCCTCGATCTCCCTCAGTTCTTCCCTGGCTTTTATGGTCACGAGGACTCCTTTGTTGATAAACCCCACCCGGTGGCAGATCTCTTCCGCAATATGGAGGCTGTGCGTGGCGAGGAAGATGCTCATCCCTTTACTGCTCAGGTCGCGGATGATCTCCTTCAGAGTCCGGATCCCGAAGGGGTCGAGGCCGATGAACGGCTCGTCGATCAGGAGTGCGCGGGGATCGTGGACCAGGGCGGAGGCGAAGAGGAGGCGTTGTCTCATGCCCTGTGAAAAACCCTCTATCAGCTCGTCCCCGACGTCGCTGATGCCGAAGAGGTGGAGGAGTCTGCCCGAGGCCTCGATCGCAGGGCCTCTGCCGACCCCGTAGAGAGAGGCGACGAAGGAAAGCAGTTCCCGGGCGGTCAGTTTCTCGTAGAGGAAAGGCCTGTCGGGCACATACCCGAATGAGGCCTTCGCCCTGAGTGGTTCCCTGACGATGTCGTATTCCCCGAAGCGGATCTGTCCGGTGTCGGGGATCAGGAGACCCGTCATCATCCTGAGGGTGGTTGTCTTTCCCGCGCCGTTGGGGCCGACGAGTCCGAATATCTCACCCGGAGCGATCGAGAGCGAGAGGTCCCGTACGGCGGTCAGCCCGCCGAACGCTTTGCTGACGTTATTGAGGGATATCATGCCAGTGGTGCGGCTCCTGTCTGCCAGCTGCGTCCATACCGCGAAGTGACTCTGCAAGCTCTCTGTCGAAAAAGTCGTAGTCCGTCTTGCCGATGATCTGATCGGCGGTCATTCCCATGAAACGCATCATCGCCGGATTGCAGACGAGGTACACCCCCTCGGGGTCCTTCAGCCAGACCATGTCAGGGATCGTCTCGATGAGCGTCTTCAGCAGCCACTGCTCTTTTTCAGCTGGGTGCATCTACTTTCCGAGCGCGGCCATGACGGCCTGCACGAGTGTCTGGACCTGAAAGGGCTTCTGAATGCAGTCGACGATCCCCGCCTCCGACAGGTCAGCCGTCTCGGCTCGGAGGGGATAGCCGGTGAGAGCGATGATCTTTACCCCCGGTTTCTTCCGGGTGATCAGCCTGCTCATTTCGATTCCACCCATCCCGGGCATGACGAGATCCGTGATGACGAGCCTGATCGTATCGCGCATCTCACCGAAGACCGACAGGGCGTCGTTGCCGTTCGACGCAGGGACGATAGTAAAATTCAGCCTGGAGAGGCTTCTCATGACGAGGGTCCGGACGGTCTCGTCATCCTCAACGACCATGATCATTTCGGCGTCGCCGTGGGGCAGGACTGCCCGGGCAGGCCTTGCGGCGACTTCGGCATCAGTTTTAGCGGCGGGCAGATACAGAGAAAACGTCGTACCTTCTCCCACCGCCGTCCGCACATCGAGAAACCCGTCATGCTGTTTGACTATACCGTAAACCTGTGAGAGGCCGAGCCCGGTCCCTTTTCCCTGGTCCTTTGTGGTGAAGAAGGGCTCGAAGATATGAGAAAAGACCTCCGGTGTCATGCCGGTGCCCGTGTCTGAGACCCTCAGCAGGACCCAGTCGCCGTCGGGCATGTCGGGAACGGGAGGCATGTCGGAGTGTCTCACTGAGATCCTGGAAATCTCGAAACCCATGCTGCCTCCCTCGGGCATTGCATCCCGGGCGTTCAGAGCCAGATTCGCCAAGACCTGCTGCAACTTCGTCGGATCGGCAGAGATAAGGTACTCCCCGGGCGAGTACGAGGCATGCGTCGTGATCGTCTCCGGAATCGTCCTCGTAATGAATTTAATGAAGTCCCTGAGAAAGGCCGCTAGATCAAGGGGTTGCCTCTCGCTGATGGACTTCCTGCTGAAATCGAGGATCTGGCGGATCAGATGGGCAGCCCTCAGGCCATTATTCAGTATCGCCTCGACCATCTGCCTGTCCTCGGGTTGAAGTGTCTCCTCCGAAAGCATCATCTCCGACAGGCCGATGATCCCGGTCAGGATGTTGTTGAAGTCGTGCGCGACTCCGGCGGCGAGTTGTCCGACAGCAGCGAGTCTTTCCTGGGATTGGATCCGTTCGGCCATATTCCGTTCTTCTGTGACGTCCTTCAGCAGGAGGACCATTCCCTGCGGGTTTCCGGACGTCCCTATCATGCATCCCGTCAGCGTGAAGATGAGGTTCGACGGTCCCGCGATCTCGACCGTGGGCATCGTATTGTTTCCGGCCGACTCTAAAAGGTCCGCCAGCGAATGTCCGGCGATATCCGTGAGGATGTCCCCGCGCAGTCCGGCCGAGAGGGTAGTGAGATGCTGTTCCCCTGTGCTGTTCGCAAGGACGACCCTGCATTCCGTGTCAAGCAGAAGTGCGCCCTCCGGGATATGGTCGATCAGCGTATTCATAGTGGTGACCAGCTGCGTCAGCTCGTCTTCAGCCTTTTTCCTCTCCTGTACCTCGCTGCGGAGACGTTCGGTCAGGTTCACGAGATCCCCGGTCCTCTCCTCGACCCGCAATTCAAGGGTCTCCTGGGTCCTGATCAGCTCTTCCTCGACCTTTTTTCTTTCCCTGACCTCCTCGACTGCCTGGTCGCGCATCTTCCGGTAGTCCCGGATCTGCAGGGTGAGATCAGTGACGTCCTGGATTGCAAAAAGGGCATGGAATCCGTCCCCATCCCCGGACCGGATGGCGGTGATCACGGTATGCTGGATCCTCATGCGGCCGGGCGAAAGCCGGGAGGGGATAATATGGTCGTGGAGCTGAGAGGAAAAAATCGTCGGCGGCCCGCCTTCAAATATCTCCTGGAGCCGGCTTGCGTAACGCGGTGTTG
The DNA here is from genome assembly GCA_021814475.1 of Nitrospirota bacterium. Classification (GTDB taxonomy): domain Bacteria; phylum Nitrospirota; class Thermodesulfovibrionia; order Thermodesulfovibrionales; family UBA6898; genus PALSA-1316. The sequence continues at coordinate 19,536 of JAKAIE010000004.1, forward strand.
CAAGATGGGGGAAGGAGTCGGCGATATTTTTTCCGACGAGGGCATCACGGGAGATTCCCGTCCAGTCTTCGAGACAGGCATTCCAGAAGAGGACGGCAAAGTCCCTCCTGAGGATGAAGACCCCGACCGGGACATGGTCGAGGATGCCGAAGGTCGTTGCTATGGGGCCGATGTCATGCACGGTGCTAACACGATAAATTCCGATCGATGGCCGAGATCAGCGAACCGAAGGATCCCGCCTCGAAGATCAGTATTATATCCCCTTCGATATAGAATTTCTCGATACTGAAATGAGTGTGCGCCATAAGGACCGTTACGTTTGAAAACTCGTCATCCGAGATCAGGAGGTTCTCGATATTGTCTTCCAGGTATGTCGGAAGAGAGTAGTTGATATGCTGCTTCAGTACGTTTGAGATCGACCCCATGACCCCGTTGATGACAATGTTGCCCACCTCGCTGAGCGTGCCCACCCTGACGGCGTCGAGGTCGTCCGGATCTCCCTCTTCGCTGACGAGGACCGAGACGAGCTTCGAGGCACTGTCCGGCGGGAAGACGAGGGCTGCAGTTCCGGTGAATGACCCTTTGAACCCCAGTTTTACGGCGGCGAGCCTGTCGCTGCTGAAACTGCCCATTTCGTCCTTCAGTGTCCCCCGGCTCAACACCTTGATGAACGGAACCTGAAGACTGATATGGCATTCGATCATGTCGCTGAGCACACCGGCGGCCTTTCCGACACCGATATTGATCAGCTCCTTCAGTGCGTCCGTTTCCTGTGCAGTCAGGTTCATGCTCCCTCCCCAGCCTTCCCTTCCAGGGCCTTTCTCACCACAGACAGAAGTTCGTCCTCCTTCGGCGGCTTGTGGACAACGGCAAAGGCCCCGAGGTCCATGCACTGCCGGTAGACGCTCTCCTGGATGTCGGCAGTGATGACGACCACAGGGATCCGGGTCCCGAGGTGTGCGATCGCGCTCAGGATCTTCAGCCCGTCCATGCCGGGCATGATGATGTCCAGGAGGAGCAGGTCGGGTGCCTTTGTCGAGGCGATCTGGAGCCCCTTCATGCCGTCGGCCGCTTCGACAATGTCATGATTATCCGTCTTCAGGATATTCCTGATCTTGCCGCGCATGAAACTTGAATCATCGATTATCAGTATTGATGCCATCTTCTCATCCTTCCCTGTGGTATTCCTGGATTGATTTTATGGTTACTTTCTTTTTGATCAGCATCTCGATCGCATTGACGACCGCCCGTGCGCCTGCGACGGTTGTCGTGTAAGGGATGCCGTGCTGGAGTGCGCTCCTCCGGATCGAAAAGGAATCCTTCTGTGCCTGCGCCCCGCTGACGGTGTTGATGACAAAGACGATCTCCCTGTTTTTGATCAGGTCGACGATATGCGGTCTTCCTTCCACCACCTTGTTGATCACCTCGACGTCGAGCCCCTTGTTCGACAGAAACTCGGCAGTTCCCCTGGTGGCGATGACCGAAAAGCCTGCGGCGTACAGCCTCTCTACGAGGTTGCAGATGCCAGGCTTGTCCTCGTCCCTGATGCTGATGACGATCTTCCCGGAGAGGGGGAGCACGTTCCTGACCGCTGCCTGCGACTTGGCAAAGGCCCGGCCGAAATCCTCGTCGATTCCCATCACCTCGCCGGTCGACTTCATCTCCGGTCCCAGAATTGTATCGACGCCAGGGAATTTATCGAACGGGAAGACTGCCTCCTTGACCGCGACGTGCCTGATCGTCTTTTCGGTTGTCAGCCCTAACTCCCTGAGCGTTTTCCCCGCCATTATCTTTGCAGCCACCTTGGCCAGGGGGACCCCCGTCGCCTTGCTGACGAAGGGAATTGTCCTCGACGCCCTCGGGTTTACCTCGAGAATATATATGTCGTTCTTCTTGACCGCAAACTGGATGTTCATCAGGCCTATGACCCCCAGTTCCTTTGCAAGGGCCTTTGTCTGCTGTTTTATCGCATCGATGATCTCTGCGCTCAGGGAATAGGGGGGAAGGGAACAGGCGGAGTCGCCCGAATGGATGCCGGCCTCTTCTATATGTTCCATGACCCCGCCGACCACAACATCGGCGCCGTCGGATACTGCATCCACATCCACCTCGATCGCATCGCGCAGATATTTATCGACGAGGATAGGGTGTTCAGGCGCAGCCTTTACTGCCCGCTCCATATAGTTTCTGATCGAATCTTCGTCGTAGACGATCTCCATCGCCCTGCCGCCGAGGACATAGGAAGGCCTGACCATCACCGGGTACCCGATCCTCGACGCCGCTGCGACCGCCTCATCGACGGACATCGCGGTGTCGCTCTCCGGCTGTCTCAGGTCAAGTTTATGAAGGAGTTCCTTGAAACGCTTCCGGTCTTCGGCGCGATCGATCGAATCCGGAGAGGTGCCGAGGATTGTGATCCCCTCTTTTTCGAGCGGGACAGCCAGTTTCAGGGGAGTCTGTCCGCCGAACTGGACGATGACTCCAACCGGCTTCTCCTCCTCGATGATATGCAGGACATCCTCGATCGTGAGCGGTTCGAAATAGAGCCTGTCCGCGGTGTCATAGTCGGTGCTGACCGTCTCGGGGTTGCAGTTGACCATGATCGTCTCGAACCCGAGTTCCCTCAGGGCAAAGACCGCATGCACGCAGCAGTAATCGAACTCTATCCCCTGGCCGATCCTGTTCGGACCCGAGCCCAGGATTATGATCTTCTTTTTGTCTGTAGGGTTGACCTCGGACTCGAACCGGCCTGCAGGCCTACCAGCCTGCAGGTCCTCAATATGATAAAAAGGTCTCTCGTATGTTGAGTAGAGATACGGGGTGAAGGCCGCAAACTCGGCGGCGCAGGTGTCGACCATCTTGTAGGCCGGCACTATCCCGTGAGCCTTTCTGAATTCCCTGACAGACCTTTCGTCCGTTCCCGTAAGCTGTGCGACCCTCCTGTCTGAAAATCCGTTTTCCTTTGCAGCCCGGAGAAAGGCCGGGTCCAGGGGGCGGCCGGACTGCTTCGTGATCTCCTGCTCCATGTCGACTATCTGCAGGAGGTGGCGCAGGAACCACGTGTCTATCATGGTATGTTTATGGATCTCATCAATACTCATGCCGCCGCGCATCGCCTGGGCAACATACCAGATCCTCTCTGCGCCCGGTATCTTCAGTTTGTTGATGATCCTCTCCGGGGTCGTTTCGACCTCCTCCATGCCGTAGGTGCCTGATTCGAGGCTTCTGAAGGCCTTCTGGAGAGATTCCCTGAATGTCCTGCCGATCGCCATCACCTCGCCGACGGACTTCATCTGCGTGGTAAGCACAGGGTCTGCCTCGGGGAACTTTTCGAAGGCGAATCGCGGGAACTTCGTGACCACATAGTCGATGGTCGGTTCGAAGGATGCCGGCGTCTCTCTCGTGATGTCGTTCCTGATCTCGTCAAGGGTCAGGCCGACGGCGAGTTTGGCCGCGATCTTGGCTATCGGGAAACCCGTTGCCTTCGAGGCGAGGGCCGAACTCCGCGACACGCGGGGATTCATCTCGATGATGATCATCCTGCCGTTTGCAGGGTTCACCGCGAACTGGATGTTCGAGCCGCCGGTGTCGACACCTATCTCCCGGATGATCGCAACCGAGGCATCACGCATCCTCTGATATTCCTTGTCCGTCAGTGTCTGGGCAGGTGCGACGGTGATCGAATCCCCTGTATGAACGCCCATGGGGTCGAAGTTTTCTATGGAACAGATTATCACCACATTGTCTTTCCTGTCGCGCATCACCTCGAGCTCATATTCCTTCCAGCCCAGTGCCGACTCCTCGATCAGGACCTGGCAGACCGGGCTGAGTTTGAGCCCCTTTTCGAGCAGCTCGACAAACTCTTCCTGGTTGTAGGCGATGCCGCCGCCGGTGCCGCCGAGGGTGAAGGCCGGTCTCAGGATCGACGGAAAGCCGAGTTCCTTGACCGCGTCGAGGCCTTCCTGCATCGTGTTGACCGCGGCGCTCTTTGGCACATCGAGGCCGATCTTTGCCATCGCCTTCTTGAAGAGCTCCCTGTCTTCCGCCTTCTTGATCGCGTGGATATTCGCGCCGATGAGTTCGGCCCCGTATCTTTCGAGCACACCCTTTTCGGAGAGTTCGACGGCAAGGTTCAGCGCGGTCTGGCCGCCCATCGTCGGCAGTATCGCATCCGGCCGCTCCTTTTCGATGATCATCTCCAAAACCTCGGCATTAAGCGGTTCGATGTACGTGACATCGGCGGTCTCCGGGTCTGTCATGATCGTCGCCGGGTTCGAGTTGACGAGGATGACCCTGTATCCCTCGTCCCGCAGCGCCTTGCAGGACTGCGTTCCCGAATAATCGAATTCGCAGGCCTGTCCTATCACGATCGGGCCGGACCCGATAATCAGAATGCTCTTTATGTCCTCTCTCTTTGGCACGTTAACCTCTCACGATATTATATATTCTCAATAAATTTCTTTATCACGGCATGGGCGCTGATCGCGTCCTCCATACTCTTTCCTGCAAAGATGATCAAGTCTCGCCCACCGGCGAGTTTCAGCGTCAGCAGGTAGAGAGCATTCTCCTCCCCGAAGCCGGGGATGGCGGTATGGTGCTGCAGGGATATCTTCTTGACGAACTCTACTCCGTCGGCGTTTTCGACCGCCGTCTTCTTCGTCTCGATCAGAATGCTTTTGATATCCGCGAGGGGAAAACCTCCGACCATCCTGCAGTACAGGCCCTCCCTGAAGATAGAGACCTTTCCCCGCGGTCTGTCGAATGTCGTGCGAAGGTACTGCTCCCTGAATACAAACCGCCTGAAGAGTGGGAAGGTGATCAGTGCCACGCCGAGCAGTCCGGCAAAGGCGGGCAATCCGCTCCCCCCTCTGCTTGCTATCGCCATATAGGTCAGACCTGCCGCTGCCACGGATGCCAGCATCGAGGAAAACTCCCGGTTATAGATGCCGCTGTGCAGCACGCTGCCTGTTCCGGCATCGAAATACCGTGTCCTGAAGGTCAGGCTGTCGGCCACCTGCTCAATCGTATAGCTGGGCGAAAGGTCGGTCTGATCTTTGGTCTGATCTATGGCCTCACCCCGCGCAACTGCCTGTCTCTATCAGGTCCCTGAATCTAGAAAAAAGATGTGTCGAGTCGTTCGGCCCCGGGCCGGCCTCGGGATGGTGCTGGACCGAAAAGACCGGCAACTCCACATGTCTCATGCCCTCCTCCGTACCGTCGTACAGGTTCCTGTGCGTAAGCCTCGCCTGCCCTCCCAGGCTGTTGACATCGACGCAGTAATTATGGTTCTGCGAAGTGATCTCGACCCGGCCGGTGGCAAGATCCTTGACCGGGTGGTTGCCCCCGTGATGTCCGAATTTCAGCTTGTACGTCCTGCCGCCCATCGCAAGGCCGAGGATCTGGTGGCCGAGGCATATGCCGAAGACCGGCTTCTTTCCGATCAGTTTCCGGGCCGCCTCCACCCCGCAGGTAACCCTCTCGGGGTCTCCGGGACCGTTGCTCAGCAGGATGCCGTCCGGGTTCATTTCGAGGACCGCCTCGGCAGGGGTATGAGCAGGCACGACAGTCACCCGGAAACCGGCCTCGGCAAGGTTCCTGAGGATGTTGTATTTCACTCCGAAATCATAGACGACCACCGCGCGGCCGGACTTCCCTTCTCCGCCCAGGGGAGGGTGGGGAGGGGCGCACCATTTCCAGCAGCCTTCATCCCATGTGTAGGGCTGCTGAGTGGTGACCTCCTTCACATAGTCGAAGGCAGAGATGCCTGGATGCGCCTTCACCTTTTCGAGAAGGCTGCGCGGATCGGGGTCGACCGATGAAATGATGCCCATCTGCGCGCCGTGGTTTCTCAGGTGGCGCGTCAGCGCCCTGGTGTCGATATCCTGGATCCCGACGACGTTGTATTTCTTCATATAATCGGTGAGGCCCATGGAGGACCGCCAGTTCGAGGGGACCTCGCAGGCCTCCTTGACGATAAACCCTTCGGCCCTGATGCCTCCGGCAGATTCAATGTCCTCTTCGTTGACACCATAATTGCCGATCTGCGTATAGGTCATCGTGACGATCTGTCCCCTGTACGAGGGATCGGTCAGTATTTCCTGGTATCCGGTCATCGAGGTGTTGAAGACCACTTCTCCCATGGTCTCGCCGCCGGCGCCGAAGCCGGCGCCTTCAAATACGGTGCCGTCGGCCAGCACGAGCAATGTCTTTAATCCCATCGGTATATCCTTCCTTGCGCGATAGTGACTGCCGGCGCTCTGTGGAGCAGCCATCCCGCAAACGGGGAGTTCTTTCCCTTTGATACGAACCCCTCCGGATTGACGGTATATTCATTCTTTGTCCCGAGGATCACCAGGTCCGCATCGGATCCCGGCCTCAGACAGCCTTTATCTTTAAGTCCAAGAATCCGGGCCGGTGCTGCGGTCATTTTTTCGATCAGGCCGCTCAGGTTGAGCACGCCGTCGTCGACGAGTTTCATGCTCAGGCCGATCAAGGTCTCGAGGCCCGAGATGCCGGAAGGCGCGTTGTCGAACTCGGAGCGTTTTTCATCGGCGTGATGCGGGGCGTGGTCGGTGGCGATCACATCGATCGTGCCGTCCCTGAGCCCCTCCCGTATCGCTTCGACATCCTGCCGGGTCCTGAGGGGCGGGTTCACCTTTGCGTTCGTGTTGTACCCCCTGACCTCCTCTTCGGTGATATGAAAATAGTGGGGACAGGTCTCGGCCGTGACGCGGGCGATGCCTCTCTGTTTGGCCTGCCGCAGGAGTTCGACAGAACCCTTCGTCGAGACATGGGCTATATGGAGCCTCCCGCCGGTCAGCTCCGCCAGCGCAATATCCCTTCCGATCATGATCTCCTCGGCCTGAGGTGGTATGCCCCTGAGCCCCATCGTCACGGAGAGCAAGCCTTCGTTCATCACCCCGCCGGCAGCAAGTGTCAGGTCCTCGCAGTGGGCGATGACCGGTACGTCGAGGATCTTCGAATACTCGAGCGCCCGTCTCATGAGGAGACTGTCCATCACCGGGCGGCCATCGTCCGAGAAGGCGATGCAGCCGGCCTCGCGCATGATGCCCATCTCCGCGAGTTCCTCGCCTTTCTGGCCCTTGGTGATCGCCCCTATGGGGAAGACGTCGCAGGACGCAGTTTCACGGGTCCTCGCAAGTATAAACGCGGTGGTGACGGCATTGTCGTTGACCGGGGAGGTGTTCGGCATGCAGCAGACACTGGTGACTCCGCCGCGTGCTGCTGCCGCGGTCCCCGTCTGTATCGTCTCCTTGTATTCAAAACCCGGTTCGCGCAGATGCACATGCATGTCGATGAGGCCCGGGATGACGAGGCGGCCCTCCGCATCAATGACCGTTTCTCCTTTTCCCCCGCGCACCTTGTCCCGTGCGCTGTGCCCCTTGTCCTTCGGCTCCAGTTGCTGTATCCCGGAGATCTTTCCGTTTTCGATGATAATATCACAGAGGCAGTCGATTCCCTGCGAAGGGTCGATCAGATGTCCGTTTTTTATAGTGACCATCATTGTCCCGTTCCTGAGAGAAGATAGAGGACCGCCATCCGCACGGCGAGCCCGTTTGTGACCTGATCAAGGATAACAGACCGCGGTCCGTCGGCAACGGCGGAGGCTATCTCTGTTCCGCGGTTCATCGGTCCGGGGTGCATCACCAGCGCATCCTTTTTTGCATGTGCCAGCCTGGCGTCCGTGAGCCCCCAGTTTTTGAAGTATTCGACCGTAGAGGGAAAGAACCCCTTGCCCTGGCGCTCGGTCTGTATCCTGAGCATCATGACGATGTCGGCGTCCCTGAGTCCCTCTTCCATGGAATAATGTACCGTCACCCCGAGGTCCTTCATGCAGGAAGGCACGAGGGTGGGAGGGCCGATCAGCCTGACGTGGGCGCCCAGATTCAGCAGCCCGTAAATATCGGACTTCGCGACCCGGCTGTGCAGGATGTCCCCGACGATCGCCACTGTGGCCCCACTGATGCTCCCCCTCTTTTCCCGGATCGTGAAGAGGTCGAGCAGTGCCTGTGTCGGGTGTTCGTTCGTGCCGTCCCCAGCGTTGATCACCGAGGCGCGCATATGCCTGGCCAGGAAATGCGCCGTGCCGGAGCAGGAGTGGCGTATGACGATGAAATCGGCGCCGAGGGCCTCGACCGTGCGCGCGGTGTCCTCAAGGGTCTCTCCCTTGACAACACTGCTCGTCGAGACCGAGATGCTGATGACGTCTGTGCTCAGCCGTTTTGCCGCCAGTTCGAAGGATGTCCGCGTCCTGGTCGAGGGCTCGTAGAACATGTTGACGGTCGTCCTGCCGCGCAGGGCCGGCACCTTCTTGATGTCCCGGCCGAGCACGTCCTTGAACCCGGAGGCGGTCTCGAGGATGAGCTCCAGATCGTCCGACGAGAGGTCCCTGATGCTGATGAGATCCTTTGTGCTGAGGCTCATGCGATCGCCACCATATCTTCGGGGCCGTCTTCCGTGAGCACCACGTTGACAGTCTCCTCGCGGGAGGTCGGGATGTTCTTTCCCACGAAATCGGCCTTGATCGGCAGCTCCCGGTGGCCACGGTCGACCAGGACCGCAAGCTGGATCGAGGCGGGTCTGCCGAGGTCCATGACCGCGTCCATCGCGGCCCGGATCGATCTGCCGGTATAGAGGACATCGTCGACGAGGACGACCCTTCTGTTGTTGATCTCACAGGGGACCTCTGTCCTGCGGATGACCGGCTGTTCCTTGCGGACGCCGATGTCGTCCCGGTAAAGGGCTATGTCGAGCGTGCCGACAGGGATATCGCTGCCTTCGATCTCGCCGAGTTTCAGGGCGAGTCTCTTTGCGATATGCACCCCGCCCCGCTGTATGCCGACGAGACAGATCCCTGCCGTGCCCCTGTTCTTCTCGATGATCTCGTGGGACATCCGCGTAATAGCGCGGTCTATGTCCTTTCTGTCTAGCAGGACCTTAGACATGAAGCATCCCCTTAGGGGTGTCGGAGTCTGTTTCCGGAAGAGAGAAAACGTCTGAAATAAAAGGGCTGCAGTAAAAAAGGGAATACGCATCCTGAGACGGAACTGCTAGGCATGGTGAAGGTATGTAATGGCGATCGCAGCTCACACCGGCTCCTTTGCCTTTGTTAGCCTCCCGGGCTAGTTTAAAAGGCAGTTTATTTAAGCATAAGAAAAGGAGGGGTGTCAAACGTTTCTGCCGGGTCTCTGCTGCCGGCCGGCCACCGAAGCTTGCGAAAAAAGCAGGCCGTTGCCCGAGGAGGCTGCCCGCCGGCGAGTTTCCGCGGTGCGATGTAGTATAATTAACGGCTGTTCAGTGCCTTTGTCACTGACAGACATTTACAATTGATGAGGAGTACGTCACGTGAAGGTCAGTTGTTTCACTTTTTTGAGAAACGCGCATATCCTCGGATATCCCTTCATCGAATCGATACGGTCGGCCCTTCCTCTGTGCGACGAATACGTAGTCAATGTTGGGGACGGCGATGATGACACCCTTGAAATGGTCCAGGCAATCGGCAGCCCCAAGATAAGGATAATCCGGAGCAGATGGAACGAAAAGATGAGGACGAAGGGATATGTTTACGGCCAGCAGAAGTGTGTGGCCCTCTTCAACTGTACCGGTGACTGGGCGTTTTATCTCGAGGCGGATGAGGTCCTGCATGAAGACGACATTCCGGTTATCAGACGGGCGATGGAGACCCGCCTTGCCGATGAAAGGGTGGAGGCCCTCGTATTCGATTTCATCCACTTTTACGGGAACCACAGGACGTATGCCTCCAGTCCGGCATGGTACAGGAGGGAGGCGAGGATTATCAGGAACTCCCTGAGGGTGTTCGCCCCTGACGGATTATTTTTTCTTGTCCTCGATCCCGGTTCAAACAAAAAAAGCCGGTATCCGCGGGCTGCCCTTGCGGACGCGAGGATATTTCATTACGGATGGGTCAGAAGCCAGGAGCAGATGGGCGAAAAAAGCAGACGGGTTGCGGGCTACTGGGGGGGGCAGACGACGGTTATTGATTATTCGAAGATAGATGGCCGGATGCTCAGAGAATATTCCGGCAGCCACCCGGCGGTGATGCGCGGATGGCTGCCGATGGATGAGCCGGCGGTCTTCAGGCCTGATCCCGGCTACAGGCTGTCCCCCAGGGAACGGAGACATCGGATCTTGCAGAAGATCGAGGATGTCCTGGGCGTCGACCTGACGAAAAAACACTTCAGGCTGGTCAGGTAGATGGCGGAACAGAGAGCACCCCGAAAATGGAAATGCGGGTTCCCGGTTCGGCCGCTGGACAAGAGGGGGAAGACCGACTTTGCATTCGCCCTGATCATAGGGGGGGTGAACGCGGTAATCATCTATTTTATCGCGCGGAATCTCTCTGCCGAGTCTCCTTTGTTCCGGACCCTCTTTCACTCGTACAGGTCTCTCCTGGTTTTGTTGCCCGTTGTATTCATGGCGGGTCTTGTCACGGCCCGTTTGTTGACGAGCCTGATCCCGTTTTTGTATCAGTTTGCAAAATTCTCCCTTGTCGGCAGCATGAATTTTCTCGTCGATATGGGGATATTGAATTCCCTTATTTTTTATACCGGCATCTGCAATGGACCTGCCCAGTCTGGACTGAAGGGCGTGTCATTTGTCCTTGCCGCTGTAAACAGTTACTTCTGGAACAAATTCTGGACATTTACGCGAAGATCAGGCAAGAGATTGCGGACCGAAGTGTATCAGTTCCTCGTCATCAGCACCTCGGGTTTCTTCGTGAATCTTTTGATTGATTACCTGTTTGTCAACAATATCGGTCCGCGTGCCGGGATAATGCCGCAGAGCTGGGCGCAGGTGTCTGCCATGGCGGCAGCTATTGCGAGCCTCTGCTGGAACTTTATCGGGTATAAATTCATCGTCTTTGATGCGGGCGCCCCTGGACAGGCCGTCATGCAGCCTGACGGTACGGGAATTACGGAAAGAAACGGTTAGCATGAGCCGCGGATATGCTCCATGAATGATCAGCGCGCTGGTTCTCGCTATCCGGGATGGCTTCTGACTGCGTTGCCCTATGCCGTGTTCAGCGTGTTCTTGTGGTTTGCGTACGGCGTTGTGAGAAGGATCACCGGGGCCACCGGCAAGATCCTTGGTTTCCGGTACGGTGATTTCTTCGAGTTTTATTCCGGGGCCGACGCATTACTGAAGGGCGCAAACATCTATGAGGCCGGACGGTTGGGGTATATTTATCCTCCGCTGCTGGCATTTCTGCTGGCTCCGTTATCCATGCTTCCGATAGATCAGGCGGCCTGGTTATGGCTTGCGGTCAAGATCGGCCTGCTCGCCGCCTGCGGCTGGTGGGGAGCGGCGGAAATACAGCAACGCCTTGCGCAGCCCCGGGATCGGGCCTCGTTATTGATTATTGTCCTCTCCGGCATGCTGCTGGACATGGACAAGCTGCGCACGGAAATGAATATGCAGCAATCGAATCTGCTTGTGCTGCTCTGTTTCGTTCTGGCATTGAGATGGCTTGACCGGCGTCCGCTGCTGAGCGGTCTCGCCCTCGGATTCGGGGCCAATATAAAATATCTCACCCTTATCGCATTGCCCTATCTGATTGTCAGAAAACGCTACAAGGCGGCCGCGGCAACTGCGGCGGGTTCAGTGTTTTGGGCATTACTGCCGGCAACAGTGCTGGGATGGGACCGGAACATCGAATTTCTCAGAAATGCGCTCGGGGGTCTCGTGAATCTCGTGTCAAGGGATTCAGCCGCTACCGGAGCAGCGAAGGTCATGGGACCGGAGGCCGGCATGTCGATTACGGCTTTTGCCGCGCGATATTTTTCGGCCGGCCAGCATACCGCCGCCAGTATTTCGGTGGCCGGCACCGCAGCCCTTCTGTATATACTTGCTGTCTGGGGAATCTACCGTTCAACAGGAACCCCCTTTCTGCGGGGACGTGGCGGCCTCGCGGAGTCTCGGGATATTCTGCCGGGCGTTGTGGCTCTCGAATGGGCGGGCCTCATCGTTTTCGCCCTGGCGTTCAGCCCGCAGACCGGTAGTCCGCATTTGTCAATCCTGCTGCTTCCCTGCCTCGCGGCGGCGGGTGTGCTTTTGATGCCGCGACAACAGATTTCGGGGCTGCCGCTGATTGCGGGCCTTTTAATAATGTTTGCGGGTATGGTGCTGCCCTACGGACATGATAACGCCATGCGCTGGCATCATATTGCCGGCCCCATATGGTGCGTATTGACGATGTATCTGACCCTGCTGTGGACCGGTTTAAGGAGACTGAAGGCTCAAACCTGAAAGGACCAACCCTGTCCCTGCCAGGCGGCATATCCGAAGCGGGAGGCCGGAGAAACGCTGGATGAAGCGCGGCGCGGACTCAGATCTTCCCTGCTGTCACCCGTTTTTCCGGTTGAGTTCCTGAAGCTTGGCATATTTGTAGAACGTGGTAACGGCCCCTGTGAGGGAAATGAAAAACCCCTCCTTCCCGTCAAGGACCCCGAGCTTCAGGAAGTACGACTTTGTAAACGAACCGAACCCGTGCAGGAAGGCATCCAGCCCGGAGGAGTTCCTGCCGGCCCTGAACAGCTCTTCTGCCCCCAGTGATGAATAGGTGTTGATCTTTTCGATGACCGCGGAAATATTCCGCATCGGGTAGTGGATGATCGGGCCGGACAGTCTCATGGTGACTCCCTTTACTTCAACGTACTCATGCACAGCCCTTGCGCTGACACTGCCTTTCCCTCTTCTGAAAAGGCGGACGATTTCGTCCGGCCACCACCCGCAATGTTTTATCCACCTGCCGTTGAAATAGGCCTTTCTCGGGAGACTGTACGCGTCGGCGGGCGCATTGCCGCCGATGGCCTTTATGATGGCCTCCCTCGTCTCCTCGGGGATCCTCTCGTCGGCGTCCAGTATCAGCACCCAGTCATGCCGGCACTTCTCCACAGCGCTCGTCTTCTGGGGCCCGAACCCTTTCCACTCCTCACTATATACCCTGCAGTTGAATTGCTCCGCGATCTGCACGGTCCGGTCGGTGCTTCCGGAGTCGACTACGACTATATCATCCGCAAACATGACGCTTTCCAGGCAGTCAGTCAGCATCTTTTCCTCGTTCCTGGTGATGATCGCCACGGAAAGAGGGATCTTCCGGGAGATCATCATGCGCGTGTCCCGGAGATGGCCAGGATGAGATCGTTCATCAGGTTGCCCTGAAGCCTGTCGGAGTAGCGATTGGTGACCGTCTCCAGGCCCCTGGCCGCAAAGGATCTCCTCTCTTCCGGGTTTTCGATCAGCCGGATCAGGGCGGTCGTGAGGGACTCGGGATCACCGGGGCGGACGAGCAGCCCGTCGACCTCATGGGTGATCAGTTCGGCAAGCCCGCCGGAATTGGAGGCGATGACCGGCCTGCCCATTGCCATCGCCTCGGCGGCGGCGAAGCCGAAGGCCTCTTCACAGATCGACGGCATGACGAAAATATCCATCGCCGCGTACATCCTGTAGACAGGATCGATCCTGCCTGTAAAACGGACGCGGTCTTCCAGGTGCATGCCCGCGGCGGCGCGGAGCATGGTCTGCCGTTCCCGGCCGTCTCCGACGATCAGGAGTCTGGCTTGGGGGTAGTGGCGGGCGATCCTTCCGAATGCGGCGATCAGGCAATCGAGCCCCTTTTCAGGGTGCAGACGGCCGGCAAAGCCGATCACCAGATCTCCCGGGAGATATCCTGTTTCTGCCCTGGTGCTCTCGCGCTCTTTGAGCGCCTCCCTGATCCTTTCGACCGGCACTCCGTTATAGACCTCCCTGATGATATTTTCCCTGATCCCGCTTAGTTCAAGCTCGCGCCTGACCGAACGGGAGACCGCGATCACGCAATCGGCGGAAGAATTGATGAGCGTCCTTGTCGCAAGGGAAATCCGGCGGGTGAGGTGTCTGACGAGGATGACCTTTCTGCCGGTCAGCCTGGATGCGATGACGGCAGGCCAGTATTCCTTCGGGCTGTTAGCGATGACCAGATCGATGCGGTCGCGCCTGATAATGCCTACAAGCGATGCGATCGAAACAAGGTCGATGGCGGACCGCACTCTCACCTGCCGGGAAGGCAGTTTTTTCATAATGCGCGTCAGACTGACCGTTCCCGATTGCCAGCATCCGATAATGATGTCGTGTCCCCTGTCGGAGAGCTGACCCGCCAGTTGCTCTGCATATGTTTCGCCTCCCCCCAGCAGTGATTCAGGTCTCCCCATGTAACTGCTGATAATGAGCACGCGTCTGTGGCTGTCCTCCGGGGAACCGGCGTTGCGGGGCGTGCGCGCCATCAGACCTTCTCGTCCGGCGCGTCCCTGGCAAGCAGGGCGACTGCGATAAGGAATGCTATGCAGAGAAAACTCAGAGGCCTCCTCAGGCTCTCGTCGAAGACCCCTCCCATAAAGAGGTTAATGAGGGCATAGCCTGTTCCCTGGTTGAGGGCCCACGATGTCGTCCCCTGGCCTCCCGGAGTTTTCCGCAGCAGCAGTACGGCAACGGACAGCCAGAAGGTGAGAAACAGCGCCAGCCCGACAAGACCCGTCTCCGAAGCGACGGTGAGATAGACGTTATGGGCATGCGCGTAAAGCGCCTCGCTGAAGTTCCAGTCTTTCCTGTAGGGGGTGCTGTACGCTCCCGCGGTATGTTCCCACTCGCGCTGGCCGACCCCGATGACCGGGTGATCGGTGATGATGTCAGCCGCGATGCGCATGAGATACAGCCTCTCGACGTTGCTCGGGTTCTTATGCACGTCGAAGATGCTGGCTGCACGGGACCGGACCGGCGGGAACAGCGCAAAAACGATAGCGATCACGGCTGCCATTGCGGTAGCGCCGAGCACCGCAGTCCGGAGGCTCTTCCTCGTGAAGACAAGCACCAAAGACCCCAGAAGAGACAGAAAATAGGTCCTCGCGAAGGTCATTACCGTTCCTGCGAACATGAAGGCCGCCGAGATGCCGAGCATTATTCTGCGCGTCCTGGAGGTCCTCCAGTAGAGGGCGAGAAATGAAAAAAAGACGGCAAGCGTGCTGAAGGTGCAGCCCGCCTGGATGTAATACCGGAAAAAGCCATACAGTTTGCCGTCCCGCAGGGGCTGTTTCGGAAGGGGGTAGGTCAGGCCGGTGACATGCTGCAGGATACCCAGCAGCACCACGAGCGAGGAGGCTGCGGACACGACGAGCACAGCTTTGACCGCGGCCTCCTTTTTTTTCCCGGGATCAAATGTGAGACCGAAGAGCAGCAGGGAGCTGAAGAGTACCGGCGCATCGTCGAAGGGTGCGAAAGTCGGCTGCTTGCCGTTCAGGACGCGGGAGAGGATCTCCCAGACGACAAAGGCGGCGAGGCTGAGGAGAGGCACCCTCAGCCGGGAGAAGGTTGCCGCTACCCCTCCCGTGCGTCGCCAGATGATGATGGCGAAGAGGGCCAGTCCGGCGACCGCAAAGTATGCGGCGCTGTGCGAAAGAAGTATCGTGATCGCATAGAGGATGGCCAACCCCGAGAGCACAGTCCCGGCAATCCGCTCGTGCTGTATCCCTTTGGGGAGATTCCTGACATCCCCCATCAGTAGTGTCCGCCGGTGAGGGTTGCGGTGACCGACCCTATCTTTACCTTTGCGCTCATCCTGACGGGCACCTTTTTATCGTCATCTGTCAGCCAGATCAGCATCTCCCCCTTCCGGTAGAAGATGCCCTCGGACTTCATGATCGGCTTAATCACCAGGGTATCGACCTCGCCGTAAGGCCCTTTGATGCGCTCCTTCCGGAGAACCTTGACCTCGGCGTCATAGATCTTCTTGCTGTCGAAGATTCTGATATAGACCGATTCGCCGACCTCAAGACGCATGCCCCTGACCTGATAGAAACTCGACAGGGGGTCAAAGACGACCGAGGGGAGGTCGAACTCCTTCCGTTCGTCCGCGAGATGGTCGATATAGACCGCCCTGGACCTGGCGTGATCGAAGATGACCTCCTTCTGTTTCCGGTGCCTGCCTTCGCTCAGGTTCAGTGTGTAGGTGAGCGGAGACCCCAGCGTGTTCGGCTTTGGCCCCGCTCCTATTCTGGTTTCCACACGGTCGTTGACCCGGTAGAAGAACGACACCCACTTGGCAGACTGTGTCGTGACCGTGATCGTGAACGTATTGTCCTTGCGGTCAAGGTTTATGACCGACTCTCCCGCCTTTATGCCGGCCCAGGAGATGTCATAGTTCAGGGTTTCGGGTACCTGGAAGGCGGGGGCTGCCGCCGGGCCGGTGAGAATGGCTGCCACCAGGAGAACGGCCAGAAAGAAGGGCGCGGCTGCTGCAGTCAGTCTTTTACCGTGTTTAATCTCGGCCATGGTTGTCAGTTTTATTGTAATGGAAAGGGCTGCAAAAGGTCATGACTCCTGACTGCTGAACTGCAGCTGATAGAGGTTCCGGTATATGCCCCTGCGCGCGAGGAGTTCATTGTGCGTTCCGCTCTCCGCGATTCTGCCCTTGTCCATGACGATAATGCGGCTGGCCTTCTTGATAGTCGAGAGCCTGTGGGCGATTACAAAGGTGGTCCTGTTGGACATCAGGTTTTCGAGCGCCTTCTGGAGGATCATCTCAGAGGCGGTGTCCAGAGATGATGTGGCCTCGTCGAGGATGAGGACCGGCGGATTCGTCAGTATGGCGCGCGCGATTGAAAGCCTCTGCCGCTGGCCGCCGGAGAGCCGGGCGCCCTTTTCCCCTATCATCGTCTCATACCCCTGGGGAAGTTCCATTATAAAGTCGTGGGCGTAGGCAGCCTTTGCCGCTTCTATCAGCGCATCCCGGCCGGCCTCCGGCCTTCCGTAGGCGATATTGGCTGCAACCGTATCGTTGAACAGTATGACCTCCTGGCTGACAATGCCGAAGGTGGAGCGCAGAGACGTGAAAGAGACAGTGGATGTATCCACTCCGTTGATAAGGATTTGGCCTTCCGTCGGGGTGTAGAAACGGGGCAGGAGATTGACCAGGGTGGACTTTCCACCTCCGCTTCGGCCGACGATTGCAACGATCTCTCCCCGCCGGACGGTCAGGGAGACCCCGTCGAGCGCCTTATGGTTCGAGGCGGGATAGGTGAAAGAGACATTCCTGAATTCAATATCCCCTGCCGGGCTTCCGAGTGTTCCGGAACCGTCCGTCTCCGTCGGTTCGTCCAGAAGGTGCATGATGCGTTCAAACGGAGACCGCGCCTGCTGGAGATTGATATTCACCTTCGAAAGCCGCCGGATCGGGCTGTACATGAGAAAGATCGCAGTAAGGAACGAGAAAAAATCACCGACGGTGACTGCGTTGGTGATCACAAGCCTGCCGCCGTACCACATCACGAGGGCTATCCCGATGCCGCCGACCGCCTCCATCAGCAGCGTGGCTACCTCTCCCACCCGGGTGGCCCTCATATTTTCGCGGTAGAACTCCCGGGTGATCTCCTGAAATCGCGCGGACTCCTCCGGCTGCCTGCTGAAGGCCTTCAGTATCTTGATGCCGGTGAAGCTTTCGTTGAGGAACTCGGTGATGTGGGATATCTTTTCCTGGGAACGACGGCTGATCCGCCTGATGCGTTTCCCGAGTCTGCCGACGGCATAGAACGCGGCGGGTAGGGCGACGAGCGAGATGACGGCCAGGTCCCACCTTCGCCAGAGGGCCACGGCGATCAGTGCGACCGCGGTCATGCTTTCGATCAGGAGGTCCTTAATTGTGACGCTGACCAGTTCATTGAGGACCGTTATGTCGTTGACCACCTTCGAGATGAGTTCGCCGCTGGAACTCTTGCCGAAGTATCCGAGCGGCAGGTGAAGGATATGACTGAATGCCCTGTTCCTGAGGTTCATCACCATCTTCTGGTTAACGGAACGTATCAGGTACCCGTTGATCATCAGGAAGATCCCCTTGATGAGGAAGATGAAGAAGACCACCAAAGGGATTACCGAGAGGAGGTAGGTGTCTTTTCTCACGAAGACGTCGTCCATGATCGGCTTCACAAGCCACGCGAGAGAGCCCTCCAGTGCCGAGACGACAACGCTGGCGGCGCCGGCTGCTGCCACGCGCCTCCAGTAAGGTCGTACGGTCTCGAAGATTTTCCGGTATTCTTCCAAAAAAGGCCTCCGTAGTGAAAAGTTGCCGTTTCTAGCCGGCCAGCGGCTGTGCGCGGCATTTACCGGCAATCATTATAATGCACGGGGATGGATAAGATAAAGCACGGCAGGAGAACTCAGGGGCGCGCCGCGTAATGGGCGGCCAGTTGAACTGCGTCCCAGGGCCTGCAGTCTCCTTCGGAGTAGCCGAGCAGTCCGGCATAGCGGTATATAGCATCTACGGACGGCCCTTCGATCTCGAGAAACTCGGGGATGAAGGAGTAGGCGTCCTGGTAGCGGTCGAACTCGAAGTGCAGCCCGGCAAGCTGGTAGGAGGTGCGGTGTTTTTTCATCTCGAGCCAGATTGAAAACCCGAGGGCTTCGAGGATCGCACGCATGCCGTGGAAGTCCGAAACCGTCACCTCCTGCTCTTCCCGTACCTTTGCACGGTCGTCACAGATATCGTGCTTGACTGTCAGTAGGGTCCCGGCGCCCTCTCTCCGCAGCCTGAGGGTGGTGTGCCGCTCCTTCAGGTACTGTCCCGGCATATCGTAATAGAGCGCATGGATCTCGTCGTCGAAAATCATGACCGCGCCGAGCGAGAGAAGCGTCGACACTGCCCGCTCCCGGTCTATCTCCAGTATCTTGAGTTCGATTTCGCGCATCTTCCATTATACCAGTTCGTGCATATCCCGCATCTTGAGTCCGATTTATACCGGATGCCCTGAGGGCGAACAAGGGGAAGTGTATGCTCACCCCGATGCAGGGGGAACAGTCCGTTTCAGGAGAACCGGAAAAGACCTGCATGCCGTATTCACGGGGATTTCCGGGCTTTTTGGGCTTGACAAATAGAGAAGTTCTTGATACTGTTATCACAGCTTATTTCACAATACAAGAACGAAAGGGGGGAAGATAATGACGAAGATGGAACTCATTGACAAGATTGCTGCGGGTGCCGGCCTCAGCAAGGCCGATGCGGGAAGGTCTCTTGATGCGACGCTGGATTCGATCAAGGCTGCCTTGAAGAAAGGGCAGAAGGTTACGATAGTCGGGTTCGGAACTTTTGCGGTGACGAAGAGAAAGGCCAGAAAAGGGCGCAATCCGAGAACCGGGCAGGTAATCAGCATCCCGGCTGCCAAGACACCCAAGTTTACTGCCGGAAAGACGCTGAAAGACGCCGTAAAAAAATAAAATTCCGTTCAGGGACATATGCATTCAGAATAAAGGGGCTGCCTGCTGGCCGCCCCTTTATTTTTTGTCCGCGGTCTGATATCCTGATGTATGACTGAAGGCAATGTTATCGTCTGCGGCATCGACCTCGGACCTTCCTCGGAAGAGGTTATCGCGTACGCCGCACTGTTTGCTTCCTCTTCAGGCGTACCGGTCAGGCTTCTCTATGTCATAGACTATCTTCTGACTCCGCCTTCCTACCTGGCCGCGTATATCGACGAGGAGAAGAAGAAGGAAGAGGCGGAGATGGTCCGCTGGAAGGAGAGGCTTGTGGAGTCGGGCATCAACGCCGAGTCCCGGATCATGATGGGGCGGCTCCACGAATCATTCAGTTCCGTACTTTCCGAAGCTCCGGTGGAACTCTTGGTCATCGGCTATAAGTCACATCTCTTCCGTCCGAGCAGTTCAGAGCGCCTGATCATGTCCCAGCGCGTTCCGATGCTCGTAGTCAGGCCGAAGTCAGGCGATGCGCCGAAGATAGGGGCGGTGAAGATCCGCAGGATCGTCTGCCCTGTCGATTTTTCCGAGAACTCCCGTAAGGCGGCCTCTATGGCCCAACAGTACTCTGCCACTTTTTCGGCCGAACTGGACCTGGTCCATGTCATCCCTTCGCACCTCATCAAGAAGAAATGGATGGTCTGGTCCGACATGGATGCGTCTGACAGGGACCGCTTCGATGAACTGATGGTCTCGGAGGCGGCGGCCACGATGTCCTCTTTCTGCAGGGGGCTCGGTATCGAAAAGACGGGCGAGATAACCCACGGCAACCCGGGAGAGGCAATACCGGCACTTTCGGCCGCGAGGGATACGGACCTGATCGTGATCGGTGCCCGCGGCCTGTCCTATCTGCAGAGCATGCTGATCGGCAGCACCACCGAACAGGTGCTGAAGTCGTCGGTCTGTCCCGTCCTGATAGTACACTGATGTTTATCCAGGCGGCAGCACTCCTTTTCGGGCTCGTCCTCATCCTGATCGCGGCTGAGTTTTTCACGAACGGCATCGAGGCCTTCGGTCGCCACTTTTCCTTTTCTCAGGCGGTTGTCGGCAGTATCTTTGCCGCGGTCGGTACAGCCTTGCCCGAGACGATCCTTCCGGTGGTGGCAATCTTCCTCTCCGGCGGAGAGTCTGCGAAGGAGATCGGTGTCGGCGCCATACTCGGGGCCCCTTTTATGCTTGCGACTCTCGCCTTTTTTCTTATGGGCGTGACGATATCCGTGTCAGCGATGCTGAAAAGGCGTCCCTTCACCCTGAACGTCGAGGTCCTGTCGGTCAGACGGGACATCGTCTTTTTCCTTGTCATGTATTCAGCCGCCATTGTGCTTCCTCAAGTTGCCGGGCATGCCTCACAGGCGCCGATAGCCGTCCTGCTGGTCATCGGTTATTTATTTTATGCCTGGATGACCTTCAGGGGAG
This sequence comes from Nitrospirota bacterium, assembly GCA_021814475.1. Classification (GTDB taxonomy): domain Bacteria; phylum Nitrospirota; class Thermodesulfovibrionia; order Thermodesulfovibrionales; family UBA6898; genus PALSA-1316. Next base: position 40,266 of record JAKAIE010000004.1, read on the forward strand.
AAAGCGCGGAAATGGAAGAGTCGGAGCATATGTACCTCTGGAAGATCATCAGGAAAATCAGGGGTGCTGCCGTCGCGGAACACCCGTCGTTGTCCGTCATTGTCCTGCAGGTCATCGTCTCCCTGGGGGTGATGGTCGAGGGCGCGCACACCTTTGTGAAAAGTCTTGAATATATCTCGCACCGGTTCGGCATGGATCCGATGCTCTTTGCCCTGTTGCTCGCGCCGGTGGCGACCGAACTCCCCGAGAAATTCAACAGCGTAACGTGGACATGGAAGGGCCGTGATACCCTTGCTATGGGAAATATTACCGGCGCCATGGTTTTTCAGGCTACGTTTCCGGTTTCCGTCGGTCTCCTGTATACGGACTGGAAGCTCACCGGCATGGCCCTCTTTTCTGCTGCGCTTGCCATGGCATCGACGCTGATCGTGATGGGATCGATACTCCTGTGGAAACGGGTCCATCCCGTTGCGATGCTGATGGGAGGAGGGCTTTATCTGGTCTATGCCGCAGTGCTGATCCTGAGGTAAAGCACTCCTCTGGCCGGAAGGGACAGCAGGGGGGATAAGTTACGGCTATTTCCTGAACAGGTCCTCAAAGGCCTTTCTCGCCGCATCCGTCCCGGCAGAGGGAGGTTGAGGACCTCCTTCGCTGAAGGAATAGTAATCGCAGAAATTTGCCCGATCCCGGGTGCGCTGGAATTCGGCCTTTGGTTCGAGGCACTTGTTGTGGGCCTTCTCCGAGTAGAACCTGCAGTTCAGGCAGATATGCAGGTCCGCCCCGCATGCGGGGCAGACCGCTTTCCTCGAAAAAAATGTATCAACCTCGATCTCTTTTTTGCACAGGGCGCAGCTCTTCACGGTGACTCCCTTCGGCGTTTTCTGTGTCAGACAGATGACCGCATCCTGATATCATTCTACACGATCGCCCCTATTTTGTATTTGACAGGTCCGGGTGATTCTGATATTGTGAAAACATAAATCCTGATAAGGAGGAGCGCGATGGCCTGCAAATCAAAGGGCGGCACGTGCGGCACTGCAAAGAAGACCGCGGCGAAACCCGCCAAAAAGACAGCGAAGAAGTAAGCCGGCTTTACTTTCTGCCGTAAAAAGGATGGGGTCTCCCATCCTTTTTTGTGCCGCCAATCTTTCCTGCGCCATGCGACAATAAAGGTAATCCATGTTTGATTTTGATAATGAACTCTCCGCGCTGAAAAAAAAGGGTCTTCTCCGGCATCTCCTCTGGAGATCGTCTGCCCAGGGACCGCTTGTCACGATCAACGGGAGAAGGTACGTCAATTTCGGCTCGAACGATTATCTCGGGCTGGCGGCCCATCCCCTGGTGGCGGGGGCCGCAAGGGATGCCGCGCTGAGGTTCGGTTTCGGGGCTGGGGCTTCAAGACTTCTTGCGGGCGGGACGGCGCTTCATGAGAGACTCGAAAGGTCGGTTGCCCGCCTGAAGGGTACGGAGGCCGCCCTTGTCTTCAACTCCGGCTATGCCGCCAATACCGGCATCATTCCCGCGATCGCAGGGGAGGGCGATGCGCTCTTCAGCGATGAACTGAACCATGCTAGTATCGTCGACGGCTGCCGGCTGAGCCGGGCGCGCCGTCATATCTACCGGCACCGCGATGTTTCGGACCTTGAGGGTCTGCTCGGTAAAGAAAAGCGGGCGCGCAGAAGGATCGTGCTCACCGATTCGGTCTTCAGCATGGACGGGGACATTGCGCCTCTGCCGGGGCTCTGCGAAGTCTGCACGAGGCACGGGGCGATGCTTTATATCGACGATGCCCACGCCACCGGCGTGCTCGGGGGAGGGAGGGGCAGCCTGGCGCATTTCGGCATAAGGGCGGAGCCGTGGATGGTCCAGATGGGGACTTTTTCGAAGGCACTGGGGTCTTTCGGGGCCTTTGTCGCGGGCAGCAGGGAAATGATCGACTGGCTGGTCAATACCGCACGGACTTTTGTCTTTTCGACGGCGCTGCCCGCGCCGGTCATCGCCGCGTCGTTAAAGGCGATGGCGGTTATGCGCAGGGACGCTTCCCGGCTTAAGAGGCTTCAGGAAAACAGATCCAGTCTTGCAGCCGCTCTTCAGGCCAGGGGATGGAACATCCGCAGCAGCGAGACCCCGATCCTGCCGGTCCTTACCAGGACGGTGGAAGAGGCGACGTCGCTGTCCCAACTTCTCTTCAGCAGGGGCGTCTATGCGCCGGCGATCAGGCCCCCGACGGTGACGGCGCCCAGAATTCGGTTGACGGTCACGGCCGCGCATACGGCCGCGCAGATTGAAAGGCTTCTGCGGATTCTCGATGCTTATTGATGCCGCAGCCGGGGATCAGTTCCTGGGGATGATGTAGAGACAGGAGGCGGCTCCGTCGGCGACCGTGTGTTCCCGGGTCACTTTTTTGCCGAGAAGTTCACGGTAGAGCTGGAGCTCGTGCGCGCAGGCCTCCGGAAATTCGGTCGCAATCCTGCTGATCGGGCAATGATACTGTTTGAGTTGATAGGAGGTATCGTTTCTGTTCAGTTCCACCAGATTTCCCCGCCGCTCCAGGTATTGCTTCAGGCCCGTCACGGTGTCGTCAATGCCGGTTTTTCCGGCCAGCGCCTCGCGGTACTCTTTCAGAAGCCGCTCTTTTCTCCAACTGAATATCCTGTCGATCTTCTCGGGACCTTCGTAGTTTTTTATGTCCCTCAGCAGGTTCAGTGCAAAGTCGTCATAATCGTTCCTGAACAGATTGTTGGCGTTGTCGGTCAGCTTATAGATAAACCCGGGTCTGCCGATGCCCTGTCTTCTCGAAGTGTACGTCACCAGCCCCTTTTTTTCGAGCGACAGCAGGTGCTGCCTGACCCCCATCGGGGTGATACTGATCTCGCGGCTCAGCTCGTCGATCGACATGCCACCGCTTTTTTTAAGGTGGTGGATGATGTTTTTTCTTGTGGAGGTTTCCTCGGCCATAAAATCCATGAGAAAACATTACCATAAAACAGAGCGTTTGTAAATATATATAGTAAATGCTAAATATAAATTAATATATTAATTCGATTCTTCGAACATTTTGTGTCGCCCGCAGCAGGTCTCTGCCGGGTATATCGCAGGCGGGGGCCGCATTCCCTCCCGGGCGACATTGTGGTAATATTAACTGTCGGCCCGGCGTGCCGATCCATCTGCCCCGGTTGCATGCAGCCGGTTTAAAGAATGACGGAAAAGGAGTGTATCTATGATCACAGGCAAAGAAGACCTGCTTCAGGCGCTGATCGAGGCTTTCCTGATGGAAAAGGGCACAAACCTTTTTTACAGCCAGGCGGCTTCAAAGTCCGAAAACCCCGAGGCGCGAAAGACGTTTCAGGCCCTGACCGTCTGGGAAGAAAGGCATATGGATTATATACAGCACCTGTATATGGCGATTCAGGGAGACCTGGATGTCGAAGGGTTCGAGGTGTTCCAGGCAAAGGCAGAGGCGCCTGTGGCTGAAGGTGGCATCCCGGTAAAGGACCTGGAAGCGAAGGTCGAAGCATATAAGTTTTCGGGTGATTCCGCCGCCTTCGATATTGCTCTGGGGATAGAGGCGCAGGCTTATAACCTTTACCGCAGGCTGTCCGAGGGAGCGGCGGACGTCAATGCGCGGGCTGTTTTCCGCGAGATGATGGAGCAGGAACAGAAGCACATAGACTATCTGAAAAAGACAAGGGGTCAGGTTGCTTAAACTCAGGGACGGCATCGTCGAGCTTTACCGCAAAGTGGCGACCTCTCTGCCTCCTGATGTTGAAGAGTCACTGAAGGCAGCGGCGCTGCGCGAAGAGCAGGGATCTGCCGCGGAGTCTGCCCTGAAGGTGATGATCGAAAATGTCCGGCTGGCCCGGGACACGGTCCGGCCGATATGCCAGGATACCGGTGTCCCGGTATTTTATCTGAAAGTGCCGGCCGGCCTCAGCCATAACGAGCTGCGCCTGACGATCGATGAGGCGACGCGTATTGCCACGGAGCGGGTGCCCCTCCGGCCCAATGCGGTCGACGTACTCACGGAGCGGAACTCGGGTGACAATACCGGGATCGGCTTTCCGGTGGTCTATTTTGAGGAGACCTCTTCAGGCACGCTGACGATCGACCTGATGCTGAAGGGCGGGGGCTGTGAAAACGTGGGACAGACCTATAAGCTTCCGGTCCCTGAGCTCAATGCCCCGCGCGACCTCGCAGGGGTAGGGCGGTGCGTTGTGGATGCGGTCCAGAAGGCCCAGGGCAAGGGGTGTCCGCCGTATGTTATCGGAGTGGGGGTTGGCGCGGCCAAGGACCAGGTGACGCGTCTCGCCAAGGAACAGCTGATGCGGAAGCTCGGTGATGTCAACAAGACCGGCGAGCTTGCCGCAATCGAACAAACGCTCGTCTCGGAGATAAACCGTCTCGGGATAGGCCCTCAGGGACTCGGGGGGAAGACAACGGCGCTCGCAGTGAAGATCGGCGTGAACCACCGTCATCCTGCATCGTATTTTGTTGATGTTTCAGTCAGTTGCTGGGCGACCCGCAGGGGAAGACTCATATGGTGAGGACGGTGCCTGTTTCGCTCCCGATGACGGAGGACGATGCACGCGGACTCCGGGCGGGAGACCTCGTGCTGCTGAGCGGAAATATTGTGACAGGCCGTGACAGGATTCATAAATTCCTGCTCGAGCAGAAGCCCTCTTCCGAATCCCTGCCTTTTCCTCTTGCCGGTTCAGTACTGTATCACTGCGGTCCGATCATGAAGGAGACCGAAGAGGGGTTCATTGTGGTTGCGGCCGGACCGACAACGAGCATGAGGGTTGAGATGTACGAACACGGAGTGATCGGCGGCTGCGGAATCAGGGGCGTCATGGGCAAGGGAGGCATGGGAGATCTCACGAGACAGGCGCTCGTGGAGCGCGGCTGTGTATACATGCATACTATCGGCGGCGCGGCCGTCTATCTTGCAGAGAGGATCACGAAGGTCCTCGGTGTCTGGATGCTTGAGGAGTTCGGGCTTGCCGAGGCGATGTGGCATCTCGAGGTGAAGGACTTCCCCGCCATCGTGACGATGGACGCTCACGGGAACGATACGCACAGGGAGATAGAGGCGCTTTCACTCGAAAGGTTCAGGGAGATGGCCGGCATCCGGCAGGGTTGATGCGGAGATGATTTTCATCGCAGGGGCCTCGGGGTTCACGGGGGGACATCTCGTCGGGCATCTGATCCGGAAGGGGTTCGGGGTCAAGGCCCTCGCCAGGTCTTCTGCCACATTGCGGAAGTTGTCCGCGGAGGGGTGCCAGGTCGTTCAGGGGGACATCACCGATCCTTCCAGCCTCAAGGGTGTTCTGTCAGCCGGCGACATCGTCATCCACCTTGTCGGCATCATAGAAGAGAAGGGGGATTCGACCTTCCAGAAAGTACACGTCGATGGCACGGCCAATATGGTGCAGGAGGCTAAGGCTGCCGGCGTAAGACATTTCTTTTATCAGTCCGCTCTGGGAGCCGATCTCCGGGCGGTCACCGCATACCTCAGGACCAAGGCCGGGGCCGAGGAGATTGTCAGGGCTTCCGGCATTCCGTTTACCATCTTCAGGCCCTCCCTGATCATCGGTCCCTGGGACGGTTTTACAAAGAGGATGCTTGAGATCATCAGGATGTCTCCGGTCATACCGGTCCCCGGGCGGGGTGACGCCCGGTTCCAGCCTCTTTATATACAGGATTGGCTGGTCTGCATGCAGCGGCTGATCGAAGATCCAGCGGCCTTTCAGGGGACCTTCGAGATCGGCGGCCCCGAGCACCTGACGTACCGTGAGATTATACTGCTGCTGGCGTCGGCGTCCGGACATGAAAGGCCGGTCGTCAACCTGCCGATGGGGCTGATGAAGTTCGCCGCATCGGCGATGAGGCTTTTCCCGTCGCCGCCTGTCACTGCCGACCAGCTGAAGATGCTGGAACAGGACAATATCACCGATATCGACTCCGTCTCCGGATACTTCGGTTTTCAGCCCATGCGTTTAGGGGAGGCGTTGAAGGAGTTCGTGAAAGAGTAGATATCCCCGGAGCGGCTCCTACTTTACTACCAGGATGCTGCAGCCCGCATGATCAACCAGCTTCGAGGAGATGCTACCGAGAAGGAACTTTTCAGCGCCGTGTCTTCCGTGCGACCCGGTCACGATCAGATCCGCCCTGATTTTTTTTGCTTCGGCAAGGATCTCCTCCGCAGGATTGCCCTGGCGTATGACCGTCCTGACCGTCCTGGGTCCCTTTGCCGACGCCTTGATCTTTTCCATCATCTTTGCAGTCTCTCCGGTAAGGGTTTCGGATATCCTCGCACGGTCGATCTCCATGAGTTCAGTCAGGTACAGCTCAGGGATCACCGAGATCACCGTGACCACCGAATCGAATTTTTCGGCGATCTCGAACGCCTTCCTTATAGCCTTGAACGACTGTTTTGAACCGTCATGCGCCACCAGTATTTTTTTCATATGCGCCTCCTTTTGGAAGATTTTATCAGATGTCGGGGGCTTTGTCTTTTATTTTTTTCGGTAAATCGTTAAAATACAGCTCTGATGTTCATTCAGGGGAGGCAATATCTTCAGCAAGGAGAGGATGATGGCAAAAAAAGATTATGTGTTTACCTCGGAATCGGTGACCGAGGGACATCCCGATAAAATAGCCGATCAGATTTCCGACTCGATACTCGATGCGATCCTGTCCAAGGATCCGGTGGCGCGCGTGGCCTGCGAGACGCTCGTAACTACAGGCCTGGCATTCGTTGCCGGCGAGATCTCGACGTCTTGTTATGTGCATATACCGGACATCGTCAGGGAGACGATCAGGGATATCGGGTATACCCGCGCGAAATACGGATTTGACTATGAGACCTGTTCGGTCATCACCTCGATAGACCAACAGTCCGGAGACATCGCGATGGGTGTTGATACAGGCGGCGCCGGGGACCAGGGACTTATGTTCGGTTTTGCCTGCAACGAGACCGCGGAGTTGATGCCGCTGCCGATCATGCTGGCCCACAAGATCGCCCGCCGCCTCTCCGAGGTCCGCAAGCAGGATGTGCTGAATTACCTCAGGCCGGACGGCAAGTCCCAGGTGACGGTAGAGTACCGCGACGGCAGGCCCTTCAGGATCGATACGATAGTCGTCTCCTCGCAGCACAGCCCCGAGGTCCATCTTCATGACATGAAGGAAGACATCATCGAAAAAGTGATCAAGCCGGTCGTCCCCAAAGAGCTCCTTGATGAGGAGACGGTCAAATATTATATAAACCCGACAGGCCGGTTCGTGGTCGGCGGCCCGATGGGAGACACGGGGCTGACCGGAAGGAAGATCATTGTCGACAGTTACGGCGGCGTCGGCAGCCACGGCGGCGGCGCGTTCTCCGGCAAGGATCCGACGAAGGTCGACCGCTCCGGCGCGTACATCGCCCGCCATATCGCAAAGAATATTGTGGCAGCCGGCATTGCGGAGAGGGCCGAAGTGCAGCTGGCCTATGCGATCGGCGTTCCTGAACCTGTGTCGATCCTGGTCGATACATACGGGACGGGCAAGATCGAGGAAGAGCGGATCGCGAAGATCGTGAGGAACAACTTCGACCTCACCCCAAAGGGCATCATCGACTACCTGAACCTCCGCCGGCCGATCTACAAAAAGACGGCAGCCTATGGCCACTTCGGCAAGGAAGACCCCGATTTCACCTGGGAGGCGACCAATAAGGCGGCCGCCCTGAAGAGTGAGGCGGGACTGTAGGAAATTCAACCGCACCCCGTCGAGGGGCGCTGCAGCAGTCACCGGAAGGTGCGTCTGTCAGGCTCGATGGAGTGGTTCAGAGAAACGGCGCCCATTCAAAAAACCGAATGGGAGGAATATCATGACTACGGCAATGGCAGCAGAAGACTACGTTATCGCGGACATCAAACTGGCTGATTGGGGCCGCAAAGAGATTAAGATCGCCGAGACCGAGATGCCCGGTCTGATGGCGATTCGTGATGATTACGCCAAGCGCAAGCCGCTCAAGGGCGCGCGCATCACCGGCTCACTTCATATGACCATCCAGACCGCCGTGCTGATCGAGACGCTGAAGGCGCTAGGCGCCAAGGTACGCTGGGCATCGTGCAACATTTTTTCGACGCAGGACCACGCAGCCGCCGCGATCGCTGCCGGCGGTACCCCGGTGTTCGCCGTGAAGGGCGAATCGCTCAAGGACTACTGGGACTACACGCACCGTATCTTCGAATGGCCGGACGGTGGCTATTCGAACATGATCCTCGACGACGGCGGAGACGCTACGCTGCTGCTGCACCTTGGCGCCAGGGCAGAGAAGGACATCAAGGTCCTCGACAAGCCCGACAGCGAGGAAGCGACGGTGCTGTTCGCCAGCATCAAGGCTAAGCTCAGGAAGGACCCGAAGTGGTACTCGACGCGCCTGGCCAGGATCAAGGGCGTGACCGAGGAGACCACGACCGGCGTGCATCGCCTCTACCAGATGCACGAGAAGGGCGAGCTCAAGATCCCCGCTATCAACGTCAACGACTCGGTCACCAAGTCCAAGTTCGACAACCTCTACGGCTGCCGCGAATCGCTGGTGGACGGCATCAAGCGCGCCACCGACGTGATGGTGGCCGGCAAGATCGCCGTGGTCTGCGGCTACGGCGATGTGGGCAAGGGCTCGGCGCAGGCGCTGCGGGCGCTCTCGGCCCAGGTCTGGATTACCGAGATCGACCCGATCTGCGCGCTCCAGGCCGCAATGGAAGGCTACCGCGTCGTGACCATGGACTATGCGTGCGACAAGGCCGACATCTTCGTCACCGCGACCGGGAACGTTCATGTCATCGACCACCAGCACCTGGTGAAGATGAAGGACCAGGCCATCGTCTGCAACATCGGCCATTTCGACTCCGAAATCAACGTGGCGTCGCTCGAGAAATACAAGTGGGAAGAGATCAAACCGCAGGTCGACCACGTCATCTTTCCGAACAAGAAACGCATCATCCTGCTGGCCAAAGGCCGTTTGGTGAATCTCGGCTGTGCCACCGGCCATCCGTCATACGTGATGTCGTCCTCCTTCGCCAACCAGACGATAGCGCAGATCGAGCTGTTCACCCGCACCAAAGAGTACCCGGTGGGCGTCTACACACTGCCGAAGCATCTGGACGAGAAGGTCGCCCGGCTGCAGCTTAAGAAGTTGAACGCTAAGCTCACCACCCTGACCGATCAACAGGCAGCCTATATCGGCGTGTCGAAGAAGGGTCCGTACAAGACCGAGCACTACCGCTATTAGCCGGCAGTTATCAGCATAACATTGCGGCGCGGCGGAACAGTTTCATCTCGGCGTGTCTTACCGGTTACAAGGTGACCGGATGAATCAATAATATTTCTTACAGGGCCCCCGGCACCGGGGGCTCTTTTATGCGATTAGGAGGACTTATGGCCGAGGAAAAGAAGGAAACATGGCTTAACTATCTGGCGCTGACCACGGTAATCCTTGCCGTCTGCGCGACGCTCTCGACGTTTAAGGGTGGCGGTCATTCGACGAGGTCGGTGCTTGCCCAATCCCAGGCATCCGATCAGTGGTCGTTCTACCAGGCCAAGAGTATCAAGGGGTATCTCTATGAGCTCCAGAAGGAGCGGTTTGCTCTTGACCTGAAGGGGCTGGATCCGGCAAAGAGAAAGGCGATGGGAGCTGAGTATGAAAAGAGGATAGACGCCTATGCGGGGAAGATCGCAAAATACGAGGAGGAAAAGGCAAAGATCGAGAAGCAGGCCAAGGCGCTCGAAGTGGTCAGGGACGAAGCACAGCGCCACTCAAAGGCGTTCGGAATGGCGGTGATATTTCTTCAGATCGCGATTTTGCTCTCGTCGATCGCGGCGCTCCTGAAGAAGAAGGCTGTCTGGCTGGCCGGATTGGCGACCGGCATCATCGGAATTGTCTATTTCGCCAACGGTTTCCTGATATTCCTGCCCTGATCTCTTCACCTGCTGTTTGAAGTGCGGACCCCATTCTGTTAGAATCAGAATTACACAGGCGCCTATGGACGAAAAGAGGCTTCATAAACGTTTTGTAGTCGAGGGCATGGAACTCGACGGCAACATGATGTTTGCTACGGAGGTGACGGTGCTCAATATCAGCATCAGCGGGCTGTCAGTCTCCGCGGACCGGCGCATGGATATCGGCAGGGAATACACGATCAAGCTCCGCGACCACCATGCAGCTATTGCGGTGAAGGCTCTTGTGGTCTGGTCTTCGCTGACTGGAAGCAGGGAAGGGCCGCAAGGAGAATCGGTGCCGGTCTATTCGGCTGGCATGAAGTTCACCGATGTGATGACGCAGCATATTGCGGCCCTCATCGGGTATATGGAGGACCAGATCGGGGGGCCGGAACACCGGCTGAGCGGCCTCCGGTTCCATGTTGCCGGGCCCGGCAATGCGGTTCTTCAATATCCCTCGCGGTACCGCGTAAAGAAGATCAGCGCCGGGGGGATGCTGATCGAGAGCGTCGAGGCACTCCAGGCGGAAGAATTCTATACCATGGAACTGTCGATCCCGGAGGAGTCTTCGATACATTTTCTGGGCCGGGTCGTCTCCTGCACACTGTCAGAGGCCGGGGGAATCGGCCATTTCGATATCGGCATAGAATTTGCCGGCATGGGTGAAGATGCGCGCGGCAAACTGAACGATTTCCTCTCGATGCTGAACAGGATGGGCGAGGGTTTCTGAACCGTTCCGGGTTTCTCCTGCAACGCCCGTCCCTGTCCCTGGTTTTATCGTGCCGGATACCTCTTTCCCTTGAAAAAATAAGGAAAAATCAGCAATACTATCACTCTGCCGGGTAAGGAAAAGGGCCTGTTTTGTGCCGCCGCAGATTCTCCTTCCGGCGCCAGACATATATGGAAGAACTGAACAAACTCAGGAAGAATATCGACCGGACCGACGACGAGATCCTTGCGCTGCTGAACCGGCGCGCCGGCTATGTCCTGGAGGTCGGAAATATAAAGCGGGCGGGCAAGACCAGGTTCTACCGGCCGGACCGTGAACGCCAGATTCTCGAGCGGCTCACGAAGAACAACGACGGGCCGTTCCCCAACGATGCCCTCAGGGCGATCTACCGCGAGATACTCTCTGCATCTCTTTCTCTTGAAGAACCCCTGAAGGTCTCCTGTCTGGGGCCTCTTGCCACATACACCCATCTTGCGGCCCTTAGGCATTTCGGCTCCTCGGCGGCCTTCGTCCCGGTCGACAGTATACGGAAGGTCTTCGAGAACGTTGAGACGAACAAGGCGGAATACGGCGTCGTGCCGATAGAAAACTCGAACGAAGGCGTGGTGAGTCACACGCTCGATATGTTTGTCGACTCGGACCTCCAGGTCGTTGCCGAGATCATTCTTGAGATATCCCATAACCTTCTCTCCCGGCAGTCGGAACGGAGGAAGATCAAAAAGGTTTATTCGCACCCCCAGGGACTTGCGCAGTGCAGGGCGTGGCTGGAGGCGAATATGCCCGGGGTTCCGGTTGCCGAGTCTACAAGCACCGCGAGGGCGGCGGAACTGGCATCAAAGGAGCCCTATGCCGCGGCGATCGCAAGCGAGATCGCTGCCCGCATGTACGACCTGAATATCGTGGAGCGGAATATCCAGGACAGCAGACGGAATATCACCCGTTTTCTCGTCATCTCGAAGGAGTTTCCTCACCGCACCGGCAACGACAAGACCTCGGTCATGTTCTCGATCAAGCACCGCCCCGGATCCCTCTACGATGTCCTGCTGCCGTTCAAGAGGGCGAAGATCAACCTGACGAAGATCGAATCGCGGCCTTCGAAGAGGAAGGCCTGGGAGTATATATTTTTCGTCGACATGGAAGGACATGTAGAGGACAGGAAGATCAGCCGGGCGATCGAACAGCTTAAAGAAAACTGCCTTTTTCTGAAGATACTCGGGTCATACCCCCAGGGGAGGATACAATGATACAGCCGCCGGACTATGTTCTCGACATTCAGCCGTATATACCTGGCAAGCCGCTGGAGGAACTCGAACGGGAACTCGGCATCTCTAATTCCGTAAAGCTTGCCTCGAACGAAAATCCTGTCGGTCCGTCTCCCGCCGCACTCAGGGCGGTGCAGGGGGCGTTTGCCGATATCCACCGCTATCCTGACGGAGCCGGCTACTACCTGAAACAGGCCCTCGCGAAGAAACTAGGGGTGGCTGAAGACGCGCTGATCCTGGGAAATGGTTCGAACGAACTTCTCGACATCGCGGTCAGGACGTTCATGAAGCAGGGCGACGACGCGGTGATGGCGGCCCCGTCGTTTGTTGTCTACGCGATGGCGGTCCGGTCGGTCGGCGGCAGGCCGATCCAGGTGCCTCTGAAGGACTTCACCCACGACCTTGGGGCGATGGCCGATGCGATTACGCCGGCGACAAAGATGGTCTTTATCGCGAACCCGAATAATCCGACAGGTACGATCAATACCCGGGAGGAATTCGACCGGCTGATGGCCCGTGTGACCGAAGAGATGCTGGTGGTGGTCGACGAGGCATATTACGAGTATGTGACTGACGGCAGTTACGCCGACAGCATGAAGCATCTTTGCGCTGGAAAGAACCTGCTGATCCTGAGGACCTTTTCTAAGATTTACGGGCTCGCCGGGCTTCGCATCGGCTACGGCATCGGAAGAAAAGAGGTCCTTAACGACATGAACCGGATCCGCGAGCCTTTCAACACCAATACGATCGCACAGAGGGCCGCCCTCGCCGCCCTTGCCGACGACGGCCATGTGAGCCGGTCCCTGGAGGTGAACGAAAAAGGGAGGCAATACCTTTACAGGGAGCTCGGGGGGATGGGGTTTTCCTATGTGCCGACCCATGCGAACTTTATCTATATGCCGGTGGACGACGCCCCCATGCTCTACAGCGCGCTCCTGAAAAAGGGCGTGATCATCCGCCCGATGGGACCGAAGGCGATACGGGTGACGATCGGGCTGCCTGAAGAGAACTTCAGGTTCATCGATGCGCTGAAGGAAACGAAGGGAATTAAATGAGCAGCTGCTGCGAAATGAGAGTGGAGGAATAGATGGATATCATTGTATTGAGCCATGAGGCTGCGGAAGAGGACATACGCCATATCATAAAAAGGCTCGAAGGCTGGGGTCTGGGAGTTCATGTCTCGCAGGGGACCGAGAGGACGATCATCGGAGTGATAGGCGACACCTCGAAGGTGACTGAGGAAGAGGAGGATTCTATCCGCGCGGCGGCCGGTGTGGAGAACGTTGTAAGGATACTCAAACCTTTCAAGCTCGCGAGCCGGGAGTTCAAAAAAGAAAATACGGTCATAGATGTCTGCGGGGTCACCGTCGGAGGCAGGAGGGTGCCGGTGATGGCCGGGCCATGCGCTGTAGAAAATGAGACCGTCCTGACGAGCATTGCGAAGAAGGTCAGGGACGCGGGGGCCTCGTTCCTGCGCGGGGGCGCATACAAGCCGAGGACTTCTCCTTATGCCTTCCAGGGGCTCGGTCCTGAAGGACTGAAGCACCTGGCCCACGCCCGCGAGAAGACGGGGCTGCCGATCGTTACGGAGATCATGGACCCGCGGGATCTCGAAGTGATCGTGGAATATTCGGATATCATACAGATCGGGGCCAGAAACATGCAGAACTTCAGGCTCCTGCTCGAGGTCGGCACATGCCGCAAGCCGGTCTTGCTCAAGCGCGGGCTCTCCTCGACGATCAAGGAATGGCTTATGTCCGCCGAATATATCATGTCCCGCGGGAACCAGAACGTGATGCTCTGCGAGCGCGGTATCAGGACCTTCGAAACCGCGACGCGCAATACGCTCGACCTGTCCGCCGTCCCGGTGCTGAAACAGCTGACCCACCTGCCGGTTGTGGTCGATCCGAGCCACGGGGTCGGCAAGCGGGACCTGGTTGCGCCGATGGCGAAGGCGGCCATCGCTGCAGGCGCCGACGCGCTGATGATCGAGGTCCATACCAACCCCGAAGAGGCGATGTCCGACGGTGAACAGTCTCTTAAACCCGAGCAGTTCGAAAAGTTGATGCAGGAACTGAAGCCGGTGGCGGAAGCCGTGGGGAGAGAAATATAGCGTCGATGTTCAATAAGATCGCGATCCTCGGCGTCGGACTTATAGGCGCCTCTTTTGGTCTTGCAGTAAAAAAGCAGGGCCTCTGCAGGGAGATTGTCGGTTACGGCCGCAGTCCCGTGAACCTGGGGCATGCGATGAAGAAGGGGGCGATCGATTCCGGAACCGACGATCCCTCTGCCGCCTGTGAAGGGGCGGACCTGATAATGCTGTCCACCCCGGTCGGAACTTTTACGGATCTCGTGCTGCGGGTGGCGCATGTGATCAAGACGGGCGCCATTGTGACTGATGCCGGTAGCGTCAAGGGAGATCTGGTGTATGATCTGGAGTCGGCGATGCCGGAAGGCGCGCATTACGTGGGGGCGCACCCTATCGCCGGCAGCGAGCTGTCCGGAGCCGCGGCAGCCTATAGCGGTCTGTTCAGCGGAGCCAAATGCATCGTTACGCCTACCTCCCATTCCGGGGCAGAGGCGCTGGCGCGAGTTACTGCATTGTGGGAAAAGCTCGGTGCTATCGTCACGGTCATGGACCCCCGGGAACATGACCGCGTGTATGCCGCAGTAAGCCATCTTCCTCACCTTATTGCCTATACGATGGTCAATACTGTTGCGGATATCGACAGGGCATATCTGGAGATGGCCGGCCAGGGGTTCAGGGACATGACCAGGATAGCAGGGAGTTCCCCTGAACTCTGGAGGGACATCAGCCTGATGAACCGGAGAAACCTCGTCGAGATGATCGAGGTCTTCCGCAGGCATCTCGATTCGCTGAGCAGCTATCTCGGGAAGGAAGAGGGCGGGCTGCTGGAGGGAGAGTTGCGCAGGGCGCAGGAACTGAGGAACGGGCTTGGACAGAATTGAAATAAAGGGGACAAAGGTTTTCAGGGGGGAGGTCACCCCTCCTCCGGACAAGTCGATATCGCACAGGGCGGTCTTTTTCTCCTCGCTCGCAAAGGGCACCGGGTCCGTCAGAAATTTCCTGAGGGCGCAGGACACCTTGAGCACGATGCACGCCTTCAGGTCGCTCGGTGTGGATATCCGCGATGACGGGCAGGTGATGATTGTCACGGGGAAGGGCATCCACGGTCTTTCCGAGCCTTCCGACGTCATCAACTGCGGCAATTCCGGCACCACGATCCGTCTGTTGTCAGGGGTGCTTTCGGGCAATCCTTTTTTTTCCGTACTGACCGGTGACGATTCTCTTCGCAGCAGGCCGATGGCACGGGTGATCACGCCACTCAGCCGGATGGGGGCGGTCATCACCGCCCGTGCCGGCGACCGCTATCCCCCGCTGGCGATAAGGGGCGGCGGGCTGAAGCCCCTCTCGTACGAGATGCCTATGGCGAGCGCGCAGGTGAAGTCGTCGATACTCCTGGCCGGTCTTTATGCAGGCGGCGAGACGGTCGTTACCGAGCCGGCCCGCTCGCGGGACCACACCGAACGGATGCTTCCTGCCTTCGGGGCAGACCTTCGGGTCGATGGTCTGAACGTTACGGTCAGGGGAGGCAGGGACCTCTCCCCGGTCGATATTGTCGTGCCGGGAGATATCTCCTCCGCAGCCTTCTTTATGGTTGCCGCACTGGTCATTCCGGGCGCGGAGGTGATGATAAGGAACGTCTGCATCAATCCCACCCGCACCGGCATCATCGAAGCTCTCCGCAGTATGGGGGCCGTGATGAAGACGGAGAATGTGCGCGACATATCGGGAGAGCCTGTGGCCGATATTTACTGCAGGGGAGAGGCGGGACTGAAGTCCGTCGAGATCGGCGGGGAGATCGTCCCTTCGCTGATCGACGAGTTCCCGATCCTGTGTGTTGCCGCTGCGCTGGCGGACGGCGTGACGACGATCAGGGGGGCTGAAGAACTGAGGGTGAAGGAATCGGACCGGATAGCCGCGATGGCGGCTGAGCTTCGCAAAATGGGCGTTGAGATCGAGGAATTCCCTGACGGCCTGAGCATACGGGGGACCGGACGGTTGACCCCCGCCGTCGTCGAGAGCCACGGTGACCATAGGATCGCGATGGCGATGACGGTGGCCGGTCTTGCCGCAGAGGGTGTGACGGTCATACAGGGGGCCTCGGCGGTGGGGATCTCGTTCCCGGATTTTTTCGATATGATCGGGAGATGTTCTTCGTGAGGAAGGTGATCGCTATAGACGGGCCTTCGGGCGCCGGCAAGAGCACCATCGCCCGCATGCTTGCGCAGAAGCTGGGTTTCGAGTACCTCGATACCGGGGCGCTGTATCGCGCGGTGGCGCTCTATCTCGTGCGCCTGGGGCTCCGGGAGAACGCCACTGATGACGAGGTTGCCGAAGCGGTGAAAAAGGTGTATGTTGTCTTCAGGCAGGGCAGGGTGATCATGAACGGAGCCGATGTCTCGGATGAAATCCGGACTCCCGAGGCGAGCCATTTTGCGTCGGTCTTTTCCGCGCGGAGGCCCGTGAGGGAACACCTCCTGGAGATTCAGAGAGATGCGGCGCGCCATACCGACATCGTGGCGGAAGGCCGGGACATGACGACGGTCGTATTCCCGGGGGCTTGCCGGAAGTTCTACCTCGATGCCTCTGTCGGGGAGAGGACCAGGCGAAGGACGCTTGAGCTGGCCGCGAAAGGTTTTGAGGTGAATGAAGAGGAGATCCGGATGGAGATCGCTGAACGCGATGCCCGCGACGCGGGCAGGGACATCGCGCCGCTGAGAAAGGCGGACGACGCCCTGTTCATCGAATCAACAGGCCTCCCGGTGGAGAAGGTATTAATGAAGATCATGGAGCATTTGCCGGAGGAGAAAGATGGTGCCTGCGGCGCGGCTGCCGGCGGGGGTGCGGCATGCAGATCCTAATCGCAAAGAGGGCCGGCTTCTGTTTCGGCGTCAGGCGGGCGATTGATATCACCTTTGATATCCCGCAGGAAGACAGGGAGGGGGTCTGTACCCTCGGCCCGATCATACACAACCCGCAGGTGATCCGGAGGTTGAAGGATGAGGGCATTGAGCCGATCGAGGCTGATGAGCTCGACAGCAGGAAGGTGAAGACGCTCATCATCCGGACGCATGGAATACCGTGTCAGCTCTATGATACCATATCGTCGCGGGGGTTCCGGATCATTGATGCCACGTGTCCTTTCGTGAAAAAAGCCCAGGATTATGCGCGGCTGCTTGCCGAAAACGGGTATCAGGTGGTGATCCTTGGCGACAGGCACCATCCCGAGGTCAAGGGTCTTGTCAGTTATGCGGGCCCCGACGCGGTTGTTGTCGACGGGGATTCGCCGCTGGAGGGGCTCAAGCCGAAGGTCGGGGTCGTGGTGCAGACCACTCAGCCGATCGAGGCGCTGAAAAAGCTGCTCTCGGAGATCATCGCGAATACGCGCGAGGTGAAGGTTTATAATACCATCTGCAGCTCGACGGCCCTCCGGCTGAAGGAGACCGAGGAGATGGCCCGCAATGTCGACGTCATGGTGGTCGTCGGGGGCAAGAACAGCGCCAATACCACGCAGTTGGCGAAGCTCTGCGAGGCGCTCGGCGTCAGGACGCACCATATCGAGACTGCCGGGGAGATCGAGGATGCATGGTTTGCGGCGGCCGGGAAGGTCGGCATTACCGCCGGGGCCTCGACGCCGGACTGGATAATATTTGAGGTGGAAAAAAGAATAAAAGACATAGGAGGGATTTCCCCTGATGGAAAATACTAACAGCGATATGGAGCGGCTGTACGCCGAGACCTTCCAGAGCATCGAAGAAGGTACGATACTGCCTGGCAGGATCATCTCCGTGAAACAGGACGGTGTTATCGTCGATATCGGGTACAAGTCCGAGGGGTTCATCCCCGCGGAGGAGTTTTCCGACGACGAGCGGAAGTCCCTGCGTCCGGGGGCTGAGCTCGAGGTCTATGTCGTGAGCATCAGGGATGCTGAAGGGGTAGTGAAACTCTCCAAAGAACGTGCCTCGAAGATCAAGGTGTGGGATGTGCTTGAGAAGGCTCTTCAGTCCGGTACGCTGGTCAGCGGGGTGATCACCGAAAAGACGAAGGGCGGCCTGACCGTCGATATAGGCGGGGTACGGGCTTTTCTCCCGGGCTCTCAGATCGATATCAGGATGGTCAAGGACGTGGGCAGCCTGATCGGCAGCCGCATGGATTTCAGGATCCTCAAGATCAACCACAAGAGGTCGAACATTATCGTCTCAAGGAGGGCGGTAGTCGAAGAGGAGCGGGCGAAGCTGAAGGGCGAAACGATCGGGAAGATCAGGGAAGGGGCTCTGCTTGAGGGGGTCGTGAAGAATATTACCGACTATGGCGTCTTCGTCGATCTGGGGGGCATAGACGGGCTCCTCCACATTTCGGACATCTCGTGGGGCAGGATAACCCATCCTTCTGAAATTTTCTCTGTTGGCGACAGGATAGAGGTGATTGTCCAGAAGTTCGACGAGGCGCAGGAAAGGATCACCCTGGGTTATAAGCAGAAGTCTCAGGACCCGTGGGAGAAGGTAGAGGAGCGGTATCCCGCAGGCCGGAAGGTGGAAGGTGTCGTTGCCAGCATTACCGACTACGGCGTTTTCGTCAAGATCGAGGACGGGCTGGAAGGACTCGTGCATATCTCCGAGATGGACTGGTCTCCGAAGATGCGGCATCCTTCGAAGGTCCTTTCGATCGGCGAGACGGTTGAGGCGGTTGTGCTGAAGGTGGACAGGGCCGAACGGAAGCTCTCTCTCAGTATCAAGCAGACGAAGCCGAGTCCGTGGGATATCATTAGCCGGCAGTATGCTGTCGGCCAGCGGATAGCCGGAAAGGTGAAGAGCCTTACCGATTTCGGTGCCTTTATCGGCCTTCCGGAGGGAGTCGACGGGTTGCTCCATATTTCCGACCTCTCCTGGACAAAACACGTGAAACACCCCTCGGAGCTGCTGAGGAAGGGGCAGAAGATCGATGTCGTGATACTGTCTATGGACCCGGACAACGAGAAGATGGCTCTGGGGCTGAAGCAGCTCGAACCCGATCCGTGGACCGAGACGATCCCTTCGCGGTTCAGGCTCGGTGACGTAGTGAAGGGCAGGGCACTCAGGATCACCGATTTCGGGATCTTCGTCGAACTCGAGGGCGGGGTCGAAGGACTGGTCTATTCTTCCGAGATCGTTCAGCCTTCCGGTGAGGAGAAGATAAAGGAAGAAGATATCCTCGAGGCGAGGATTATCAAAGTGGATGCCGCAGAGCGGAAGATAGGGATGAGCATGAAGAATCTCAGGAGGAGTGAGGGATGAAGAAGATCTGCCTGGTCACGGCCGGACTGCTGGGGGCGCTGATCGTCATCAGCCTTGCAGTGGTCCTGATCCAGAAGAATATCCCCCTTACACAGAAGCTTGCGCTGGTCAGGATAGAAGGCCCGATCATGGACTCGAAGGACGTGGTCGACGAGATCGATGAATATGTCAGGGACAACTCGATAAAGGGGATCGTACTGAGGATCGACAGCCCGGGCGGGGCGGTTGCCCCTTCCCAGGAGATTTACTCGGAGGTGAAGAAGGCTGCCGCACGGAAGAAGGTCGTTGTCTCGATGGGTTCGGTAGCCGCCTCCGGCGGGTATTATATCGCGTCTGCGGCCACGCGGATCTTTGCGAACCCCGGAACGCTGACCGGCTCTATCGGCGTGATCATGGAGATCCCGAACATCTCGGACCTGATGAAGAAGATCGGCGTCAGCGCCGAGGTGGTCAAGAGCGGAAAGAACAAGGATATCGGGTCCGCCTTCAGGCCGATGAAAGAGGAGGACCGGCAGCTGCTTCAGAATGTCCTGGATAACGTCCATGAGCAGTTCATCAGGGCGGTCGCCGAAGGCAGGCATATGAAGATCGAAGATCTGAGGCCGATCGCCGATGGCAGGATCTTCAGCGGCGAGCAGGCCGTCCCGCTGCACCTTGTCGATGAACTCGGCACTCTCGACGATGCGACTAAGGCCGCAGGCAAACTGGCGGGTCTCGGCGGGGAGCCGGAGGTGGTCTCGAAAAAGGACAAGGTCTCGATCCTCGATGTCCTGAGGGGCAGGTTTCCGAAGGAATTTTCCGATATTATCCCCGCGGTGAAGATAAAATACCAATACGCGCCTTAAGGAGGTTCTATGACAAAGTCGGTGCTCATCGAAAAGGTAGCAGAGAAGGCGGAGGGTCTGACCAGAAACCAGACCGAGATCATCGTCGACACGGTCTTCGACAGCATCAAGCAGGCCCTGCTCAACGGTGACAAGATAGAGATACGGGGTTTCGGAAACTTCCGTCTGAAGACACGCGGGCCGAGGAAGGCCAGAAATCCGAAGACCGGCGAGAGCGTAGAGGTGAAGGGCAAAAAGGTCCTCTATTTCAAGGTCGGCAAGGCCCTGAAAGAGACGCTGAACACAGAGTAGCAGCGCGGACCTTCCGGTCCGCATTTCCAGTATACCAAGGAGACTATGAGATGAAGAAACTGGCGGTAATGGCAACAACTCTTTTCTCTGCCGTGTTGTTTGCGGCGGCGGCGTTCGGGGCGGGGTTTGGCGGAGCCACCAACTACTCCGCGGACATGGAGACGACAACGCAGCAGGGCGCGTTCACCTCGAAGATGTTCTTCAAGGACACGAAGATGCGGATGGAGAGTGAACAGAGGGGGCATAAGTCGGTCACGATCATCAGGCCGGACAAAAAAGTGATGTGGATGATGATGGGCGGAAAGGATTATATGGAGATGCCTCTGGACCTGAGCAAGCAGGATATCCAGTCTAAGCTCCACGATCCCAACGTCAAGGTGGACAAGCAGTTCATAGCGAATGAGACTGTTGACCGGCATCCGGCGAAAAAATACCATATCACCGTCACCACAAACGGCAAGGCCGAGAAGTCAGGCTATATATGGGAGGCGTCTGACCTGAGCAACTTCCCGGTAAAATACGAGTCCGAGGACGGGAAGATGACGACCGTCTGGAAGAACATCAAAATCGGGGGAGTTTCGGATTCAGTGTTCGAAGTGCCCGCAGGGTACAAGAAGATGGCTATGCCGATGATGCCGGCGGGCCTGGGCGGCGGAATGCCCAGAAGAAGATAGTCACTATTTTTTCGGGCCGGCCTCCGGATCACAGAGATTCGGGGCCGGTTTTTTTTTGCCCGGTGGGCGGCTCAGGACCGGTCGGTCATCCGTCCCGGGTCGAGCAGCTGGTCGAGTTCTTCTTCTGAAAGATCCGTCAGTTGCCGTGCAACATCCCTGATGGGTCTGCCTTCGGCATATGCCTTCTTGACGATTTCGGCAGCCCTGTCATACCCGATTACCGGATCGAGTGCCGTGGCCAGGATCGGGTTCCTGCCTGTGTGTTCCCGGATGCGGTCGCGGTGCACAGTGAATCCTGAAACCGCCTTGTCCGCGAGCAGTCCGGCTGAGTTTCCGAGAAGCACTATCGACTCCAGGAGATTTCGCGCGATGAGCGGCAGCATGACGTTCAGCTCGAAATAACCGTAGAGGTTGCCGATCGTGATAGCCGTGTCGTTGCCGATGACCTGGCTGCAGGCCATCGAGACCGCCTCGCAGATAACAGGGTTGACCTTGCCGGGCATGATGCTAGATCCGGGCTGGACAGCGGGCAGAGATATCTCCGCGAAACCCGTGACGGGGCCGCTGTTCATCAGCCTGAGGTCGTGCGTAATCTTCATCAGCCCGGTTGCGGAGGCCTTCAGAAGGCCGCTCAGTTCGACCGCCGTATCCATGGATGCCTGGGAGGCGAAGTGGTTTTCGGTCTCGGAAAAGGCGAGACCCGTCCGGCAGGCGAGTTTCGCGCAGACACGACCGCCGAAGCCGGGAGGCGCATTGAGCCCGGTCCCGACTGCGGTCCCGCCGATCGTCAGCCTCAGAAGGCGCGGCATGCAGGCGCTGATCCTTTCGATCGACTGCGAGACCTGATGCCTCCAGCCGCTGAGTTCCTGGCCCATGCGGATCGGGACGGCATCCATCAGGTGCGTCCTGCCCGTCTTGATCACGTCCCAGAGTTCAGCCTCACGCCTTCCGATCGTCTCGCTCAGGCGGAGGAGCGGGGGCAGGAGGAGTTCATTGATCAGGAGGCATGCGCTCAGGTGCAGGGCGGTCGGGATGACGTCATTCGAGGACTGGGACCTGTTGACGTGGTCGTTCGGATGGACCTTGCCCCCGATGCCCGATTCCTGGCCCGCTTCGCGCAACAGCTGCGTAGCGCGCGTTGCGATCACCTCGTTGGCGTTCATGTTCGTCGAGGTGCCGGAGCCTGTCTGGAAGACATCGAGCGGGAACTGGTCGTCCCACCTCCCCTCGGCCACCTCCTGTGAGGCCCTGATGATGGCGTCGGCGTAAGCCTTTTCCAGAAGCCCCATTTCGGCATGGACTTCTGCGCAGGCCTCCTTGATCATCCCGAGGCTCCGGATAAAGACGCGCGGGAACCGCACGCCGCTCACCGGGAAGTTCTCGATCGCGCGCTGCGTCTGGGCGGCATAGAGCGCATCGGCAGGCACCCTGACCTCTCCCATGGAATCTCGCTCAATGCGATAATCGGTCATGCAGACATATCCTTACAGGTACTTCCTCAGCACGTCGAGGTTCAGATTCTTCGTGACCGCCTTTTCTATCGCCTCGTCGGTCACGTTCTTCATATAAGGGAATATCCCGATCACGGGTACGGGACAGATCCGTTCGAGGACCTGGGCATTGGTCTTCTCCGAAGGGGTATTTTCCGGCGGCATGCTGTAGTTGATGATTACGCCCGCCACATCGAGCCCCTCCTTCAGGGCATATTTGACGGTCAGCATCGTATGGTTGATCGTCCCGAGTCCTGGCTTTGCGACCACGATCAGCGGCAGCCCGAGGTCGGACGCCAGGTCGATCACCGCGTAGTTCTTTTTGATCGGCACGAGCAGTCCGCCTATCCCCTCGACGACCATCGCATCGTATTTCGCGGAGAGCTTCGAGAAGGCGTTTCTTATGGCGGGGATGCTCACCTTTCGCATCTCGGTCTCCGAGGCGGGTAAAGGTGCCAGAGGGGCCTCGAAACAGCAGGGCGTAACCATCGTGATAAGATCGTCCATGTGGGACGCCTGCTTCAGCGACATGCCGTCGAACGGGATCAGCAGGTCACCCTCACGTCCGCAGCCGCTTTCGATCGGTTTCATCGCCCCGCCCCTGAGGCCGAAACGCCTCATCGCCCTGATAATAGCCCCGGCGACTATCGTCTTGCCTACACCGGTATCCGTTCCTGTGACAAAAAAACCCTTTGGCATGATACCTCGCTGTTTGGTCTATTATATCAGATTATCCGGCTGTCGAGGCTGAAGACCTGTCCTGTGATACAGCTGGTAGTCAGGAGCCAGGCGATGAAACCGGCCGCCTCCTCAGCGGACGAGAGAGACCCGAGCAAACTCCTCTTTATTGCCTCCTGCCGTGCCGCTGCCGCTGCACCGCCCATCCCGGTATCAAGATAACCCGGCATGACCGCATTCACCCTGATATCCGACTCTCCCAGTTCCACTGCCGTGCAGACGGTGAGTCCGAGCAGGGCGGCCTTCGAGGCGCTGTATGCCGCCTGTCCCGCCTTGCCCCGCATCCCGGAATGGGAGGCTATATTGACGATATGGCCTCCCCCGGAGCGTACCATGAGGGGAGCAACCTGCCTGATGACATGCAGGCAGCCCGAGAGGTTCGTCCGGACCACGGAGTCCCAGTCTTCTTCAGTCTGACGGACGAGAAGGGCATCTCTTGATATCCCGGCGTTGTTTATCACGGCGTCCAGCCGGCCGAAACGCCTTTCGATCTCCGCGGCCATCCCGGCGACCTGACCGGCATCACCGACATCGGCCCTTATCGCGCAGGAACCGTTTCCGGATAGACGTGCAACCTCTTCAGCCTCTGCAGACGAAGAGAGATAGTTCACGCCGATAGCATATCCCTGCCGCGCAAGCGTCAGTGCGATGGTCCTGCCGAGACCACGCGAGGCCCCGGTGATGAGCGCTACCTTCTTTAACATACGTTGGTATTTTATCAGATCAGGGTTTGGATGGAGGAAGAGGATAAGAAAAGGAGGCGGTACGGGGATTCCCGTACCGCCTTCTCTTCACCGGATAAACTTCTAAACGTTTTCTGTCATCTCCCAGACGCCGCAGGGGCAGATGCCGGCGCAGAAGCCGCAGCCGATGCATTTGTCCTCATCGACTACGTATTCATACCCTCCGCCTTCGCGGTCGACCCTGGTGATTGCCCCCCAGTAGCAGGTCGCCTCGCACATGTGGCAGTCCCTGCAGGAGGCGCAGGACATGCACTTGTTCGCCTCGCGCTCAGGGGTGAAATCTCCGACGCAGACATCATAGTATTCCTTCTTGATCCTCTCGTAGGGGATCACCTGCCTGATCTCAGGCTTGCGCGGAGCGTGCGCCATCTGGTAATGGACGGTTTCGGCAACGATCCTGCCCTGGCCGATCGCATGGGTGACCAGGCCGAGTCCTGTGACATCCCCGATAGCGAAGACCTTCACGTCGGTTGTCTGAAAGATATCGTTGACCGTGATCCACCCACGTTCCGTATTGACGGAGGTCGGGAGGAAATCGAGCACCGGCACGTCGCCGACGGAGATGATCAGCATATCCGCATCGAGCGAGGAGCCGTCCTTGAAGTATATTTTCCGTTCGTCTTTGCTGTATTTTTCGGTGATACGTGGCCAGAGGATCTGTGTGCCCTTGGCTGTTGCGGTCTCCACCTCCTTGCCGAAGGCAGCAGGCTTCTGGATATCGACCGCGATGACCGCTTCAGCGCCGAAGTTGTACGCCTCGGAGGCCACGTCCATACCGACGTTGCCGGCCCCGATCACGACCACCTTCTTCCCCTTGAGATCGTGAATCTTTCCGCTGTTCGTCTCCTTCAGAAAATCGTACGCAGTGAGCGCATCCTCGGACCCCGGGAAAGGGATCTTCCTCGGCTTGTGCGCGCCGACCGCGAGGATGACTATCTCATGATCTTTGTAGATCGAAGCGAATTTCTCTTTTGTGATCGGCGAGTTCAGGTGCACGTCGACGCCGAGTTCGGCAAACCGGGAAAGCTCTTTTTCGAGGATCTGATGGGGCAGACGCTCCCTCGGTATGCACTGCTCGATCTTGCCGCCGAGTTTTTCGGAGGACTCGTACAGATCGACCGAGTGTCCCTTCAGGGCCAGCTGCCATGCCGCGCTCAGTCCGCCCGGGCCGCCGCCTATGACCGCAACCTTATGGCCTGTCGCTGCCTCCTTCTTCGGTGCGGGCAGATCTAGCGCCAGACTCCCGAGTTTTGCGATATCGAGCGGCCTGTCGAGTTGTCCTCGGGTGCAGCTCTGCATGCAGGGGTTCGGACAGATCTGGCCGCAGACCGTGGCGGGCAGGGGGCTGTACCTCAGCACCAGTTCGAGCGAATCCTGCAGCAGTCCCTGTCTGATGAGGGATGCCCTCTTGTGAGAAGGGATCTGCGAAGGACAGGCATATGCGCAGGGCGGGGCGTATTTGTCGTTTGCCCAGACCGGCTTGTTCCTCCGGTCCTTTCCTGTCGTGATATACGGCAGAAGGGTAAGGTCGTGGTCGAGGTATTCGGCGAATATGCCGCCTTCTCCCACTTCCTTGTACCAGTTCTTCTTCCTGAAGTCGGAGGTGGACATCCTGATCGCCCTGCGCTGCCGCTTTTCCTGGGGCGTGTAGGAGATCAGCTTCTTCCAGGCATCGCGGGAGGAGGCGAGTTCCTCATAGTGCGACGTCCGGTCGATCGCCTCGAGGTACGGCTTCATGTTCGTCGTCAGCCAGTCCCAGTCCTGGTCAGTCAGGTCGAGGAGCTTCACATCCTTGTCGCTGTATCCCTGGATCGGTCCGCGGAAGTATATCACGCCGCCGACCATACCGACGCACGGCCTGTATCCCAGAACGCTGTCGGGGTTCCTCGGCTCGACGCCGCAGACGACCGCGATGCCGCCCGCCTTGAACTCGGCAAAGGAATCTCCGACACTCCTGAAGTACCACGACTGGGGAGGCTCGAAGCGGGGGTTATGCTTGGTCATCGTGTCGCACCGCGCCCCGCCGCTGCCCTGCACATAGAGTATGCCCTGAGCCGCGGCATTGAAGGCGCCGTTCGTCACGTCGCCTAGTACGGTGATTTTTGCCCCGCAGTTGATCCAGCCGGCATCGTCAGAGACGCTGTTCTTCACCACGATCTCGGTGCCTTCCATGCCCATGCTGCCGACACGCTGACCGGCCGGCCCTTCAACCGTGATCAGGACTTTTTCCCCTCTCGGCCATATGCGGCCGCCTATGCCGTGCTGGCCGGCCGCTAAGATATGGATCTCGCGTGCGCCGTTCTGTACCGCCTCCTGTACCTGCTCTTCAAGAATGCGCGAGGAGACCCTTTCTCCCTTCACAGTGCCTTTCAGTGTCAGGCTCTTCCCGTCTGTTTCTGTTGCAGCGGCCTGGCGCTTCTGTTTCGCCTCCACCTTCTGCCCTTTTCCTTTAGTCACTTTCTTTATGGTAGTTTTCTTAGCAGGCATAGCTTATTCCCAACCTCTCTGCCATGGCTTTATCGTCGATGCTCAGGCCGTCCGACATGCCTATCGGCAGTTCGGTGGACCTACCCATCGGTGCGAAGATCTTCTTGAGTTCGACGTCAGCCGCCTTGAAGACTTCGACCACGCGCTCGGCGACCCTGTCGGAGTCGAGCCTGCGATACAGTTTCGGGTCCTGCGTCGTGATGCCCCTCGGGCACTGGCCCGTGTTGCATAGGTTGCACCGGTTGAACTCGTCGCCGAAGCAGTCCGAGGCGGTCTGCATGATATACTTTCCGATCGAGACGGCTGAGGCCCCGAGCATGATCAGCGCAGCCGCATTGGCCGCGAGATTGCCCTTTTTGCCTACGCCTCCCGCAGCGATCAGCGGCAGTTCGTTCTGTTTGCCCTGCTTGACGAGGTCGAGGTAGCATTCCCTCAGGTTCGAGGCGATCGGGTGACCCATCTTATCCATAGAGACGTTGTAGGCCGCTCCGGTCCCGCCGTCTTCGCCGTCGATGCTCAGGCCGGCCGCATAAGGGTTCCTCGCGAGATTGTTCAGGACCGCACGGGCGGTCTTGCTCCCGGATATCTTCGGATAGACAGGCACCCTGAAGCCCCACGCCATGGACATCGACTGGATCATCTTGGCGACCGCCTCTTCGATAGAGTACTTGGTCTGGTGCGTCGGAGGAGACGCAAGGTCGACGAACTGGGGCACGCCCCGGATCTTCGAGATGAGCTTCAGGACCTTCTGGGCCATGAGCAGTCCGCCATCGCCCGGCTTGGCGCCCTGGCCGTACTTTATCTCGATCGCAGCCGGGTCTTCGACCATATGTGGAAGGGCTCTGACGATCTCGTCCCAGCCGAAGTAGCCGGAGGCTATCTGTATGATGAAATACTTGAGATACCGCGACCGGAGGAGCCTCGGCGGCATGCCGCCTTCTCCCGAGCACATGACGACAGGCATCCCCTCGACCTCGTTGAGGTAGGCCACTCCCATGGCGAGCCCCTCCCACATCGGCGGGGAGAGAGCGCCGACCGACATGCTGCCGATCATGATCGGATAGATCTCGCGTACCGGCGGGACAAAGACGTCCTTCTTGTCGACCTCGAGTCTTCCGTTTACCACCTTCAGAGGCATCGCCTCAGGAGACATGACCCTTCCGAGCAGGGTCCGTATCCTGAACTCGTGACGGCCCGCGTCGAGGGCCGGGTCGGTAAGCATCGATATCCTCGTGAACTTGATGCGGTCGAGGGTCGAGATGGAGGGATCGTTCCTCCTGCCGCCGCGCTTGTACCCGTCTCCGCCCTTGTTCTTATAATGTAGGAATTTGTTCGCCTGGTTGAACTCCGGCTCGATCGCCTCGTTCGGGCAGACAAGAGTGCAGGACCCGCAGCCTGTGCAGTAGCGTTCCATGTCCGTCACCTGTTCCACGACGTGGACGGTCTTCCTGACCGCAGTCGGCGCAGGTATCTGTCCAGCGGATTCAACGACCCTCTGCACCTTTACCGACGGAACGATCGCCTTCACCGGACAGACAGCCGTGCACCTGCCGCATCTCTTGCAGCGGTCGTCCCTCCAGCGGATGATATAGGGGAATTCCCTTAACGAAAGTTTATGATTATGGTCTAACCGTGTAGCTGGTTCCACACCCGTACCTCCTGTGCCTGCGGTGAGATGATCACCATGTCGTATTTCATCGGGAAGATGTCCTTTGCAAGGTCTCTCTTCGGGACAGCCCGATCGATGCCGCATTCCTCGGACATCAGGGCATATTTCCCCTTCACGCCGCCGACCGCGCCAGGCCTGAGTTTCTTCGAATCCTGGACCATGAAGACAGTCCCGTCTGGCGTGAACCCGATGACCATGTTTGGGCCGTCGATGCAGAGCTGCCTCATCGACTGCTTCATCAGTTTCAGGGCTTCTTTATCCGACCTTTTTTCTATCTCGTCCGCCTTCATCGGGGTGATCACGTCCTTGTAGTAGTGGAGCGGAAACCCGAGCTGCCTGACGGAATAGTGGAGGATATGCGTAAAGACCTCGCTGTCGCTGTTATAGCCGATGTACCCCGGGAACCCCCTGCTGGAGAGGAACTCGCGGATCGGGACAAAGGCGGTATTCTCACCGTTCGTCATCGAGCAGAAGCCCTGGATGAAAAAGGGATGGCACGCATAAAGATAGATCGCGTAGTTGGTGTTCTGGCGTCCCTGGGCGAGCACGATCCTGGCCTTGAGGGTGTCTTTGTCCAGGCCGAAAAACTCGGCGACCTCGAGCGGGTCGCCGACTTCCTTGATCGTGATCACATCGGGATAGAACGAGAAGGCGAAGATCGATTCGTCAGGCTCGCCGATCTTCCGGAGCGCGAGGCGCGTCATCATCAGGAGTTCTTCCTTCTCCGCCAGCGTTCTGTTCCGGTAGGCCGAGGGGTAATCGTAGGCCCGGGCAAAATAGTGGTCCCTCGGGACGATGCCGCCCGTCTGTTTTATCTTCGGCTTCCACTCGTGCCTGAGGATGAAGCCATGTCTCTTCATGTACTCATCGAGAATCTTTCTGCCTTCCCGTGAACAGATGCCCGAGAGGACAGGGTATTTCTTCAGCTTTTCGAACTCACCGCCCAGGTCCTTGAGCACCAGCCCGAGACCGGAGCCGTCGTGACCCTCTTTCATTGTTTCGAGGGCAAGAATGGGTTCCATGGGAGAGATGAATTCCTTGGAGGTGATCGCCGCCAGTCTGCACATATTTCTTACCTCGTTCTGTAAATGCAGGCAAAAAAACGCCCCTGCCTCACAAAGAAGGCAGAGACGCCATTACGTTAACCGCATGCCGTTGTATATTATAGAAAACTGGTGAAAATCTTTTCAATATCCGGGCAGCCGGATATGTGCGCACTGCCGGTGATTTGTAATATACTAGAAGAAAATTCCTGAAGGGAGATGCGTGATTATGAAAATTGTACCGTTGCACGATTGGGTAGTGATACAGTCGGGCGGTCCGGAGGAAAGGACCGCGGGGGGCATCATCATCCCGGAGATTGCAAAGGAAAAGCCTCAGTGGGGGATCGTTGAATCGGCCGGGCCCGGCAGGTTCGAGTCCGACGCCAAAGATCCTAAGGCCGAAAAGAAGTTCGTGCCGACCGAGGTGCGGGCCGGGGACAAGGTGCTCTATGAAAAATATATGGCCAAGGAGTTTAAGGTCAATGGCCATGAGGTGACCATGGTCCGCGAGCGGTCCATTCTCGGAGTTGTTGAAGGAAAGGACGCCGGTGCGCTCGAAAAAAGAGGGCCTTCCGCGTTGCAGAAGAAGGAACACGGCGCAGTAGCCGAGCTGAAGAAGCCTGAGGCAAAGAAGAAGGCGGCAAAGAAGTAGCCTCAAGTCCTGACACGGATGCTGCGGGTCTAAGACATGACCTCCTTCAACCCCTCGTATCTCTTCCAGCGGTTGTGGAGCCAGAAATACTGCTCAGGGTATTTCCTGATGATCGCCTCCATCTCCCGGTTCATTTCGAGGGTGATCCGGTATATCTCGTCTTTTTCGTGCGCGAATTCTCCAGGCCGGATCGGGTCAGATACGAACCCCTCAAATTTAAAATCTGCGGTTCGGCAGCAGGCGACGACGACGATCGGTCTTTTCTTGGTGATAGCAAGGACTGCGGGGACCGGGGTGGTCGTTGCCTTGCGGCCGAAGAAATCGACGAGTATCCCCTTCATCGTGCTCTGGTCCGTAAGCATGCCGATTGACTTGCCCTGCTGGAGCGTCCTCTGAAGGGTGAACATCGCATTTTTCTTGGGGATGATCATCTGTCCGCTCGCCGTCCTGGTCTTGTAGAAGAGCCTCTCCAGATAGGCGTTGTCGAGAGGTCTGGCCACCATCACCAGGGGTATGCCGACGACTGAACTCACCGCCGGCAGCAGTTCCCAGTTCCCTATGTGGGGCGTGACGAAGATGCAGCCTCCGGATTCATCATGGATCTTCTTTGCCTTCCTGAAGAGCTCCTCCAGCGTGTCGTTCGTCTTTTTGAGCTGCCCTATCACATCAGGGGAGCTGAAGATATCCCGGGACTTTATCAGCTCGAAGGCGGTGAGAAAGAGCGACTTGCAGCTCCTTCGGGCGATCTCCCCGATCTCCGCCTCGGTCTTCTCGCCTGCAAAGGCCTTTCTGACGTTGTCGAGGGCGATCCTGCGCCTCCGCGGGAGCAGGGCGAACAGGAGGTTTCCGAGCAGGCTGCTCAGACGATCCGTGACTCTGAAAGGGAGCAGGCGAAAAAGAAAGATAAGGACCGAGGCGGCGGCATACTCGATCCA
>JAKAIE010000064.1 GCA_021814475.1 Nitrospirota bacterium
ACGGCAAGGGCAACACGCTGCATATCGGAGAGCGCGACTGTTCCGTCCAGAGGCGGCATCAGAAACTGATCGAGGAGTCGCCCTCCCCCTTCGCCACCGAGAAGTTCAGGAAGAAGATAGGCGAGTATGCGGTCAAGGCAGCCAGGGCGATCAAATACAGGAACGCGGGCACGGTCGAGTTCATCGTCGATACCGAGGGGAATATTTATTTCATGGAGATGAATACCAGGCTCCAGGTCGAACACCCGGTCACCGAGTACGTCAGCGGCATAGACATCGTCAAAGAACAGATAAAGATCGCCGCGGGGATTCCGCTCGAACTGAAACAGCCGAGGGTCAAAATCTCGGGTCATTCGATCGAGTGCCGCATCAATGCGGAGGACCCCGAGAGGTTCATCCCGTCTCCCGGCAAGATCACCTTTCTCTCCCTCCCGGGCGGCCCCGGCGTTAGGGTAGACACTGCCATCTATTGCGGGTGCGTGATACCGCCCACCTACGATTCGCTCATTGCGAAGCTGATCGTCTATGGCAAGGACAGGGCCGAGGCGATCGCGAAGATGAAGCGGGCGCTCGACGAGTTCATAGTCGAGGGGATCAAGACGACGATACCGTTTCACAAGAAGGTCCTGAACGACCCCGACTTTATCAAAGGCGACATCACGACCGGGTTCCTCGAAAAGATGACCGCGGCGATCACTCCGCCGCAGACCAAGTAAAGTTTCTGTCAGTACCGATCGATGTGGTACCCCACATCGATCGGATAATCTTCGTTTTAAAGTTATCCCCGCAGCTCCCGCTAATTGACAATACCCCGGGTATGATATAAAGTACCGGAGCTTTGCTGAGGGTTTTGAACCCGTTAGTGACGGACTTAATGAAATAGAAGGTGCATGACAATTCCATGAACATATCCGGCATCTACTTCATCACCGACAGGACCTACTGCGATCTTCCGATCGTCGAAATGGTCTCGGTCGTGCTCGATGCCGGAATCAGGATCGTCCAGTACCGGGACAAGGACCGTTCGAGAAGCGAGATCTATGACCAAGCAGCAAGGCTCCGGGAACTGACACTCAGGTTCGGGGCGACGCTCATCATCAATGACCATGCGGACATCGCCCGTGCGGTCGACGCAGACGGCCTCCATCTCGGGCAGGACGACCTGCCCCTCAAGGAGGCCAGGAGGGTCGTCGGAGACATGATCATCGGGATCTCGACCCACACTCCTGCAGAGGCCCGCACCGCCGCCTCAGAAGGCGCCGACTATATCGGTTTCGGCCCGATCTTCCACACCACCACCAAGGACGCCGGATCCCCGCAGGGCCTTGACAATCTGAGGCTGATCACCCAAAATGTCTGTGTTCCTGTAGTGGCCATAGGCGGCATATCTCTCGGCACGGCAGAAGAGGTCTTTGCCTCTGGCGCTGCCTCAATCGCCGTGGCCACAGGGATCTGCAAGGGAGATATAAAGAAAAATGCGCGGCAATTCGCCTCGCTTATAAAGTAATTTTCCCGTTGGAGGTAACAGTGAAAAGAACCGCAGCAGTCGCATTCCTTTTATGCGCCACCCTTCTCTTCTCATTCGGATGCCAGAAGAAGTCAGCTGATACGATCAGGATAGGCATCTGCGGCCCGATGACCGGGGACCAGTCCAAGATGGGCACAGACTTCCGCAACGGCGCATCCCTTGCGATCGAGGAATGGAATGCAAAGGGGGGTATCCTCGGCAAGAAAATAGAGACGCTGATCGGCGATGACCAGCACGATCCGAAGCAGGCGGTCTCGGTCGCCAACAAGATGGTCAATGAAGGCGCGGTCGGGGTCATCGGCCACTTCAACTCCAGCTGTTCGATTCCCGCATCCGACATATACAACCGTGCCGGCATCCCGATGATATCCCCGGGATCCACCAACCCCCAGCTGACCGAGAAAGGCTACAACAACGTCTTCAGGGTCTGCGGCAGGGACGACCAGCAGGGCAAGGTAGCCGCGGACTATGTGACCGGGCAGCTCAAACTCAAGAAGGTCGCGGTCCTTCATGACAAGACCACGTACGGACAGGGACTTGCCGATGAGTTCAAAAAGGCCCTGGGCAGCAAGACGGAGGTCGTCTATTACGGGGGAATCGTACAGGGAGACAAGGACTTCAAAAGCGTCCTGACCGCAATCAGGGAGAAGGATCCGGAACTGATATTCTTCGGAGGAATCTATACGGAGATGGGGCTGCTCGTCAGGCAGGCGAAGGAACTCGGCATCAAGGCGCCATTCATGTCCGGGGATGGGTCGATCGACCCGAAGTTCATCGAGATCGCGGGGGCAGACGCCGCGGAGGGGACCTACCTCACCTTCAGCCCCGACCCGAACAACATACCGACAGCAAAGGATTTTATTGCGAAATACCGCGCGAAGTTCGGTGAGCTCGGCCCATATTCGATGTACGCCTATGACGCCGCCAATATTCTGCTTGCGGCAATTAAAGAGGCGAACACAACATCCGGCAGGGAGATCTCCGACAAACTGCACAGCATGGATTTCAACGGCGCCGTCGGAAAGATAAAGTTCGACCAGAAGGGCGACGTGACAATTGCCCCCTATGTCGTCTGGATCACAAAGAACGGAAAATTCGTCGAGATCTGGAAGCCCTGAACTCCCGCGGCAGGCGGCGTCTCTGACATGCAGAGGTTCGAGCTCCTCGACATAACCGGCGACGCCGGGATCAGGGCCTTCGGCTCAGACCTGAAAGAACTCTTCTCAAACGCCTCGGCAGGACTGTTTCACCTCATCACCGGGGGTAGCCCCGTTTCCGGGACAATTGCCCTTGAAGTGGCCGCCGAAGGCAGTTCCCTGGAAGGACTCCTTGTCTCATGGCTGAACGAGCTGATCTTCAGGTTCGATACGTACGGTTTTCTGGGGAGCAGGGTTGTTGTCGAAGATCTCTGGAAGCCCTCTGAGGGAAAGGGCTGGCGGATCCGGGCAAAGGTTTTTGGGGAGGATTTTGATCCGTCGAAACACGGCCGCGGGCTCCTCATCAAGGCCGCGACCTATCACCGGCTGAAGATCGCGGAGACGGACGGCAGGCTGACGGCCGACATAATATTTGATATATAGCCGCTTATGCACGAAAATATGAATCAGATACGGGTGCGGACATTGAGCTGTAAATCCTGCTGCCCGTAAATCTCCCCGCAGCAGGCTCCGGGGAATTAGCCCCAAGAAATTAACTATGGTACTGGATAAACTGAAAAGGCTCGGCGAAACAAGACTGGAAGTCCCGGTCTCCTATAAAAAGGGGATGCGGGTCCCGGGGATCATTTATGTCGATGCGACGCTCGAGAAGGATCTTGAAGCGGAGGCGGTCGATCAGGTCGCCAATGTAGCCTCGCTCCCCGGCATCATCGGCGCGTCTCTGGCGATGCCGGATATTCATACCGGCTACGGCTTCACGATCGGAGGGGTCGCCGCATTCGACCTGCATACCGGGATCGTCTCTCCCGGGGGGGTAGGATATGACATCAACTGCGGGGTGCGGCTCCTCAGGAGCAACCTCTCCAGGCAGGACGTCAGTCCGAGGCTGAAGGACCTAGTTTCCGTACTCTACAACGAGATCCCGGCCGGCGTCGGCTCGAAAGGAAGGATTCGTCTCGGAGCGCAGGACGAAAAACAGATCCTGATCAAGGGGGCTGCCTGGGCGGTCGAACAGGGACTCGGGGATCATTCCGACCTCGAAAAGACGGAATCCGGGGGAAGGCTCGAAGGCGCCGACCCGTCTCTCATCAGCCCTAAGGCATATGAACGCGGCAGGGCACAGCAGGGGACTCTCGGTTCAGGGAACCACTTCATAGAAGTGCAGTACATCGATGCGATATATGACCAGAAGGCCGCCGATACCCTCGGGCTCTTCGAGGGGCAGGTGACGGTCATGATCCATACCGGCTCGCGGGGCTTCGGCCACCAGGTCTGTACAGACTTTCTCGAAGTGATGGAGAGGGCCGCGGGGAAATATCATATAGACCTGCCTGACAGGGAACTGGCAAGCGCGCCGTTTCAGAGCCCGGAGGCCCAGGACTATCTCGCCGCCATGAGGGCCGCGGCCAATTATGCCTGGGCGAACCGTCAGTGCATCATGCACTGGGCCAAAGAGGCGTTCATGAAGGTCTTCAGCTCAGGGCCCTCGGCGCTCGGCATGTCGCTGCTCTACGACGTCGCCCACAATATCGCAAAGGTCGAAGAGCATGTCATCGAAGGCAGAAAAACCAGAGTGATCGTGCACAGGAAAGGGGCGACGCGCGCCTTTCCGCCCGGGCATCCCGAACTCCCCGAGGCATACCGGCAGCTCGGACAGCCGGTCCTGATTCCGGGGGACATGGGCAGGGCCTCGTATATCCTCCTTGGGACGGCAAAGGCGATGGAGGAGACGTTCGGCTCCACCTGCCACGGGGCAGGCAGGGTGATGTCGCGGCACCAGGCGATCCGAAGGGCAAAAGGCAGGGCAGTCAGCCGTGAACTCGAGGACAGGGGCATCATCGTGAGGTCCTCGGGACGGGAGACACTTGCCGAAGAGATGAGCGAGGCCTACAAGGATGTGACGTCGGTCGTCGATGTCGTCCATCGGGCGGGGATCTCGCGCAGGGTAGCCCGGCTTCGTCCGATGGGCGTAATCAAGGGATAAATGGCCGTGGAAAACACCGCGAAACTGACCATCGGAAGGATATCCTATACCAACCTCTTCCCGATCTTCTATACGCTCGAACGGGAGGCAGACTGCTCGTCCTACGAATTCATCGACGGCGTGCCTTCAGTTCTGAACCGCAGTATATGGAGCGGCGATATCGATGTCAGCCCCTCGTCCTCGATCGAATATCTCAGGCACCAGGACGGATACCGGCTGATCGAAGGCCATTCCATAAGTTCCTTCGGTCCGATAGGGAGCATATTCCTGTTCAGCAAGAGGCCCATCGAGGCGCTCGACGGCCTTACGGTGCTTGCAACCTCCCAGTCGGAGACATCCGTGGCCCTGCTCACCATTATCCTGAAGAAGTTCTACGAACTTGACTGCCGGGTGAGGACAACCGCCGCTCCTCTCCACACGGTAATGCAATCGCACGAGGCCTGCCTCCTCATCGGCGACGACGCATTGAGAGAGGCCGCCCGATGGCCCCAGTTCAGGGTTTATGATCTCGGCGATGTTTGGTACCGTCATACCGGGCTGCCTTCGGTCTTCGCCCTCTGGATAGTCCGGAAAGACAGCGCCGCCGCCAAGGCCGAACTGGTCGAGCGGTTCGTGCGCGACCTCGACCGGGCCAGGGACTCGGCCCTCCGGAATTTCCGGGAGATCGCCGATCATTCGTGGCTAAGGGAGATCATCCCGGCGGACGAGATCGTCGAGTACTGGCAGGGCATCTCCTTCGACCTCGGCAAAGAGCATATGAAGGGGCTGGACCTCTTCAGGAGATATGCCGGAGAGCTGTCTCTTCTCAATAAGTAGCCGGACGCCCTGCGCCCTGCACTGTCCCGAAAAAAGGAGCCGGTTCCTCACTTCAGAAAATGCCGTTAACGGGAACCCCTGTTTACCCTCATTTTCCTCTTGGCACAAATGTTGATAATCGTATACAATAAGGAACTCAAAATCAGAGCTTTACTATATCATGAATGAAAGGAGGTGAATCGAATGAAGAAGATTATCGCTATCGTGCTCTCACTTGTCTTTGTTTTCGCTGTTACCTCATTGGGTTTCGCGGCTGCAAAGTCAATCCAGGCTACCGGTGAAGTTACCGCTATGGATGCCAAGGGGATAACCCTGAAGGCAAAAAAGGGAGATGTGACCGTTGCCACTGACGACAAGACCAAGGTAATGCCGAAGGGCAAGACCATGGCCGACGTCAAGGTCGGCGAGAAGGTTAAGGTTGTCTACACCGAGGCTGACGGCAAGAACACCGCCAAGAGCGTGACGATCCTGCCTGCCCCGAAGAAGAAGGCCGAGAAGAAGGCCGAGAAGAAGGCCGAGAAGAAGGAAATGGCTCCTGCAAAGAAGGAGGCAGCTCCTGCTGCTGCACCCGCAAAGGCAGCGCCTGCAAAGAAGTCAGCAGGTTACTAATTCCTTTGTGTCTTGACGGAAAATACCTTCCCGTGGCGGGAAATACGCCCGGGGAGGTATTTTCGTCCTGGATTGGCGTTGATCTCCTCCCTTGGGATAAAATACAAGATGGGCTCTGACAGGACGATACTCAAAGACTACTTCCTGAGACTCTCCCTCAACAAAAAGCTGACCCTCATGATGCTGTTCCTGAGCATCGTCCTGATGGCTACATATATATTTCTTTATACCCAGACAGAACAGGCCATGTACCAGGAATTCGAAAAACAGACGGCCGAGCTGTCGAAGGCGATCCAGGTCGGCGTCGAAGAGGTGACCAGCAGCGGACTGACCGACGAAAAGCGTCTCCAGAATTATCTGAACAAGCTGAACACCAAGGGGGTCAAGGAACTCTCGATCATCAGCAACTCCGACAAGATTATCTCAAGCAGCAATCCCAAGAACATAGGCAAACGGATCAGCACCAAGAAAAAGGAGCTGATCTTCAAGGCCGAGCTCGGCGAACCGGTGACGGGCGAGGGCCACGCGTACAATGTGATCATTCCCGTCGTGGCCGGCGAGAAGCATTACGGCTACATCCACCTCACGATCAATACCGAGGATTTTTCGTCCTTCATGCAGAAGAGGCTGATGCAGCGTATCGCGGCCGCGCTGGTCGTCTTCGGGATAGGGATGCTCTTCATCATATACCTGGCGGGAAGGTACACAAAGCCGATCGAAGACGTGGTCAGCGCAGCCAAGATGGTGGCGGGCGGCGACCTGGACCAGGAGCTCAAGACCGAACGGAAGGACGAGATCGGGGAACTGACGCAGAGCTTCAATTTCATGGTGAAGAAGCTCCGCGAAGAACGGGAGCTCGAAGAACGGCTCAGGAAGGCGGAGCAGCTGGCAGGCGTGGGCCAGTTCTCAAGGAGTATCGCCCATGAAATCCGGAACCCCCTGAATTTCATCAGCCTGTCCATCGACCATATCCGTGAAAAATACAGGCCCGCAGAGCAGGGCGACAACGACACCTTCAATTCCCTGATCCTGAACATCAAGAAAGAGATCCAGAGGGTGAGCAAGTTCGCCGAGAGCTTCCTTGAATACAGCAGACCGCTCGAACTGTCGATGCAGAAGACCGATATCGGCGCCCTCATAGACGACATTCTGAGCCTCATCATGGCGAAGGCCCAGAAAGAGGGAATCGCGATAATCAAGGAATTCGGGGTTATGCCTGAGCTGATGATCGACCCGGAATTCATCAAGACATGCCTGTATAACGTGATCCTGAACGCCTTCCAGGCGATGCCGGACGGGGGAACGCTGACCATACGGACGGCAGTGGAAGGGTCGCTGTTTTCCATCTCTGTGGAGGACACGGGAACCGGCATCCCTGAAGATCTGATCGGCAAGATATTCGACCCCTTCTTCACCACGAAGGCAAAAGGGCTGGGCTTGGGACTTGCGATCACCCGGAGGGTAATCGAGGAGCATAAGGGGAAGGTCGCGTTCGTCAGTCGCGGCGGAAAAGGAAGCACCGTCACCATACAGCTGCCGATACACAAGGAGGACTTATAAATGCCTTTTATTCTGGTTGTCGACGATGAACCCCTTCAGAGGGAGATCCTGAAGACAATACTCGACGATGAGGGATATGAAACCCAGACCGCCGCATCGGGAGAAGAAGCCCTGCAGATCGTAAACAAATTCCATCCCGACGTCATACTGACCGATCTCAAGATGGAGGGCATGGACGGAATCGAACTGATCGACGCTGTGCCGCGGGAGCCGTTCGAGCCGTCGATGATCATCATGACAGCGCACGGGACTATATCCTCGGCCGTCGAGGCGATCAAGAAAGGGGCCTTCGATTACCTTACCAAGCCGCTCGACAAGAACTCCCTGGTCATGACCGTGCGCAGGGGTATCGAACGCACGGAACTGCTGAAGGAGAACCTTCAGCTCCACAAGGAGTTATACGACCGTTTCAGGATCGAGGGCATCGTCGGCACCTCCTCGGGGATGAAAGAGGCGATCGAGATCCTGAAGAAGGTCTCGACCAGCACTGCCACGGTTCTGATCGCCGGAGAGAGCGGTACAGGAAAGGAACTGGTGGCACGGGCGATCCACTACAACAGTCCCAGGAGAACAAAGTCCTTCACCGCCCTGAACTGTTCGGCCATCCCGGAAAACCTCTTCGAAAGCGAACTGTTCGGCTACGAACCGGGCGCCTTCACCGGCGCCGCGGCGAGAAAGGCGGGACTCTTCGAAACGACGAACGGCGGCACCCTCTTCCTGGACGAGATCGGGGATATGCCCCAGTTGATGCAGTCGAAACTGCTCAGGGTCCTTCAGGACAAGGAGATCCGGAGGCTGGGGGGCAAGGATTCGATCAAGGTGGACGTCAGGATCATCGCCGCTACGAATAAGGACCTCGAAAAGGAGATGGTGAAGGGGGGCTTCAGGGAAGACCTCTACTACCGCCTCAAGGTGGTCACGATCGTGCTGCCGCCCCTGCGCGAGAGGAAAAGCGACATCCCCGAGCTGGCGGAGTTCTTCGCCAGCAAATACAGCAGGGAGTTCGGCAAGAGGATACGCAATATCGACAACCAGACTATGAAGGCGCTCTGCGAATACAGCTGGCCTGGGAATATCAGGCATCTAGAATCGGTCGTCGAACGGGCGGTGCTCATGTGCGACGGAGACGTGATCAGGCCGAAGGACATCAAGGGAGAACTCCGGACCCCGCTTACCGCGGAAGAATTCGATCTCGACATACCCGATGAGGGGATCAACTTCGAGGAACTCGAGGAAAAGCTGCTCAAAAAGGCTATGGTGAAGTCCAACGGCGTTGTGGCCAAGGCAGCCAAACTGCTCGGTATGAGCTATAAGACCTTCTGGTACCGCTGGGAAAAACTGAACGTCGGGAGCGGCGCCAGGAAAGAGAGCGCACCGCCGGATTGATCCCGAACGCTACGACTTTTTGATGCCTTCGCGCGCGATCGCGATCTTGCCCGTCCGGACGAACTCCTTGATGCCCATCGGTCTAAGCAGTTCGACGATCGCCTCGATTTTCTTTTCCTCGCCTGTGATCTCGATCGTGTAGGTCTTCTGGCTGGAATCGACCACCCTGCCCCTGAAGATCTCGGCCAGACGGAGTACCTCGGCCTTATCCTCCTGGCGGGGGGAGACCTTGATCAGCACCATCTCCCGTTCGACATGGTCCAGTTCGGTCATATCGACCACCTTGATCACATCGATGAGTTTGTTCAGCTGCTTGGTGATCTGTTCGATGATCCAGTCGTCGCCGGTCGTCACGATCGTCATGACCGACACCTGGGGATCGGTCGTCTCGTTCACCGACAGGCTCTCGATATTATAGCCCCTGCCGCTGAACAGGCCTGATATCCTGGACAGCACACCGAATTTATTCTCAACGAGTACTGATATCGTATGTCTCATGGCTCTCCTCTATAAATGATACGGGGTAATATCGTCTTCTACTTCACTGCCTTCAGCTTCTTCTCTGACTTCTTCGTCTCCTCATAGAAGAGCATGTTGTCGATCGCCGCGCCCGCAGGCACCATCGGATAAACCTTCTCGTGCCAGTCAGTCACAAAGTCCATGAAGACCGGCCTCTTTATACTGAAGGCCTCCTTCAGCACGGGCTCGACCTCGGACTTCTTCGTCGCCCTCAGGCCGACCGCGTTGTAGGCCTCCGCAATCTTCACGAAGTCCGGCACGGTATCGTCGAGCTTCGTATGCGCATACCGCTCCTGAAAGAAGAGTTCCTGCCACTGACGCACCATGCCGAGATAACGATTATTCAGAATGGCCACCTTGACCGGCAGCTTGTTGATCACCGCGGTCGCCAGTTCCTGGATATTCATCTGGATGCTGCCGTCGCCCGCGATATCGATGACGAGCTTGTTCGGAAAGGCGAGCTGCGCGCCGATCGCCGCCGGGAACCCGTAGCCCATCGTACCAAGGCCGCCGGACGAAAGCCAGGTCCTGGGCTTGTCGTATTTGAAGAACTGCGCCGCCCACATCTGGTTCTGTCCGACCTCGGTGGCGATGATCGCATCCCCCTTCGTCAATTCGTAGATCTTTTCCACCACGTACTGCGGCTTGATCACCTCGGAATCCCTGTCGTAGGTCATCGGCCTTTCCTTGCGCCACGCATCGAGCTGCTTGGCCCAGGCCTTCCTGACCTCAACCCATTGCTCCTTCACTTCTTCTTTCATCACCTTATTCAGGACGGTGAGCACCTTTTTGACATCACCGACGATCGGGATATCCACGCGGACGTTCTTCCGGATGGACGTGGGGTCGATATCGATATGGATGATCTTTGCATGAGGGGCGAAGGCATCGATCTTCCCGGTGACCCGGTCGTCAAAACGCATGCCGATCGCGATCAGCAGGTCGGACTCCTGAATGGATTTGTTCGCGTAAAAAGTGCCATGCATGCCGAGCATGCCGAGGGACAGTCTATGGGAACCCGGGAACCCTCCGAGACCCATCAGCGTCATCGTGACCGGCAGGTCCGCATATTCCGCAAACTCCTTCAGTTCCTTCGAGGCGCCGGAAAGCACCACGCCGCCGCCGGCGACGATGACCGGCCTCTTGGCATGTGCGACCATCTCCGCCGCCTGCTTTATCATGTACTTGTTGCCTTCATAAGTCGGGTTATAGCTCCGGAGTTTGACACTCTCCGGATAGACGAACTCGGCCTTGTGGGTCGTCACGTCCTTGGGAAGGTCGATCAGTACAGGGCCCGGTCTCCCTGCCATGGCGATATGGAATGCCTCTTTAATGACCTGTGCGAGGTCCTCGACGTCCTTGACGAGAAAGTTATGCTTTGTGCAGGGCCGTGTGATGCCGACGATATCGGCCTCCTGGAACGCGTCATTGCCGATAAGGAGCGTAGGGACCTGGCCGGTAAAGATGACCATCGGAATGGAATCCATATACGCGGTTGCTATCCCCGTGACGGTGTTCGTCGCGCCGGGGCCTGAGGTGACCAGCACCACGCCCGGTTTGCCGGTGGCCCTCGCATACCCGTCGGCCGCATGGACCGCGCCCTGTTCATGCCTGGTCAGGATCAGCTGCAGGTCCTTCTCGTCGTGAAGCCGGTCGAAGATGTTCAGTACCACACCGCCGGGATACCCGAACATATGCTTCACGCCTTCTTTCTTGAGGCATTCAATGAAGATTTCCGCGCCTGTTATTTTCATGTGCCGACTCTCCTCCGAGACCACGTTAAGGGCCTGAAACGTTTCGATTATTTTAACATATTCACCAAGAACAGTGAAGACGAAGGCCGAAGGGAGGGCGGCCTGACTGCAGCTGCCTTTCGGCTCCCGGGCCCGGCGTTTGCCTGGCGGATTGATATATAATAAAAAAGGACAGAAAATACCCGAAGTTCCCGCTCATCCGGACAAGCGGTCAACGGATCCCCGGGAAACCACGAGGAGGAATTAATGAAGCGGTCACAGAGTATCATCATCTGCATGGCGGTCTTTCTTCTGACGGCATCTCTGGCGCTTGGGGCGGACAGCAGGCCCGTCCAGCCGAAGGCGAACGACAAATGCCCGGTCTGCGGGATGTTCGTGGCGAAGTACAGGGAATGGGTGGCGCAGATCGTGTTCAAAGACGGCTCCTACGCGGTCTTCGACGGGCCGAAGGACATGTTCAAGTATTATCTCGATCCGGCCAAATATAATCACGCGAAGAAACAGGCGGACATACAGGCGCTCTACGTGACCGAGTACTACTCGACAAAGGTCATGGACGCAAGGAAGATGTTTTATGTCCTGGGAAGCGATGTCATGGGACCGATGGGTGCCGAACTCGTGCCGGTTGATTCCGAGAAGGGCGCAAGAGAATTCATGAAGGACCATGCCGGCAAAAGGATTCTGAAATTCCCCGAGGTCACAACCGGGGTCCTCGAATAAGGTGAATGAATAAGTCCATGAACAGGATGGCGCGCGAAGTGATCAGGGCCGAAAACGTCACGAAGATTTACAATACCGGAAGACCGAATGAGGCTATCGCTGTCAGCGGGGTATCGGTCTCGGTCCTCGAAAACGATTTCGCGGTCCTGAAGGGGCCGAGCGGGTCGGGAAAGACAACCCTCCTTTCCCTGATCGGCTGCATGACCCGCCCCACCTCCGGCAGCATGGTCGTCGAAGGGAAAGACGTCTCGCACCTGCCGGAGCGTTTTCTGACCGGCATCAGGAGAAAGACCTTCGGCTTTATCTTCCAGCAGTTCAACCTCATACAGGGGATGACCGTGCTGCAGAATGTCCTGATGCCGCTCTACCCGACCGGGACAGAAATCCCCGGGGCGCTGAAGAAGGCGGACGAGATTCTGGAGAGCCTCGACATGGCAAAACGCAGGGACTTCCCGGTCAACAACCTCTCGGGCGGAGAACAGCAGCGGACCGCGATCGCCAGGGCGCTGATCAACAACCCGGACATCATCCTTGCCGACGAGCCGACAGCGCACCTGGATACGACACTCGCGGTCGAATTCATGCAGAACATGCACCGGCTGAGGGACCAGGGCAGGA
Source organism: Nitrospirota bacterium (assembly GCA_021814475.1). Lineage (GTDB taxonomy): Bacteria > Nitrospirota > Thermodesulfovibrionia > Thermodesulfovibrionales > UBA6898 > PALSA-1316. The sequence goes on from JAKAIE010000064.1 coordinate 12,652, forward strand.
CGATCATCATCGCGTCTCATGATCCGGTCGTGTTCGAAGACAGCCGTATCAGCCTCATCGTCGCGATGCGCGACGGCAGGTCGACCGGCATCCAGAGGAATGCAGTGACGGCATGATACTGCATCCCGGCATCCTGGCGCTCTATACAGGATCCCTCGTCACCCTTTTGCTGATCTTCTTCGCCAGCTCTCTCGGCCTGCAGATCCTGATGAAATGGGACATCCGCAGCAACTCCGAGACCCAGCTCCGGCTGGAGCGGCGCACCTACCTCATCTCCACGATCGTCCAGTACGGGCTTCTCTTCGAGATATTTTCGGCCTTCCTCTTTGTATACACCGCCGATGACCTGCATAATCTCCTGGTCGGGGCGATGTGCGCAACCGGTTCCCTGAATGCCAATCCTTATGGTTTCCCCGCCCTCTACGCGAGGCTTGCAACGCTCTTTACCGCCGCCGGGTGGATCGCCGTCAATCACGTCGATACCCGGGCCGAAGACTATCCCCTGACGAGGATAAAATACGGCCTTCTTCTGTTTTTCCTGCCGGTCGTGCTCACCGCGGACGTCCTCCAGGTGCTGTATTTCGTGAACATCGATCCTAACGTGATCACCTCCTGCTGCGGCACGCTCTTCAGCGAGGGAGGGAAAGGGCTCAGCAGTTCTCTCTCCTCACTCCCCATACGACAGACGCGGGCCGTCTTTTTCGCGCTCTTCGGGGTCACCGCCCTGACCGGCATCGCTGCCGCATACAGCCGGAAGAAGGCCCTCATCGGGCTGTACGCGGCGCTGTCCCTGGCCTTCCTGCTCGTCTCCGTCGCCTCCGTCATCTCCTTTATATCTCTCTATTTTTACCAGATCCCGACGCATCACTGCCCGTTCGATATCCTCCAGTCGCACTACTTCTATGTCGGCTACCCCCTTTACGCATCTCTCGTGACGGGCGGCTTTTTCGGTATGATGGCAGGGCTGATCGGGCTCTTCGGGAAAACACCGTCTCTGGCCGGCGTCATCCCCGGAATCCAGAGGAAGTGGGTCATCGCCTCGGTTGCCGCGTTCGTCGTATTTGTTATAATAACGATACTACCGATGGTTTTTACGTCATTCACTCTTGAGGGTTATTGATGCAGGACCTTTCTGCCGGAGGCATCTCCATGCCAGCCTGCGATGCGGGGAGCATACGTACTTTTTTCGTTGTCTGCACCCTCCTTGCCCTTTTCGCCGGCTGCAGCAAACTGCCCGCAGCCTACCAGACCGTCAGCGCCGAGAACGGCCGGATCCGGATTCCGGTCGGGGAGGTAAATGACGGCAAGGTGCATTTCTATACGTACAAGAATTCCGGCAAGAGGATCAACTTCTTCATCAGGACCGATGGCACCGGGGACCTGTCGGCATATTTTGACGCCTGCTACACGTGCTACAAACACAAAAAAGGGTACCGGCAGGAAGGCACGGACATCATCTGCAACGAATGCAGCATGAAGTTCAAACTGGCGGAGAAGGACTGGCGGTACAATGAAGGCTGCTGCCCCATACCCCTGAAGAGCAGTGTCTCCGGCGGCTTCATCGTCATCATGGCGGAGCATATCGAAAAGGGAGCCAAGCTGTTTTAGGTGATTGCGGGATTCCTCCAGACAAACCCCGTCTTCGGAGACATCGCCGGAAATGTGGAAAAGGCTTCAGCTATGATCACCGGCATGCGCGCCGACCTCGTCGTGCTCCCTGAACTCTTCAGCACGGGGTACCAGTTTATCTCACGGCAGGAAATCACCGACCTTGCGGAGGACATCCCCTCCGGCCCAACAACGCAGAGGCTGATCGGACTGTCCCGGCAGCGCAGCTGTTATATCGTCGCCGGACTTGCCGAGCGCGCGGGCGGGAGGTGCTACAATTCCGCCGTGCTGACCGGCCCCGAAGGATTTATCGGCGTCTACCGCAAGAGCCATCTCTTCTTCGAGGAAAGGCTCTGGTTCGCCCCCGGGGACACCGGGTTCAGGGTCTGGAAGACCGCAATCGGCGCAATCGGCATCATGATCTGCTTTGACTGGTTCTTCCCGGAATCCGCGCGCACGCTGGCGCTGCGGGGGGCTGAGATCATCGCCCACCCTGCGAACCTCGTCCTGCCGCACTGTCCGGATGCAATGGTGACGAGGTGCCTCGAAAACCGCGTCTTCGCGGTGACGGCAAACAGGGTCGGCACGGAAAAGCGCGGCGATAAAGACAGGCTCAGCTTCATAGGCCGGAGCGAGATCGCCTCGCCGCACGGTCAGATCCTCTGCAGGGCGTCTGAAGAAGGGGAGGAATGCGCAACTGCCGAGATACTCCCGGCACAGGCACAGTCCAAGGACCTCAACGAATACAACAACCTCTTTGACGATCGCAGACCCGAACTGTATCAGGGTTAATCTCCGACCTCCTGTTCCCCCCTTCCCTGCTGCGCGTCCTCACATATAACTGAAACAGTCGGCATCATGATTTCAATAAATAGCCCGCACATTACTTCGACATTGCTTCCAGCTCTTCAAGCAGCTCGGCCATCGTCTTCCTCAGCATGGGATGGATCTTTGCCGGGGCGATTTCGGCCATCGGCCGGAGGACGAAATCCCTCTCCTGCATCAGGGGATGCGGGACGGTAAGATTTTCTGTTTCGAGACAGAGGTCGTCATACAGCAGGATATCGAGATCGATGATACGCGGCCCCCACTTTGTCGTCCGCTCACGGCCCATCCCTTCTTCTATCTCCAGGAGGACCTTCAGCAGTTCACAGGGCCCCAGTGAGGTATTGGCCTCTACCACGAGATTGATGAAGTCGGGCTGGTCTGTCTTCCCCCACGCCTTAGTCCCGATGACAGAAGAACGCTTCCGGACACGGAGACCCTTTTGTTCAAGCCGGGCAACCGCCCTGGTGCAGTTCCCCTCCCTGTCGCCGAGGTTCGACCCGATTCCTATATAGACGACAGCCAACCGGACGGCTACAGGATCTTCCTGAGCCGTTCGACCGCCTCTTTGATCCGGTCCACGGAGACAGTCAGCGCAAACCGGATATAGCCTTCGCCGGGTCCGCCGAAGCCGTTGCCGGGGGTCCCGAGGACACCCGCCTTCTCCAGGATATGCGCGACAAAACTCGCCGAGTCATAGCCCTTCGGCACCTTCGCCCAGAGGTAAAAGCTGGCCTTCGGTTTTGTCACCTCTATCCCAAGCCCCCTGAGCCCGCTATAGAGCGCGTCCCTGCGTTCCTGGTATACATTGCGGATATCCGAGAGGACCTTGTCGTCGGTCTCGAGCGCCACAATCGAGGCCTCCTGCACGGCCTGAAAAATACCGGAGTCCAGATTTGACTTGATCTTGCCGAGACCTGCGATCACATCCTTGTTGCCGACCGCAAAACCGATGCGCCATCCGGTCATGTTATAGGTCTTGGAGAGGGAGTGAAATTCGATCCCCACCTCTTTCGCCCCTTCCATCTCCATGAAACTGATCGGCTTTTCGCCGTCGAAATAGATCTCACTATATGCAGCATCATGGCAGACAATAATGTTATATTTCGCCGCAATCCTGATCGCCTCTTCATACATCTCTCTCGTCGCGCAGGCCGATGTAGGGTTGTTCGGGTAGTTGAGGAACATCAGCTTGGCCCTTTTGAGGACGTCCTCCGGGATAGAACTGAAGTCCGGCATGAAGCCATGGTCTTCGGTCAGGGGCATGAGGTAACTCTCGCCGCCCGCAAACAGTGTACTGACAGGATATACAGGGTATCCGGGGGAAGGCACAAGGACAACATCGCCGGGCTCTACGAAGGCAAGAGGTATATGGCCAATGCCTTCTTTGGAGCCTATCAGGGAAAGCACCTCGGTCCCCGGGTCCAGAGACACGCCAAATCGTCTTTTATACCAGGAGGCGACCGCCTCCCTGAACGACAGCATCCCCTCATAAGAGGGATAACGATGATGCTCCGGCTTTTCGACCGCCTGCTTCATCGCGTTCACGATATGCGCGGGTGTAGGCTGATCAGGATCCCCTATGCTCATATCTATCACGTCAACGCCTCTTGCCCTGGCCTCCTGCTTCATCCGGTCTATGGTCGCAAAGAGATAGGGGGGCAGGCTCTTGACGCGGGCTGCCATCTCGACGGAAATCTTGGCTTTCAACGGTTACCTCCGGAATTTTTTCTACTATTATATCCGAACACCGTCAAAGAGTAAAAGACAGGCCCGGCATTTTTGCCCATTTTTACTTTGACAAAAACCCTCCATTCTATATTTAATAAGAAAATACGTCATGGGAAACAGAAACTGGGAGAACTATTTCGAAACGGTCAAAAAGCAGGACTGGCCCGGCGCCCGCCGGATCCTCGACGGGATCGCCAAGACCGAAAGTTCGAACCCCCTCGTCTATAGCAAGATCGGCGATATATGCCAGCGACTCGGGGAGACCGCCAATGCGGTGAGGGCGTATCACGTCGCCGCCCGGATCCAGACACTCGAAGGTTTTCTTCAGAAGGCGCTCGCCCTGTACAAGATCATTCTGAGGCTCGATCCCGGAAACCCGGAGGCTGTTTCAAAGACCGGAACACTGCTGAAGGAGATGGAGGAAGGCAGGGGACTGCATTTCAGGCCGGCATCCGCGGTGCCTGCCGCTGATTCTGAAGGCGGGATTCCTCCCGTGGAGGCGCCCTCTTCACCTGTGATGAAACGGCACGAACCGTCCGAAGCAACCGGTCAGATACCGGCGACTCCTGCCGTCCCCGCAGCGGCGGAGGAAAAGGATGCCGCGCCGGAGGATGAGGCCGTGATCGGAGGGACCGGGGTGCCGGTACTCGATGACATCTTTTCCGAACTTCCGGAGGAGGGGTTCCAGAAGATGCTCGATGAACTGGTGATACCGCTCTCTGAGCGTCAGCATCGTGGTGCGGTAACGGAACTCTTTGAGGGAATGCCGGAAGAGGAACTCGTCCCCCTGCTGGCCTCACTGGAAACACGGGTATACCCCAGCGGGGAGCACGCCATCGAAGAGGGCGACTCTGGAGACACCATGTATCTCATCAAATCCGGCACTGCCAGGGTCGTTGCCCACATACTCGGCAGGGAGGTCGAACTGGCCGTGCTCGGGGAGGGGGACCTTTTCGGCGAAGTCGCCTTCCTGACCGGCAGGCCGCGGACCGCCTCTGTCATCGCCTCGGGGCCGCTTGAGGTATATGAACTCAACCGCTTCGACGTGGAGAGGATGATCGACCGCAACCCCGCAATCATGTCCCGGATAGAGGATTTTTATGAAATGCGCGTCAGGGATACCGTAAAGAAGATCCTGCCCGCATAGC
>JAKAIE010000133.1 GCA_021814475.1 Nitrospirota bacterium
GCCGACGGCGGTACGGTCTTTCTCGATGAAATAGCCGATATGAAGCTCAGCACCCAGGCGAAGCTGCTGAAGGTGATCGAGAACAAGATCTTCAAGCGTATCGGCGGCAATAAGGACATAAGTGTCGATCTCAGGATCATCGCTGCGACGAACAAGGTCCTGTCCGAAGAGGTGAAAAAGGGCAACTTCAGAGAAGACCTCTACTACCGCCTGAAGGTCATCCCGGTGGTGCTGCCGCCACTCAGGGAGCGGAAGGATGACATACTCATCCTCGGCGCCTATTTCATCGAGGAATTCAACCGTGAATTCAAGAAGCGCGTAAAGAGGCTTTCGAAGGAGACCGAAAAGGCCTTTCTGGAATATCCCTGGCCCGGCAATATCCGCGAACTGAAAAATGTGATCGAGAGGGCAATGATCCTCGAAAATGACGAATATATACTTCCTGAACACCTTCCCCTGGAACTGCTGTCGTTCGACAAGAAGTCGCTGAGCCTCACGAGCGCCGCGTCGGTCAGCATTCCGCCGGGGGGTATAGACATCGAAGAGGTCGAAAAAGAGCTGATCAGGCAGGCCCTGGAGCAGACGAAATGGAACCAGACACGGGCGGCGAAACTCCTCACCCTGACAAGGGACGCGCTCAGGTACCGCATGCAGAAATTCGGTCTGCTTGAAAAGTCTTGAGCTTGGCCGGAGGTTTCATTATAATGTTCGACAGGCGATATGGGGCATGACATGAAGATACTGGTGGTCGATGATGAACAGCTGGTGAGATGGTTTCTGGACCGGGCGCTGAAGAAGGGCGGCCATGAAGTCATTACCGCTTCGAGTGCGGGAGAGGCCCTCGAGAAGCTCCGCACGGGCCGTTTTGACCTTCTCTTCATGGATCTCAGGATGCCCGAGGTCAGCGGAACGGAGCTCATCAAACAGCTCGGCAGCCTGCCGTACACGCTGCGCGTCATCGTCTGCTCCGCCTATATCACCGCCGATCTTGAGGCCGACTTCATGAGGAGCGGAATATGCATCCTCAAGAAGCCCTTTAAACTCGATGAACTCAACAGGGCACTCGAAGGCTGCTTAGAGCCCCGGTAGTGAAAGTGCAGGGCCGATGAAGGTTCTTCTCACCGGTGCGACAGGATTCATCGGCAGCCATCTGGCGGAGGCGCTCGTCGAGAGGGGATACCAGGTGACCTGCCTGACCCGGAAGACCTCCAGCCTGCGCTGGATAGGACATCTCGACCTGGAGTATATCCACGCCGACCTTGGAGACCCGCACTCCTATGCAGAGAAACTCCATGAATTCGGGATCATCTTCCATCTGGCCGGATTGACGAAAGCCGCGCGTGAGGAGGATTTTTTTTCGGTCAATTACGGCGGCACGGTCTCCCTGCTGCAGGCGGTCGAGGCGGGGAACCCCGGTATGCGCCGGTTTGTCCATGTCAGCAGCCTGGCTGCCGCGGGGCCGAGCCTCGACGGCAGACCCGTCGATGAGTCGACCCCGCCACGGCCGGTCTCCGCATACGGCAGGAGCAAACTGAAAGCAGAAGATGCGGTCCGTGCTGCGGGCGGGAAGATACCCTTCACCATCGTCAGGCCTCCTGCAGTCTACGGTCCCAGGGACACAGACTTCCTTATGATGTTCAAAACAATCCGCAGGGGATTTTTCCCCTTCTGGGGCATCAGCACCTATTCTCTGCTGCATGTCACCGACGTGGTCAGGGGGATTATCATGGCCGCCGAAGCAGAGACAGCGGCGGGAAAAACGTTTTTTTTATCGGACCATATGGTTTATACTAACGAGGACATCGCCCGGGAAATCGGGGCGGCGCTCGGGAGTAAACCTCTCAGGCTCCCGATACCGAGAGCGATCTTCCCGATAGTGGGATATATAGGCCAAAAGATTGACAAAAAAGGTATAATTAACCGTGACAGGATTCTCGATTTCAGTTATACGAACTGGACGTGCGACCCGTCGCGGGCTGAACGTGAACTGGGCTACACGGCAATAAAAATGTTGAGGGAAGGAATAAAATGGACGGCAGAATGGTACAGGACTCATCAATGGCTCTAGAAAAGGGGGTGGACCTCTTTGAAAAGTGCTGCCGTTTCACAAAGGCAAAAGAGCTGATGAATGTCCATATGTACCCGTACTTCAGGGTCATAGAGAGCGCACAGGACCCCGAAGTAATCATAGACGGCAAGAAGCTGATCATGGTCGGCTCGAACAACTATCTCGGTCTGACAAATCACCCCCAGGTGAAAGAGGCTGCGATCGGGGCGATCAGGAAATACGGCTCAGGATGCGCAGGATCCCGGTTTCTGAACGGCACACTCGACATCCACGTCAAGCTGGAGGAAAAGCTGGCCAGCTTTATCCGCAAGGAGGCTGCCCTCGTATTTTCTACCGGCTTCCAGGTAAACCTTGGGGTCATCTCTGCCCTCGCCGGCAAGGACGATATCCTGATCATAGACAAGATGGATCACGCCAGCATCATCGACGGCTGCAGGCTTTCGTATGCCAATGTGGTAAAGTTCAGGCATAATGACATGGCGGACCTCGAGAGGATACTGAAGGAACACAAATCCCATAAGAAACTGGTCGTGGTCGACGGCGTATTCAGCATGGAGGGGGACATCGTCAACCTCCCGGAGGTGGTCGCCCTGGCAAAGAAGTACCAGGCCAGGATCATGGTCGACGATGCCCACGGGATAGGCGTGCTCGGAAAGACCGGCAGGGGAACGGCAGAGCATTTCGGGCTTGAAAAGGAGGTCGACCTGATCATGGGCACCTACAGCAAGTCACTCGCCTCGATCGGCGGGTTCATCGCCGGCGACGAGCAGGTCATCCACTATATCAAGCATTTCGCGCGGGCTCTCATATTCAGCGCAAGCCCTCCCCCGGCCTCGGTCGCTGCCGTCAGCGCTGCGCTCGACATCATCGACAACGAGCCCGAAAGGATCCAGAGGCTCTGGAAGAATACCGAAAAGGTGCAGAACGGCTTCAGGGCGCTGGGCTTCGAGATAGGCCCTACCGAAACCCCGATCATACCGATCCTTGTGGGTGATGACCTCAAGGCCTTTACCATGGCGATGATGCTCCACCAGGAGGGAATCTTCGCCAACGTCGCGGTCAGCCCGGCGGTGGCGACCGGCAAGGCCCTCATCAGGACGAGTTATATGGCAACGCATACGGAAGAACAGCTTGACCGCGTCCTCACGGGGTTCGAAAAGGTCGGCAGGGAACTCGGCATTATCGGATGATCACCGTCATTGAGGCAACCGGGAACCTCAATGATTTCATAAGGCTTCCGCTCTCCCTTCACCGTGAGGACAAGTTCTTCGTCCCCCAGCTGAACCGGGAGATGAAGGCCCACCTCTCTCCGAAGAACCCTTTTTTCGAGCACGCGGAGGCAAAGTACTTCCTGGCGCTGAAGGACGGAAAGCGCGCCGGCAGGATCGCAGCGGTCATCGACCGGACCCATAACAGCCTCCACAATGAGAAGACCGGCTTCTTCGGTTTCTTCGACTGCATCAACGACCCGGATACGGCAAAGGCCCTTTTCGAAAAGGTCTCGGAATACCTGCGGGGAGCGGGCATGACCGCGCTGCGCGGACCAATGAGCTTTTCGACCAACGACGAATGCGGGATGCTGATCGAGGGATTTGAGGAGCGTCCTATGATCATGATGCCGTATAACCCTCCTTACTACAACGAACTAACCGAAAAGTGCGGGTTCTCAAAGGTAAAAGACCTTTACGCCTATATATACGACGTGAGAGAGAAGCTGCCGGAAAAGGTCCTGCGGGTTGCGGCGATCGTCGAAAAGAGGGGTATCACCGTCAGGC
>JAKAIE010000065.1 GCA_021814475.1 Nitrospirota bacterium
AGGTATTCTTGTTCCAATATTTTCTTTCGCAAAGCCTGCTCCTTTCTTCTTGGTGATATTGGGTTACCAATTATAAAGGTTCAGGCTTTTTTTTCGTGTTAAATCTTTCCGCAACAGAAACTAGATAAGAGCAGCGGCAAAGGATCAATTGGGGCAGTTAAAAACCCCTTGATTTTTCAACACCCTTCATAGTAACTTTAATTACCGTAATGCATATTACGGAATAGGCATGAGAGGCGTAACATGAAATTCTATAACCGGAAGAACGAACTGGCAGAACTGACCAAGCTATACGATCAGGCCAACACATCTGCAAGATTGACCGTCATTACCGGACGCCGCCGGGTCGGGAAGACCATGCTTGCACTCGAATTTGCACGCAAACAGAAACACCTCTATCTCTTTGTTTCGAAAAAGTCAGAGCATCTGCTTTGTATGGAATATCTTGAAGAGATCAGGAAAACCTTCTCAATTCCTGTCATAGGAGAGATCAAGACATTTAAAGAGATCTTCATGCTTCTTATTGAATACGCCCGGAAAGAACGTTTCACGCTGATCATTGATGAATTTCAGGAGTTCTATAATATCAATCCCTCAGTGTACTCTGACATTCAGCACCTTTGGGATATAAATAAAGCATCCTGCAGGCTCAACCTGATCTGTATCGGCTCGGTCTATTCCCTTATGCATAAGATTTTTGAGGAATCAAAGGAACCCCTTTTCGGCCGGGCCGACAGGATATTATTTCTCCGCCCCTTCTCTGTCCGTGACATGTATGCCGTTCTAAAGGATCATGGGCATACAGATGGCCGGACACTTTTCGATTGTTTTGCGATAACCGGAGGCAGGCCTAAATATCTCGATATCCTCGCATCAAACGACGTCTTTCAGTTAGATGGTATGTTGGACTTCATTCTTAAGGACAACTCACCCCTTCTCAATGAAGGCAGGAGCCTTCTTGTCGAAGAGTTCGGCAAGGAATACGGTACATACTTTTCGATCCTGGAACTGATCGCCTCCGGCAAGACCGCCAGAACAGAGATTGAATCTGTGCTCGAAATACATGCGGGGGCATATCTGGCAAAGCTTGAGACCGATTACGCACTGATCGCAAAGTTAAAACCCATAAATGCCAAGCCCAACTCACGCCTTCAGAAGTATCGCATCGTAGATAACTTTTTAGGCTTCTGGTTCCGTTTCATATTCAAAAACCGCTCAGCGGTCGAGACAGGTAATTTCAGCTATATCAGGGAAATCATCAACCGGGACTATTCTACCTATGCAGGTCGCATCCTTGAGAGTTTCTACCAACAGGTCTTTGCCGAGTCCGGAAGATATAACCGGATCGGCACTTACTGGGAAAGAGGAAATCAGAATGAGATTGACCTGGTAGCAGTAAATGACTTAAGGAAAGAGGTCGTCTTTGCAGACATCAAGCTCGACTCCTCCAGAATCAACCTGAAGACCTTAAAAGAAAAGACATCAAAACTGGAGGATGAATATAAAGGGTATAAGAAAGAATGGCGGGGATTGCATATAGAAAATATCAGGGAGTTTCTTAAATAGAATACGATAGTTTCCGGAGAACTATTTTATTAGGTCAGATTGAGTCCATCGATTAAAAGTCAATCTGCAAGTTCGGTATATCCATCACCTTCACCGTTTCAATTCCATACTGGTCCGATTAAAAGACTCTTCTGGAGCGGGATTGTCTCGGTCTGGTCGATGGTTTCAATCGTAGCAGACGATCGCAGATCCATCGGTTCCTGATATATTCGTGTAAATTCCGTTTCCCGCCTTGACTGGAACAGGCATGTAAAGTCCCCCCATTCAGTAGTGCCCCAGGCACGAGCATATTTCCGATAACTGTACCAGATGCTGCAGTCACATTATCGTAAAGAGTAACTATATTTTCGAACTGTCTCGTCCCTCAGAACCTCCTTGTATACGAGACGTTCAGGGTAAAATCAGGTGCGCCGGCGGTATTGGGGTCCTCGGTCATCGAGAATTCGATGCTGTCCTTCGCCTTCGTATAACGGCCTCCGAAGACCAGGACCACCCCGGTCCTGTCGATGTTGCCGATGCCGGTCTTGGGAAAAGGCGATGTCTGGAAGACCGTCTGCAGGAGCAGCCCGAATTCAGGAGACGCAAGGTACTCGAGCCCTGCCCCGGCGTAGAACGACTGTCTCAGGTTTACCGTCTCCTCGGCCTTGAGATCGCCCGGGAAGATGACCCCGGCATTAAAATACGACATCATCTTGTCCCCCAGCCGCTTATCTACCATGACAGCCAGGTCAGCATCGACAGAACCGTTGCCGTACCCGCTGCGGGCATCGCCTGTCGGCAACTCGACGCCGGCCACAACACTGACCGCCGGATCAGCGCTGAGTAACATTTTTTTCGCCGACAGACGGATATCCCCCAGCCCGATTCCCCCTGCCTTACCCTTTATCGTCAGAAGGCCGTTGTGTCTGACCTCGTAGGCAAACTCGTTCAAAGGCCTGAAATCCCGGCCGTAGTTCCCAAACCCGAAGGTCCGGTGAAAGTCATTAACAAAGCTGTCCATGAAGCCGCTGTTGAAGTTCACAAGGGGCACCCTGAGCCCTAGTTCCAGACCCTCGGCGACAATCTTCCGGTATTGCAGATCGAGCGTCGCCATCTCCAGGTCGATCAGGACATCCCAGGCAGCAGAATTTTTTGCCATAAACACACTGGAGTACGAAAAGCTGGCACTGAAACCATCTGTCGCGCGGGCGGACTCCAGCTCAGGGGCGTCGATATGCATAAATAGCGGGAACTGGTTCCTCACCCGCAGCGGGCCTTCGAAGGCCTGCGCCGGCAGACAACTCGTCGCAAGATACACCATCAGAGATAGAGCAAAAAGTCGGTTTTTATTCATCTTCATCCTTCCTCAGTTTCGTAAGATATTCTTCCCATTCGACCGGCAGCATATGTTTCTTTCTGTTATTGCACTCCTTGCAGGCCGGCACAACGTTGCCCTTTGCCGACTTGCCTCCCCGTATCAGCGGCACGATATGGTCCATCGTAAGCTCCCGGGGCGGGAATTTCACCCCGCAGAAGTAACAGCTCCCCTCCCCCCTTTTTCTCTTCCACCACTGAGAATGCCTCAGCTCGCGCGCCTTCGCCCGCTCCCGCCTTATCTCCTCTTCCGATATGTCAGTAATAAAATAGTCCATGAGTATCTTTCGCCCCCCCTCACCCCTCTTTGCCGAAGATTGGAAAGGTTGGCTGTGGTGGCGGGTATGTGCGGAGAAAAATTTTATGCGCCTCCGGGTAAGACGGTTTCATGAAGCGAGCCCGCGTGATCATGCCCTGCCCTTGTCAGAAACGCATACCAAAATCGCGCCATGATAAAATTTTTCGGAGCATATGCCCGCCACCCTCACCAGTGCCCAGCCCTCATCCGATGCCGGACCAGAGGACGCTCTGGTTCCTGCCGTGATGCTTCGCATGGTAGAGGGCCTGGTCGGCCTTTTCGATCAGGTCCTCTTTCCTCTTTGCGTCGACCGGAGATACCGCGATCCCCATGCTGATCGATACGTTGAAGTTCTTGTCGTCCGCGGTGAAAGACTTCTCCCTGACGGCATTGCGCAGCCGCTCGGCGATGATCTTCGCACCCGGTCCGTCGGTGCCGGGCAGGATGATGGCAAACTCCTCCCCTCCGTACCGGGCGGGAATATCTATATCCCGAAGGGTCTCCTTAATGATCTTTGAAACCCCCTTCAGGACAATATCCCCGACAGGATGTCCATAATTATCGTTGACCTTCTTGAAAAAATCAATATCCGTCAGAATCAGGGAAAGGGGCCCGGAAAGCCTTCCCTGCCTCCGCAGCTCATTTGAGAGCTTCTCCTGAAAAACCCGGTGATTCAGCAGGCCGGTCAGTCCGTCTGTCGTGGCCTGCTTCTCGATCCTGGCGTGGAGTTCCGCATTTGCGATCGAGGTCGATGCCTGGTTGCAGAGGATCTCGATGAGGTTTATCTGGAAGCTGTCAAGAAAGTCGACCTGCTCCGAAAGCATCACCAGGACTCCCAGAAGCCTGTTCTCATAGATCAGCGGGGCAGCGATCATCGACCGTACCTCCCCCGCGTCAAAGGGCATGATCGGTATCGGGTAATCCCTGACGTCACTCACGTAAAAGCGGTTCCGGTTTTCGAGCGCGAAATTTATGATCGTCGCGTCGAACGATACCCGCCGGTTTTCGAATATACGCGACGTATTGTGAAAGATGAGATCGAACAGTTTTCCGTTCCGGGTAAAGAAGAATATCTGCGCGGCGGAGATCTTCTCGACGCCCTCGCAGAGCTTTCTGGCCACCTTGCCCCTGTCAAGCGACGTGACCAGATTGGAACTCTCCTCCCGGAGAATCCGCAGTCCTGACATATTCCTCTTGATCCTGAGATAGATCCGCTCCCGCTCCAGGATCCTGACGAGCTGGCCTGCGAACCTCTCGACCGACTGCTTCTCCGGGTCGCTGAAGGCATGGTTGCGTGAACTGTCGACCGTCAGCACGCCGACAAGCGAAGACCCGTCCAGGATCGGCACCGCGATCAGCGAAACCACCCTAATCTCCTTCCTGTAACCGGGGGTTGTCTTCTTCCCGTCGATCTCTCCAAACGCCGCCGTCTTTCTGTCCCTGATACAGAGGCCGACGACCCCGCCACCGGAGACCTCGATCTCTCCCTTTCCCTCGGTCGAGGAGCGCAGTCCGAACCCTTCACGGTCAGGGACAAAAAGATTTGCGGAATCCGCAAATACGGCGTGTTTAATGGCGACCAGCAGTTCCCTGATCTCCTCCTCCGTCTGGAGCATCGAGGCAAAGTAGTGAGAAAGGGTCTCCTCGCTGTCGAGCGAATCCAGTTCCGCTTCGCGCGATATCGCACTGGCGTTTCTCCGGATCACTGAGAGCGAGTTCTCGGCCGTCTCCTTCGCCCTCCTCAGCCTCTCTGCCATCAGCGACGACACTCCGGCGGACAGCATCAGAAACGCGGCGACCAGGGCGGCCTCCACGGGGTTCCCGATTTCAAGGAACGACCGGATACCTCCGGAGAGGTGCAGCGACGACAGGAGGATCTGGAGTGCAAAGAGGGCAAGTGCGATCAGCACGGCAGGAAGGCTGAAGAAGAAGGCCATCAGGGTGACGAGCGGAAAAAAGAACGGGACCAGGGCCGGCTGATGCAACAGCTGTATAAGCCCGGAGGGGAGCAGCAGGGCCGCAAAAAGGGCGGCCACCGCGAACTCCTCTTTCTTCTCCCGCCGGTAGAGGTAAAAGCAGGCTGCCCCCAGGGCCGCGCATGCCGGAAACCAAAAAAAAGGCCTGGCTTCAGGAAGTCCCTTCAAAAGGCCAAGCCAGGCGACAACCGAAAAGAGGAGCGCAATGCCCCTCTTCAGGGGACCTACCCGGAGGCCCGGCCCTTTTTGACCTCTTCCTCTCTGTAGAGCTTCTTGTACATGACTTCCCATTCAGGGCTGCCTTCGATCAGTTTTTTCGAATACGTCTGGAGTTTATTTCTGACAATCTGGTCAATCTCCTCGCCGATCTTGAGTTCGGCAACTATCGTGCGCTTGATCTCGCGCCTGACATCCGATTCCTCTTCGAGCAGATCGATGAGGTCCTGGTCCATCAAACCCTTCAGCAGCACATGGGTAAGGTGCGATATCTTGTCCTCGGAGAGCATCATAGGACGAGGTTCCTCTCCCGGACGAGTTTCTGCTTCGTGAGTTCGAAGAGCTTCCTGTAGTCCATCCTGCCGCGTTCGATGTCCGAGGTATGTTTCCCCAGGAGGGCCCTCACCTCGTCGTTCAGCCGGTCTTCGACCATCAGCTCTTCCGTGATCAGCTCCTCCGTCTTCGCGAGGAGCCTGTCCTGGGGTGCCGAAAGGACCACCATCTCCTTTTCAAGAAGGGATTCAACTATCCTTTTGGCCAGGATCGGCACCCAGGACTTCGGGATCCGCATTTTATTTCTCGACGAACGAGAGAAGGGCTATGTTGCGGGCCCTCATGATAGCCTCGTTGAGGTCGCGCTGGTGCTTCGCGCAGGTCCCGGTCATCCTCCTGGAGAGGATCTTCCCCCGCTCCGTGAGATAGCTCCTCAGAAATTTGATATCCTTGTAATCCAGAAATTCCGTCTTCTCAGAGCAGAACCTGCAGAACTTTCTTCTCTGAAATCTCTTCTGTGGCATTGCCATAATCTTGTTCCTTTCTCTTTAAGCGATCAAAGCGCTGATCGCGGATCTTAAAATGGTTCGAGGTCTGTCGTCCCTTCGGGCGCCGGGAAGTCGCCTTCCCCTCCATATCCTTCTGAGGAGCTCTCCTTCTTTCCGCCGGAAAGGAATCTGACCGTCTGGGCCACGATCTCGAACTTCGACCGCTGCTGTCCGTCAGTCTCCCATTTCCTCTCCTGGAGTCTGCCTTCGACCAGGGCGGTCTTGCCTTTGGCCAGATACTGGGCCACGGATTCGCCCTGTTTGCCCCAGACGACACAGTCGATGAAGAGGGTCTCTTCCTTCATGCCGTCGCCGGACTTGAACTTCGTCGAACTGGCAAGCCGGATGGTGCAGACCGGCGTCCCCTGCGGCGTATAGCGTAATTCAGGATCTTTGGTCAGGTTCCCTATGAGAATGACCTTGTTGTACATTTAGGCCTCGCTCTTCGCAGCCTGTTCCGATTTCTGTTCAGCCTCAGCAGCCATCGCCTTTTCCAGGTGCTTCACCTGCTTCGCGCCGAGTTTTATCACCATGAATTTGATCACCGGATCAAAGACCTTGTAGTATTCTTCGAGTTTTTTGATCGTGGCGGCAGGGGCCTTGTACACGAAAAGGACATAAAACCCCTTGTTCTGCTTCTTGATCTCGTAGGCGAGCTTCTTTCTCCCCCAGAAATCGGCCTTGAGCACTTCTCCCCCGGCGTTAACGACAAGGTCTTTTATCTTCGCGACCGCGGCGTTAATCTCCTCGTCGGGGAGGGAAGCATTCAGGATCACAAAATTTTCGTAGATGTTCATGCAACACACCTCCTTATGGATTTTCCCCCGCAAGGCGGGGATTAAAGCCCTTCCCAAAGGAAAGAGCAAGGAGCCATCATTTATACCATATGGAGGCGATAATCGTCAATTTTCCGGGCGGGACCGTACAGGGTCATCCCCCTTGGTCTTTCTCTCCGCATTTCATATATAATTATCCATGGGCACTTCACTCTACTCGAGGATTTCGCAGGGGAAACGTCTGACCGTGCGCGACGCGCTCAGTCTCTTCGAATCGGACGACCTCTTCGCCCTGGGGAAACTTGCCGATGCCGTTGCCGTGAAGAAAAACGGCAAAAAGGCCTACTTCATCAGAAACCATCATATCAACCCCACGAACATCTGCATAAACCGCTGCAGGTTCTGCGCCTTCAGCAGGTCGAAGGGCCAGGAAGGCGCATTCGCGCTGACCATCCGGGACATCATGCACAGACTCAGGACAGCCGGAACCGGAACCGGGATCAGCGAGGTCCATATCGTGGGGGGCCTGCACCCCGACTGGCCCTTTGAGCATTACCTGAAGATACTGTCCACGATAAAAAACAGGTTCCCGAAGCTGCATATAAAGGCCTTCACCGCGGTCGAAATCGACTACCTGGCAAAGATCGGGGGCCTCGATCTGTACAGCACTCTCGTCTCCCTTCGTGCTGCCGGCCTGGATTCGATGCCCGGAGGCGGGGCTGAGATATTTTCCCCAGAGATAAGAAACCGTCTCTGCCCCGAAAAAATCACCGGCGATCGCTGGCTTGAGGTCATGGAAACCGCGCACAGGGCCGGAATACGGACGAATGCGACAATGCTCTACGGCCATATCGAAGACTACCGGCACCGGGTCGACCACCTCATGAGACTGCGGAGGCTCCAGGACCGGACGGGCGGTTTTCAGGCGTTCATCCCCCTTGCCTATCATCCCCGGAACACGGAGATGAAGGGCGGATACACATCGGGAATCGACGACCTGAAGACCATAGCCATAAGCAGGCTAGTGCTCGATAATTTCGACCATATCAAGGCCTACTGGATCATGCTCGGGGAAAAGATATCGCAACTCGCCCTCCGCTTCGGCGCCGACGACATCGACGGCACAATCATCGAAGAGAAGATCACACGGTCCGCGGGGGGACTGACCGGAGGGCAGATGACCGTCGATCAGCTCGTACACCTGATAAAAATGGCGGGAAGGACGCCGGTCGAGCGCGATTCGTATTACAGAAAGCTCATGGTCTACAAATGAGAAAGAAACAGGCGGCAGCAAGAATAGACAACAGACAGGCGCTTCGTATGCTGAAGAAGGCGGACCTTCTCGACCTCGCAGAATCGGCTGACATGATGAGAAAGAGGCTCCACCCGGAGCAAGTCGTCACCTTCGTCGTGGACCGTAACATCAACTATACAAACGTCTGCATCAACCAGTGCCGATTCTGCGCCTTCTGGCGGAGCGAAGACGCTGCTGATGCATATCTGATTGATGAGGCCACGCTTTTCCGCAAGATCGAAGAGACGCTCGCCCTGGGGGGCACGCAGATCCTGATCCAGGGGGGGCTGCACCCGTCGCTCGGCCTCGATTACTACACCAGGCTGCTGAAGTCGATCAAGGAGCGGTTCGATATCAATATCCATGGTTTTTCACCTCCCGAGATCTGTTATATCGCGGACTCTTCGGAGATCACGGTCAGCGAGGCCCTCGGGATACTGAAAGAAGCAGGCCTCGACTCTGTCCCGGGGGGAGGCGCCGAGATCCTTTCAGACAGAATCCGGGAACAGCTGAGTCCGAAAAAGATCAAATCCTCCCGCTGGCTCGGGGTGATGGAGGCCGCACACCGTCTGGGGATGAAGACGACTGCGACCATGATGTTCGGGAGCATCGAGGCGCCGGAAGACATCGTAACGCACCTCAGCGCGGTCAGGGAGCTCCAGGACCGCACCGGAGGGTTTACCGCCTTCATCCCCTGGTCGTTCCAGCCCGGGAATACGGAACTGCAGGCAGAGAGCTCCGGGCGGAGAGCGACAAGCAGCGGGAAGATAAACCGGAAATCCGGATTCGCCGCTCCTGGCTCGCCGCTCATGCCGGCAACCGCCGTTGAATACCTGAGGGTGCTGGCGCTCTCCCGGTTGTATCTTGACAACATCCCGAACATACAGGCCTCATGGGTGACCCAGGGCCTGAAGCTTGCGCAGGTAGCGCTGCGTTTCGGGGCGAACGACTTCGGCTCGACGATGATCGAGGAAAATGTCGTCGCCTCCACAGGCGTCAGCTACCGCGTAACCAAAGAGGATATCCTCAGCGCCATAAAGACTGCGGGATTTACGCCCGCGCAGAGAAACACGGCGTACCAGCGTCTCAGGTATTACTAGAGAAGGCCCTTTCTGCAAGAAGGACAACGCTGTACCCCAGGACACCTCCGGCGTAGACAAAGGGTGGAGAAACCGGCAGCATAAAGGTGTTAAATCCGGGCTGCCACATCAGGGAAAAGACGATCAGGCTGCCGGCGATAACCCCGGCCATACCGCCACGCAGCGGGTGAGTCATGACAGCCGGTGTGTGTGAATACACAAGCAACTGCAGGACTGCATACGGCAGCGAAAACCAGAAGGTCATGAATACCGCGACCATGAGCCCTTTCCCCGTTCCCAGGAACATCACCTCATAAAGCCGCAATGCCGACCGGTGAATCAGCAGGCCGCTCAGCCAGGGCAGGGCCAGTCCAAGGACAACAGGCCATTTCACTGGACGAAAAGGGACGGCCACCGGGGACGCCGCCTTTCCCTCCAGCCGCACAGAGGCATCTGCAGCGGCTCCCCACGCTTTGGGGTTGGCCGGACCGTACGCGGCCGCCGCAATTAACAGGTCAGGGAGGGGCCTGGCAAGCAGGACGTATGCGGTGAAAGAACCGAAATCAGGAGGGAACCGGGAGTAGAGAAATACGGCCGAGACGGCGCTCAGGAAGGAACCGCTTGCCGCAGCCAGGGTCAGGATCCTCCCGTCCCGGCCTCTGATCAGGAAGAACCCGGCGATGAAATACATGCACCAGCAGATTCCATAAAGCAGGGCCATGGACAGTTCGAAGGCTGAAAAACCGCCCCGCCCCAGCACATTTCTGATCGAGGCGACACCATAGTAGGAATTCGAGAATGCATAAAGAACAATGCTCCAGCCGATAGGTCGAATATTCATAGCGGATGAGTCATTATAGCAGACTTGCCGCATACCGCTAATAGTTATAGAATATTGAAACATCAATTTCAGGGAGGATGCATGTCTGAAACGGAAAACATATATGATGTAATAATCATAGGCGGCGGACCGGGGGGGCTCTCCGCAGCCCAATATGCCTCCCGGGCAAAACTCAGGACGGTCGTACTCGACAAGTCGGCCACCGCCGGGGCACTGGCGTATACGAGCCATATTGAAAACTATCCCGGCCTGATCGATCCGTTGTCGGGGAGCGAGCTCCTCGATATATTCAGGAACCAGGCCCTGAAGTTCGGGGCGGAGTATGTCGAGGCGCAGGTCGTCGGCGTCAATCTCGCGGGAGAGGTGAAGGAGGTCTTCACCATGTCCGGAAACTACAGGGGCAAGACGGTCATTATCGCAACCGGTTCCATGGGCAGAAAGGCCACGATAAAGGGTGAGGCAGAGTTCCTCGGCAGGGGCGTCAGTTATTGCGCGGTCTGCGACGCCGCCTTTTATAAAGGCAGGACGGTCTGCGTCATCGGCAATTCGGAAGAAGCTGTCAAGGAAGCCGGGTATCTCACCCGGTTCGCCGAAACAGTCTATCTTATATCCCCGACAAAGAAACTGAAGGTCGAAAACCACCCGGCCCTTGAGGCCCCGAACCTGAAGGTGCTGCATGAAACAACCGTGGCCGCGATAGAGGGGGCCGATTCCGTCGAAAAGCTGAAACTCCTTGACAGCGGGAAGAACGAGACCGAACTGCCGCTCGACGGAGTCTTCGTCTACCTGCACGGCAGCAAACCGGTGGTCGATTATCTTTATGGCGCACTTGAGCTGGGCCACGAGGAATGCATACCGTCAAACAGGATGATGGAGACTTCTATACCGGGTGTCTTTGCTGCAGGCGACGTCACCTGCGCCGAGGTCAGACAGGTGGTAATCGCAGCTGCGGACGGCTGCCTCGCCGCCCTCTCAGCCGAGAAATTTATCCATCACAGGACAAAAAGCCGCGCCCAGTGGGGGTAGGATATCAGGAGCCCGCCGCGAAAGGGATCAGGGGGTGCCCCTGATCCCTTTCGCAGGTAAGGAGGTCCGTCCTGTCAGGCCTGCAGCACTGCCTGCTTTGACATAGTGACGATTGGCCGTGAAACCGTCCTGACAAGCTTCTTCAGCGCGTCTCCGGACAACTGGCCCTTTCCCGTAATGCTCGGACTCAAAAGGATCATATCGATTCCGTTTGTGTTCTGGAGAAAGGTTTTTACTGCCGGGGCCGTTTCCATCGTGGCTGTATGGATATTCACATTCACCCCGACCTCCCTGCATTTATTCCTGATGGTCATGAGGTCTTTCTCGACGGAAGCATCGCTGCCCTCTTCAGAGGCGGCCAGAAACTGCCGGGCGCTCTCATGATCTCCCTCCTCCGCAAATGTGACCGCGGCCATCATGTTTTCGAACTTCTCGATAAAGCTCTTCTTTTTGACAAGGAGTACTGTAATCCCTTCGTTCATTGTCCTCGCAAGATCAACGGCATAGGACAGTGCGTCATCCATCTCTTCATTGGGATATGTTACAAACAGCAGCTGTTTTTTCATTAGGTGGCTCCTTCATATATATCTCTTCAAACGCATTGTCGTTTCTTCATCCTGCGCGAAACGCATCTGCCGCGCGCAGGCGAATGGATCTTTCCAATACCGGCGCAGACAGCCATGGCTGGCACGCCCTGCAATAGTGGTATGGTGACCGTTGCCTAGGAACTAGGCCTGATGATGCTTGAAGGGGGGTGAAGGACCCGAATAAAGGGAACGTGTGGCATCGGCAATGCGCCGGCTCTCATTTTCAGGCGCGCACTGCGACGGGGTGTGAGCGGGGGATAAAGACTCGGGCTCATGAAGCGCCGCATTGTCAGGAGAGACATTCTTCTCATCGGGATCTTCGTCCACAATGGCGCGCGCGCCTCGCGCAAATACCCTGTTGCCGTTGTCCGTATGAGCGCCGTCGTTGCCATGGCAGTGGATAAGCCTCGAGAAGACAACATCCCAGAGGTAGACGTGCAGGTTCTCGGCGGAAGGATGCGGCGCTCCGGATGAATACTCCTCCTGGGCAAACTGCGGAGCAACTGTCCGGGAAAGCGGAGACGTGGCAACGACTATGAAATAGACGATGAAAAGCAGCCTGAGGAACTGCTGCCGGTTAATTCCGCCTGTCGTGCCCATCCTGTACACTAACAAATTGTCGTTACTTCGTCAATGTCCGCCGGCCAGGGCCTGGCGGACTAAAAAAAAGGGGCGACGGATGGTTCCGTCGCCCCGGGGAAAAGGACTCTTACATCTCTGTGAGGGTCACCGCTCCGGAAGAGCAGACCGACGTGCAGGTCTGGCACCCCTCGCAGGAATCTCCGGCCACGACAACCGCCTTGCCTCCCTGCATCTCGAATACGCTCACAGGACAGTTGTTCGCGCACTCCTCACACCCTTCACACTTGCTTGCGTCCACAGCTACGATATACATGGTACTCCTCCTATTGGGAAATTTGTTTTATTTTACCAGATTTCAGTGGTGGCTTGCCTCACCTGCGGTACTCTCCTTGACCGCAATCGCTATTTTATAGAGCACGGTCAGAACGAGGGATCCTATCGCATACACCCCGATCGTGATCATTATCTCGCGTCCGGTCGGCGTGTACTCGGTGACCCGCTCGAACATGTTCGGAATGAACCCTCCGATGACCAGGCCCATGCCCTTGTCGATCCAGGCCGATATGAAGACCGCCAGAAGGGCTATCGGCAGCACCTTCTCGTTCTTCCGGGTGAGAGGATTGACCAGCAGACCGATGCCCATGAAGGCGAGGACCGCAGCCGTCCACATCCAGGGGACAAGCGCGTTATGCCCATCGAGACCGAAGAAGAGGTACTTCAGCGGGGCCATATGCCCCGGTATGTTGCTGTACGTCGCGGTAAATACCTCCAGCAGGAAGAAAAAGACGTTCGCGCACATGGCATAGGTGACTATCTTCGCCAGCGACTGGATCGCCTCCGTACCCGCGTCGAACTTGCTAACCCGCCTGACGAACATAACCAGCATGATCAGCAGGGCCGGACCCGCGGCAAATGCCGACGCAAGGAACCGGGCCGCCATGATCGCGGTAAGCCAGAGATGCCTGCCCGGAAGACCGGCGTACAGAAAGGCCGTGACGGTATGAATGCTGACCGCCCAGGGGACCGAAAGGTAGATCAGCGGCTTGACCCATGTCGGCGGCGGCACCGATTTCCTCTCCGCACCGAGGGTCGTCCAGCCGACGACGAGGTTGATGAAAAGGTACCCGCTCAGGACCACGGCATCCCAGAACATGACCGAATTCGGCGTCGGATGGAGGATAACGTTCATGACCCTCATCGGCTGCCCCATATCGGCAAGGATGAAGAGCATGCACATCGTCACCGACGCAATGGCCAGAAATTCTCCGAGGATGACGATCTTTCCGAACTTTTTGTAATCATGCAGATAGTAGGGAATGACCAGCATGACGGCCGAGGCTGCAACGCCGACCAGGAAGGTGAACTGGGCGATATAAAATCCCCAGGAGACATCCCTGCTCAGACCGGTGATGCTCAGACCGTATTTCAGCTGCTGGAGATAGGTGAGGAACGCAACCCCTATAATACCGAGCAGGACGAATATCCAGGTCCAGTATCGTTTACTGCCGACTAACGCCTTCTCAAGCATGCTCGCTACCTCCTATCACATAGTAAATACTGGGCTGCGTACCGAGCTCCGGCTTGCGCCTGACGGTGTACTTCTCGCCGATGACCTTCCTGACCTCCGAATTCGGATCCTCAAGGTCGCCGAAGAGGATCGCCCCGTTGGAGGCCTCGACGCAGGCCGGCTGCTGTCCGATCGCGAGACGCTCGTAGCAGGCGATGCACTTCTCGACAACACCGATTGTCCGGGTCGGATAGGTCTGGCTCTGGACCCTGATGAGCGGACTGCCGTCCGGATTCTTCCCCCGGGGGTCGAGGTAGTTGAAGCTCCTGGCGCCGAACGGACAGGCGGCCATACAGAACCTGCAGCCGATACAGCGGTGCATGTCCTGCATCACTATGCCGTCCTCCCTTTTGAAGGTCGCCTTTGTCGGGCAGACCCGTACACAGGCAGGCTCCTTGCAGTGGTTGCAGAAGACCAGGAATTTCTTCTCCTTGAACTCGGCGTTCATATATTCGTGTTCGGTGCCGGGGAAGGTCGCTTCGAAGTTTTCCTTCCAGATCCATTTCACCTCGTGCTGCAGGTCGTTCTTGAAGGTCGGAACATTATGGATGTTATGGCAGGCATCGATGCACTTCTGATAATCCTCTTCAGTCCTGAGCCTGCTTACATCGACCACGAACCCCCACCTCTTCGCAGTGAGCGCCCTCGGATCGAGGCTCATCCTGGCCGCCGCGGGGACACCGAGGCGAAAACCGTTTACCGCGGAAGCGCCGCCGAGACCGAGCACGGTCGAAGCGCCGGCTATTTTCAAGAATTGTCTCCTATTCATGACTTGTTCTCCTTCGGTTCGACATGGCAGTTGAAGCAGTAGGGTTTGACGGCCATGTAGTTGTGGCACTTATCACAAAACTCCTTCTTGTTCGAATGGCAGTTCAGGCAGGTGTTCTGCAGACTCATCAAATGATGTCTGCCTTCTGCGTTCGTATAGATCCTGTTGCCGTCGCGGACAACGGAATCACGCCAGTCGTTCAGGAGCTGCATATGCTCTGCGCGCATGAAGTCCTTGGACTCCACGCACTCTTTCTTGCCGTATTTCTGAGCCCATTCCCGGATGGCCGGGGTGTCGGTCTTGAGCTCCGGCCGCGCATTGGCCTTCCCGAGGTTGTAATAAAACGGGAATAAAAAGAAGGCCAGAAAAACGGCCAGACCCGCAATAATCTTTCCGCCGTTATACATGATCAGTTGCCCTCCTTTCCGGGAAGAGGCTCGCCGCGAAGGTTCGTCTCGCGCTCCTTCTCACCCTTCATGATGAGCGCATTGGCAACGAGTTCGTGGACGCCGGTCACACCGACTCCGGGCACCCAGTAATCCATGGAGGCCGACAGCGTCGCCCTGTCGATCGCGCAGATGTTGGCGAGCATATTGACGCCGTGCTTCTCCTTGACGAACTTGACCGCATTCGCCCGGGGGAAGCCGCCGCGCATCCTCAGTTCCATGTTTTCCCCCGCATTCAGGCCGGTGCCGCTGCCGCAGCAGAAGGTCTGCTCCCTGATCGTATTTTCGGGCATTTCGTGGAAGTTATTGACGACGTTATTGATGATATACCTCGGCTCCTCCATCAGCCCCATACCGCGGGCGGTGTTGCAGGAGTCGTGGTAGGTAACGATGAGGTTGTCATTTCTCGATTTGTCCAGCTTGAGCTTGCCGTTCTTGATGAGGTCGGCGGTAAACTCAGTGATGTGAATCATCTTCGTTGATTTCGCGTTCTCGAACCGTGTGCCGGTGATCGGAGAAACCGGGACCTCCAGGAAGTCCGCCGGACCGTTCCAGGTATCCATATACTGGGTCAGGACCCTCCACATGTGACCGCACTCGCCGCCGATGATGTACTTGACGCCGAGGCGTTTTGCCTCTGCATAGATCTTCGAGTTCAGCCTCTTCGCCAGTTCGTTCGACGTGAAGAAACCGAAGTTTCCACCCTCCGACGCATATGTGCTCCAGGTGTAGTCGAGGCCCAGCTCATGAAAGAGCATCAGGTACCCCATGCAGGTATACGTGCCGGGATCGGCAAAGAGGTCGCCAGACGGCGTCACGAAGAGGATCTCCGCCCCCTTCCTGTTGAAAGAAGGGTTGATCTTTATCCCGGTGATGGTCTCGATGTCATCGAGCATGTATTCGACATTGCTGACGATCGTATGCGGTTCCAGGCCGAGGTGATTGCCTTTCATGTAACAGTTGGCCGCAGGGCCGGATATCCA
Organism: Nitrospirota bacterium; assembly: GCA_021814475.1. Classification (GTDB taxonomy): domain Bacteria; phylum Nitrospirota; class Thermodesulfovibrionia; order Thermodesulfovibrionales; family UBA6898; genus PALSA-1316. The sequence continues at coordinate 16,181 of JAKAIE010000065.1, forward strand.
GTCCGTGTTCAGGCCGAGGAGGTTCAGGAGTTCGCGGCCCATCATCGTCACCTCCGCGGTGTCGATGCCGTAGGGGCAGAAGAGCGAACAGCGGCGGCACTCCGTGCACTGGAAGTAATAGTACCACCATTCCTTCAGTACGTCGAGCGTCAGTTCCCGGGCGCCGGCGATGCTGCCGAAGAGCTTGCCCGAGGCGGTGAAGTAGTTCCGGTAGACCGAGCGCATGAGCTCCGCCCTCAGGACCGGCATGTTCTTCGGGTCGCCGCCGCCGATGAAGAAGTGGCATTTGTCGGCGCACGCCCCGCAGCGGACACATATATCCATAAAAAGCTGGAACGAACGGTACTTCGAAAGCCTGTCCTTCATCCCGTCAAGGATGATCTCCTTCCAGTTCTCAGGAAGCTTCCAGTCCTCCTCGGACGGGTTCCAGTCCCGGGCGTTCGGGAATTCGAGAATCTGAAGGTTCTTGCCTTTTGCGCCCCAGCAGAACGTGCCCGGTTTGAAGTCGACCGGGGTCTGCATCCATTCGGTCTGCGGAGGCCTGTAATTTATATCAGAGAGTTCCTGTGGTGTTGGACCTTTTGCCATGTCTACTCCTTTTCTACTGGTAATCCAGCCTTTTTCATTTTTTCCCTGAACTCGTCTTCATACTCTGCATAGGTATGCACATGCACCGGGTAGTTCCACGGATTGACGTGCCGTACCTCCCTGCTGTTGCTCGGCATGTTGCGGGTCGGGCTGAGGAAAACGCCCCCCATATGCATCAGCTTGCTGAGCGGGAAATAGGCGAGCAGCGAGCTCACCAGGAACAGGTGAATGTAGAATATGACGCCGATGCCGTCAGGCACGCTGGGCTGAAAGCTCAGCAGCCCCAGCACGAGTTCCTTCACCCCGACGACGTGCACCTTCGTGAAATACCTCATCAGGATGCCGGTGACGCCGATGCCGAGGATCAGGAACAACGGAAAATAATCCGCCGGCAACGAGATATATTTCACCAGTGGCATCGTGAGTCGCCTGAAGACAAGAAACGTCACCGCGGCAATGAGCACCACATCGGTCATATAGAGCAGGGGCGCCCCTATCTGGAAAAAACTGTCGACGCCTTCGATCATCTGGATCGGCGCGGGGACCTCAAGCATGAAGAACCTGAAATGCCGGATAAAGATGATGAGGAAAGACCAGTGGAAGGCCAGGCCGGCCGCCCAGAGAAACTTCTCCGAGCCGTAGGACAACTGGGGCCCCTCTCTCAGTTCGGTCTTTGTATTCCTGAACAGGGACCTGAAGGCCAGGACCTCAAGCGCCATCCTGCCGACGACGCCCAGCGTGCCCGACGGGTTGTCAAGCTTGTTCTGCTTTATCCAGGGGAATGACTTCATCTGTCCGGCGGTCGTCGGGATGCTGAAGGGCACCGGAGACCGGCCCCACTTGATCACCCTGTAGACAAAGCCCAGGACAAAGATCAGGACGGCAGCGTAGGGTATCCATACCCCGA
>JAKAIE010000134.1 GCA_021814475.1 Nitrospirota bacterium
TCAGGAAGATCGCCGAGATCATTCCCGTGACGAGGTGTTCGATCATCAAGATAGACTGGCGGCGCAAGGCCGCCCTCGTCGTGGCGAGTTTTGAAGACCCGATGTTCAGCGGCATAAAGCTCAGCCTTAAGAAATATCCGGAGATCCTCGAGGCACTGACGTCGAAAAAGCACGTAGTGGTCCGGGACGTCTCCACCGATCCTATCATGGACAAGGTGCGGGAGATCATCTCTCCTCTCGGCATCCGGTCGATCCTCGTCGTGCCGATCTTCTACAGGAGCAAGGTCATCGGGACCCTCTTTCTCCGTACCTCCAGGGCGCAGCATTCCTTCACCGAGCATGAGATAAACCTCCTGAACAATATGGCGCATGCCTCGGCTAACTCGCTGTACAACGCATTCCTCTTCGAACAGGTCGAGGACGAAAAATCCCGGCTCGAGAAGCTTGCGATCACCGACTACCTGACCGGTATTTACAACATCAGGTATTTCTACCACCGGATCGTCGAGGAGTTCAGCCGGAGCCAGCGGTATGCCTCGCCGGTCAGCTGCCTGATGCTCGATATCGACCACTTCAAGAAGATCAACGACCTTTACGGCCATAGGATCGGCGACGCCGTGCTGAAGGATTTTGCCGGTCTCCTGAAAAAGCACTCACGCAGGAGCGACGTGCTGGCCCGGTACGGCGGAGAGGAGTTCATCCTGCTGCTTCCCGAGACTTCCACCGAAGGGGCGATCGCCGAGGCGGAAAGGCTGAGGGAATGCATACGGGTCCACCCTTTCAGAAACCTCCGTGGCAGGAGAACGATCACGGTCAGTGTCGGCGTCGCGACTTACCCCCACCCGAAGATCAAGACCCATGACGACCTGATCGCCTATGCCGACACCGCCCTGTTTACGGCGAAGAACAGCGGCAGGAACCATGTCTCGGTCTTCGTCCCGTAGGCGACGGGGGTAGCGCCGGACTGTCAGCAGGCCCTTCATTGTGGATATTATCACCTCTCACATCAACGCCGACTTCGACGCCTTCGCGTCGATGGTCGCCGCGCTCAGGATCTACCCCGGCGCCTCGCTCGTCTTCCCCGGCTCGCAGGAGAGGAATGTCAGGGACTTCATCGAGGTCTTTCACCCGGTCCCCCTGAAACGCATAAAGGAGATCGATCCGTCTAAGATCACGCGGCTGATCGTCGTCGATACGAAGCAGGCGGGGAGAATAGCGTCTCTCGCCAATGCCCTCACAAACAGGGACATCAGGATCCATGTGTACGACCATCACCCGGTCGAGGCGGGAGATCTGAGGGGAGAGACCGAGAAGATAGAGGAGGTGGGAGCAACCGCCACGATCTTCACCGAGATCCTGAAGGAGCGCAAAGTGCCGCTGTCTCCCCTCGAAGCGACACTCCTCGCACTGGGGATCTACGAAGAGACCGGCTCACTGCTCTTCCCCTCGACAACAGAACGGGACATGCTGGCGGCCGCGTGGCTGCTGAAAAAAGGGGCGAACCTCAATATCGTCTCGAACTACGTGAAGAGGGACCTGAACGTCCAGGAACTCGAACTGCTGAACGAGCTGATCAAGACTGCGGATACTCTCGTTATCGGCGGCGTGAGCATAGCGGTCGCCAGGGCCTCGCGGGATTTCTATGTGGGCGACGCTGCGCACCTCGCCCACAGGATCATCGAGATGGAGGATGTCGATGCCGTGGCGCTCCTGCTCGACATGGGCGGCAAGATCCTGATCGTCTTCAGGAGCAGGGTGCCTGAACTGAACGTTGCGGAACTGGCAAAGGAATTCGGCGGAGGAGGACATCCGACAGCCGCCTCTGCCACGCTCGGGGACGCCTCGATCGAGATCGTCTCCGACAGGCTCAGGGGGCTGCTTCCCGCACATGTCAAGCCCGGGAAGGTGGCTGCCGATATCATGACAACGCCGGTCATCACGATCCGTCCGGACAGCACCATCAAGGAGGCGGAAGAGACGATGACCCGTTACGGGGTGAACGTCCTGCCGGTGCTGAACGATGGGGTCTACGCAGGCCTGATATCCCGCGAGGTGGTCGAAAAGGCGATCTTTCACGGGTTCAGAAAGAACCGCTGCATCGATTTTACCACCCCTGATGCCCTGACGGTCGAGACGGACACACCGATCAGGGAGATCGAGACCTCGATGATCGAACATAATCAGAGGTTCATGCCGGTCATGCGAAAGGGCGTCCTTGCCGGTGCGATCACCAGGACCGACCTGCTGAGGGTCCTGTACGAAGACTTTCTGCGGAAGCGCCACCTCGATCGCGGCGATATCACCGAAAGGACCTCTCCTGGCCGGAACCTGGCGTCGTGGCTGAAGGACAGGTTCCCGAAGGACATCTTCTCCATCCTGCAGGCCTCGGGAAAGACCGCCGAGACGATGGGATACAGCGCCTACCTCGTCGGCGGCTCGGTCAGGGACCTCCTCCTCAGAGAAGAGAACCTCGATATAGACCTGGTCATCGAGGGAGACGGGATCCTCTTTGCGCGGACGATGGCCGAAAGGCTGCATGGGACGATCAGGGCGCATGAGAAGTTCGGCACCGCAACAATCATCATAGATAACTACAAGATCGATGTGGCCACTGCGCGCACTGAGTACTATGAGTCTCCGGCCGCCCTGCCGACGGTCGAGACATCTTCGATCAAAAAAGACCTCTACCGCAGGGACTTCACGATCAACACCCTTGCGGTGAAACTGAACCAGAGGGACTTCGGAAAACTTATAGACTTTTTCGGAGGGCAGAGGGACATCCGCGAAAAGACGATCAGGGTGCTGCACAACCTGAGCTTTATCGAGGACCCGACCAGGGCCTTCCGGGCAATCCGGTTTTCCGAGAGGTTCGGCTTCAGGCTCAGCAGGCACACCGAAAACCTGATCAAATCAGCGCTCAAGATGAACCTCTTCGACAGGCTTTCGGGCTTCAGGCTGTATGAAGAACTGGTGCTCGCATTCCGGGAGACGAACGCGGCCAGGACAATCAAGCGGCTCTCCGAATTCGACCTCCTGAAGGTGATCCATCCGGACCTGTCCTTCTGCGAGGAACTCCAGGAGCTGTTTGCGTCGGTCGGGGAGACCTGGGCCTGGTATAACCTTCTTTACTACGAAGAAAAGGCTGATATCGCGGTCCTCTACCTGATGGCGCTCTTTTCTGAACTCAGCGACGAGGCCCGGCTCGGAGCCCTCTACCGGCTCTCGCCGCCGCCCAGGGTGCATGCCCTTATTGCAAGCAGTGAGGAGATTGCAGGGAAGCTGCTCGCCAGGCTGCCGCTCGAAGATCCTGCCGCGGCCTATCACCTCCTGATCGACGTGCCTCTTGAAACACTGCTCTTTGCAATGTCCTCCACCGGCGACAGGGGGAAGAAGAAGGATATCTCCAACTTCCTCGTCTCTCTGAAGAAGGTCCGCCCGCTTCTCAAAGGACGCGACCTCAGGGCCCTCGGCATACCCCAGGGACCTGTCTACTCGAAGATACTCAGGGGCGTCCTCGATGAAAAGCTGAGGGGGAACCTCCCGACCGAAGAGGAAGAGCGGGAATTTGTCGTGAAGCACTTTCCGCCTGCGAAATAGCGGTACCCCTGAGCGCCGCTACCCCCTGGATATTCGCCGCAGATCGGATATACTAGTGTAGTGTCTCCAACGCTTCTTTACATTTAGCTATTTTGGTCAGAATCTTTTCTGCAGGTGCGGTCCATGAAAACACCCGAGGATTCTGATTATGATTTTCTAGATACTCCTTGATTGCC
>JAKAIE010000066.1 GCA_021814475.1 Nitrospirota bacterium
ACATTTCACCGCAATCTGATTTATAAAAGTGGCATGCGGGCGTAACTCAGTGGTAGAGTGTTAGCTTCCCAAGCTGAAGGTCGCGAGTTCGAATCTCGTCGCCCGCTCCAAATTTTCTTTCATACCAGGCTGTTATTACGTTTTCAGTAATGCGAAAAGGCTTAGTTCATATCTATACAGGCGACGGCAAGGGAAAGACAACTGCTGCAGTCGGAATGTCCTTGCGCGCAAAAGGCAGGGGTCTTAATGTGCTTTTTACGCAGTTTTTTAAGGAAAAAAGCGCATTGGGTGAGATTCCCCTCCTCCAGCAGGCAGGAATCGACGTAATAATATTCGATACTGTCAAGTCACCCTTTTTTAACCCCGGGATCGACAGGGACAGACTTTCCGTGGAGGCCCGCCTTGCCCTGTCAGCCATCTCTGAATGCACGGTTCACCGGCACTATGATCTTGTGATCCTGGACGAATTCATCTGCCTCATCGGTGAAAGGGTCATATCTGAGCCAGAGGCCATCTCATTTCTTCAGAAGAGACCTGCTGATCAGGAGGTTGTATTGACGGGAAACGGTGCAACCGAGGGAATGATCAGTCACGCGGATTATGTGACGAATATGCAGAAAGTCAAGCACCCATATGCCCTGAATACCGCTGCCCGGGAAGGCATCGAGTATTGAATCTTGTCTCAGCCGCCTGTTTTTTCATTGGTTGCAAGCCGCCATATGTGATGAACCCTCTGTGCAGCGGTCAGGTGTGTAAGGACGGCAAGTAGCCAGAGCGCCGGCATGATGAAACCGCCTAACGCGCCCAGAGTCAGCACAATAATCCTCTCCGGCCTCTCCATCAGTCCGATCGTGCATGACCAGCCCAACCCCTCGGCCCTTGCCCGCGTATAGCTTATTAGCAGGGAGCCGATCAACGCAATGACCGAGAGGCATGCCCCGGTTGTATTCTGGTGGTTCAGGAGGTTTACGGCCAGTCCGAGATACATTGCCGCATCCGAGTAACGGTCCAGAACGGAGTCGAGAAAGGCGCCGAAGGGCGTCACTTTGTTGTTGCACCTGGCGACGACCCCATCCAGGATATCAAAGGCCCCGCTGACCAGGATCAGGACCGCGCCGAGGAAGATGTCTCTCATCAGGATGGTCGACGCCGCCAGGGTCAGGAGAAAGCCTGTAATCGTCAGACTGTTCGGACTGACAGTGATCCATCCGGCCAGACCTCGCAGGGGCCTGTCGAACACATGACCGAGTTTCTCACCGATCATCAGAAGACGATCCTACCGCTCCCTCTTGCCGCTGATGAATTCCTCGACCATGACCTTCGCCTTCTCATCGGAGAACTGCTTCAGCGGGTGTTTCATGAAATATGCGGATGGCGACAGGAGCGGACCTCCCGTTTTTCTGTCCCGAGCAATTTTGCAGCATCGTATCGCATCGATGACTACCCCCGCACTGTTCGGTGAGTCTTCGACCGAGAGTCTCAGCTCAAGGTGCAGAGGTACATTGCCGAATCCCCTCCCCTCGATCCTCAGAAAGCAGACCTTATTGTCATTCAGCCATGGGATGTAATCGGAGGGTCCTATATGGATGTGATCAGAGGCCAGGGGTTCCTGCATCTGGGATTGCACCGCCTCGGTCTTTGATATCTTTTTCATGGTCAGTCTCGAGCTGTTGAGCATGTTCATGAAATCAGTGTTGCCTCCCACATTCAGCTGATAGGTGTTGTCTATCGAAACCCCCCGGTCTTCAAAAAGCTTGGTGAGGCAGCGATGGATGATAGTGGCACCGATCTGGCTCTTGATGTCGTCACCGATAGCCGGGATCCCCAGTTCCTGGAAACGTTTTGCCCACTGACCGCTGGAGACGATAAAGACAGGGACACAGTTGATTAGAGCGACTCCTGCCTTAAGACACGATTCCGCATAATGGGACGTCGCCTTTTTCGAGCCAACGGGCAGATAGTTGATCAGCATGTCGGCGCCCGACTTTTTTAGTACTTTGACCACATCCGCGGGCTTCCGATTTGCAAGAACGAATCTGCGGTTTTGAGGATAATTCTTCATATGCGCGGACACCCCGTCGAGCACTGTGCCCATCTCGACGACAGGACCGCTTCCCTGGGGTATGCCCTGGAATCTCTTCGTACAGTTCGGTTCGCTGAAGATTGCTTCGGATACCGGTTTCCCGACCTTTCGCGCATCGACATCAAAGGCTGCGACGACCTTTATGTTACCGGGGATATACCCCCCCAGGTTGTAATGCATCAGACCGCTTACCCCGCTGTTCCCTGCAGTGTCCACAGTGCGGTAATATTCTATTCCCTGAAGCAGCGAACTGGCGCAATTACCAAGCCCGGCTATCGCAACGCGAATTTCTCCCATCATCATCCTTCCCGTGGCTATTTGAAATCAGTTCAAATATATATCTTATTGTTCCGTCCTGTGTCAAGGTATTAATTGACTGAACCTTCAGGTCGGCATGTTTCTCGGTCTTGGCAGAAACCGGGGTTCCCCTTGCCATAATTAAGGTCATTCTTTTATACTATGCGTCGCATGAAAACAAAAGTTTCAGTCATAGGTTCAGGCAACGTCGGCGCAACAGCAGCGCAGCTGATCTATCAGTCTGGGATCGCCGATGTGGTGCTCTTCGATATCGTCGAAGGCGTACCACAGGGAAAGGCGCTTGATCTCGCCGAGGCTGGTCCCCTGTGGAATATCTCGTCGTCCATCCGGGGGACCAACGACCTTGCGGACACGGCCGGCTCCGATATTATCGTGGTTACGGCAGGGTTGCCGAGAAAACCCGGCATGAGCAGAGACGACCTTCTGTACGCAAATGCGAATGTCATGAGGAGTGTTGTCTCAGGTACTGCGCCTTTATCGCCTGACGGGATCTACATTGTGGTCACCAATCCCATGGATGTGATGACCCAGATCAGCTGGAAGATTTCGGGATTCCGGCCGCAGAGGGTCATCGGAATGGGAGGCGTGCTTGATGCCTCGCGTTTCAGGACGTTCATCGCCTTTGAACTGGGCGTTGCGCCTGCAGACGTCGAAACCCTTGTCCTGGGAGGACACGGAGACCTGATGGTCCCCCTGCCCCAATATACAACCGTCAAGGGGATCCCTCTTCCTGAACTCCTGAGCGCGCAGCGTATTGCCGAACTCATCGACAGGACGAAGAATGGCGGCGCGGAGATCGTATCACTACTGAAGACCGGCAGCGCCTACTATGCCCCGGCGGCCTCTGTTTTCCAGATGGTCAAATCGGTGCTTTCCGATGAACGGCGCATTTTGCCCTGTGCCGCGTATCTCGACGGAGAATACGGCGTCCACGACCTCTTTGTCGGCGTACCTGTTGTACTGGGACGCAACGGCGTAGAGAAGATCATCGAACTTGCCCTGACCGATGAAGACAAAAGGCTTTTCAGCAAATCTGCCGTTGCGGTAAAGGGCCTCGTCGAGACAGCCCTCGCCCCGCGAAAATAGTACGACCGTCAAATAGAGATCACGCAGTTTCACTATATTATTTCTGAACGGAGGAATCATGGAAAGAACATTGTCTATTGTGAAACCCGACGGGGTCAAGAAAAACCTGATCGGCGAAGTAATACGCAGATTCGAGCAGAAAGGGCTTCGTGTTGCCGGCCTCAGGCTTATCCGGCTCTCCAGGGAAGAAGCCAGAAATTTTTATATCGTACATAAAGACCGCCCGTTTTATGACAGCCTCACCACGTTCATGTCAGAAGGCCCGATCGTCGTCATGGCGCTCGAGGGGGACAATGCGATTGCGACCGTCCGCGAGACTATGGGCGCGACGAATTACAAGGATGCTGCTCCGGGAACGATCCGGGCCGACTTTGCAACGGACATCGAGCGCAACGTTGTTCACGGCTCCGATTCCGTGAAATCAGCGGACTACGAAATCCCGTACTTTTTCTCTTCCCTGGACCTGAAATAGCTCTGATCCCCACGGCAGATTAGCCCGGCATGCCGGGCCTCTCCGACTCCTGAAAATCGTTTGCTCAATTGACTTTACGGTTCAAAAGAAAGTAATATTGATTAAAGGAAATACTCGGTATTAAAGGAGTTATCGATGTTCGAGAAATTTACGGAGAGAGGCCGCAAGGTCATTATCTATGCCAAGGAAGAGGCGGAAAAACGTCAGAACGACTATCTCGGTACCGAGCATCTTCTCCTGGCGCTGCTGAGGGAAGACGATGGGCTGCCGGTCGCAATTTTGAAGAAGATGGGGCTCACGGTCGATGAACTTCGCATGGAAATAGAGCGCAATCTCCCTGCGGGGATGAATCTGCTCACCTTTGGAGACATTCCCTTCACGCCCCGCGTGAAAAAAGTACTCGAACTGGCTGTTGAAGAGGCCAGGCTGCTCGGACATAATTATATCGGCAGTGAACATCTCCTCCTCGGCCTGATCAGGGAAGATGAGGGCATCGCAGGCAAGATCGTCAGAAACCTTGGAGCCAATCTTCTCGGCGCACGCCAGTTGACCATCAACCTTTCTATCAGATCATACGCGAACAACCGGGATAAGCGGAGCGCCACCCCTGCCCTTGATGAATTCGGGAGGGATCTGACACTCATGGCCAAGGAAAACCGGCTGGATCCGGTTATCGGGAGGGAGGATGAGATCGAGCGTATTCTCCAGGTTCTCGGCAGGAGGATCAAGAATAATCCCGCAATCATCGGTGAACCGGGAGTGGGAAAGACCGCAGTTGTCGAAGGACTATGTCAGAAGATCGTAGCCGGAGATGTTCCCGAGAATCTCATCGGCAAGAGGATCATCGCCCTTGATCTGGGTGCACTGATCGCCGGAACAAAGTACCGCGGACAGTTCGAAGAACGCCTCAAGGTCGTCATGAAGGAGATTGCGCAGTCAGATAATATCATCCTCTTCGTTGACGAATTTCATACCCTCATAGGTGCGGGAGCTGCGGAGGGGTCCATTGATGCGTCCAGTATGCTGAAGCCGGCACTCTCTCGCGGGGAGATCCAGTGCATCGGCGCGACGACTCCGAATGAGTACCGTAAATACATAGAAAAAGACAGGGCACTGGAACGGAGGTTCCAGCCGGTCCAGATACAGCCTCCCGATGTCGATACAACCGTCAAGATCCTGGCGGGATTAAAACCGCGATATGAGTCTCACCACCGCGTCAAGATCACCGACGAGGCGGTGGGAGCATCGGCCAGGCTGTCGGACAGATACATCCAGGACCGGTTCCTTCCGGACAAGGCGATCGATGTCATTGACGAGACCGGCTCCCGGATCAAACTGAAACGCTTCACCCCTCCGTCCGAACTTAAGGAACTGGAATTCAGGCTCACCCGGTTGTCCAAAGAGAAGAACCTCTATGTGAAACTGCATGATCTGGACAAGGCAACAGCGATCCGGTCCGAGGAAGAGCGTGTTCGCAGAATCCTCGAACAGGAACAGAAGAGATGGAAGGATGATATCGGAAGAGAGATCCCTGTTGTTACCGAAGAGGATGTCGCTTACACAGTCGCGAAGATGACCGGCATCCCGGTCTTCAAGATCGAAGAAAAAGAGACGGAAAAACTGCTCAGGATGGAGGACGAACTTCACCACCGGGTTATCGCGCAGGACGAGGCAGTCAGAAAAGTGGCGAAGGCGATAAAAAGGTCACGTGCCGGACTGAAGAACAAAAAGAAACCTATCGGTTCCTTCTTCTTTCTCGGCCCCACGGGTGTCGGCAAGACCGAACTGGCAAAGGCCCTGGCAACATTTCTTTTCAATGACGAAAACTCGCTGATCAAGATAGACATGTCCGAGTACATGGAACGGTTCAATGTCTCGAAGCTGACCGGTGCGCCTCCCGGCTACGTGGGTTATGAAGAGGGAGGACAGCTTACCGAAAAGATCAGAAAGAAACCATACTCGGTGGTCCTCTTCGATGAGATCGAGAAGGCCCATCATGATGTCTTCAACATACTGCTGCAGGTTCTCGACGAAGGTGTCCTGACGGACAGCTACGGCAGGAAGGTGGATTTTCGCAACACGGTGATCATCATGACCTCGAACATCGGGGCCAGGATTATCGAAAAGTCCACGCCGCTGGGTTTCCAGCGTGCGGCGAGCGGAGAGGCGTACGACAAGATCAAGGACAATGTCCTCAACGAACTCAAGAAGCAGTTCAATCCTGAATTTCTCAACCGGGTTGATGAGATCGTCGTCTTTCATCCCCTGGAGAAGGGGCATCTTATATCTATAGTCGAACTGCTCATAGAGGAGATGAACAGTCAGTTGATTGAACAGGATATCGTCGTTGATGTGTCCCGGGAAGTGAAGGAGTGGATACTGGAACGGTATTATAAACCTGCGTACGGAGCGCGCCCCATGCGCCGGGCGATACAGACGGTGATCGAGGATCCCCTCTCTGAGGAGATCCTGAAAGGCCGGTTCAGGGGTTCCAACAGGATCAGGGTCCTGCTTGAGGCGGATACGCCTGTCTTTGTGGCCGAGGATGAGGCCCCGGTCCTCTCCGGCGTCAGCTGACGCAGAGGCTGTCGCCGCGCGTGAAGAAAAACAAGGCTCTCGTTCTTGCTGTCTTGCTGGCAGTCGCAGGAATCGTCATCTATGCTGCCCTGCGGACTGACAATGGGGGGCATCGCGGTGTCAGTAATGGTGCCCCGGCGATCCATGTTGTCGATGCTATCAGCGGAAGAGGTGTGACCCCGGGAGAGCTTCAGGGGAAAGTTGTGTTCCTTAATATCTGGGCCTCCTGGTGTCAGCCGTGCAAGGAGGAAATGCCATCCATTGATGCGCTTTACCGCACGATGTCTTACGCCGACGGATTCAGGATGATCACTGTCCTTTACAAGGACACCCCCGAGTCTGCCCTCTCCTATATGAAGTCCATGGGATATACCTTTCCTGTCTACACGGATCCGGAGGGGACGACGGCCGGGGATTACGGGGTGACCGGTGTACCCGAGACCTATGTCATCGACAAAAAAGGTGTCCTGGCAAAAAGGGTCATAGGGGGAATGGACTGGAACTCTCCGGAGGCAAGAGACTTTCTGCAGACCCTGTTGAAGCAGTAATGAGCACCAAGAGGCATCGCGAGGTGGCCCTCCTCTTTGCCGGGACGCTTTTTTCGGACGAGGAGGTTTACCGGGGGGCGCTCTCTCTTCTGAAGCAGCATTTGGGGCCTGTGCTTTTTGAAAGCGAGCGTATCGCGTGGGACCTCACCCGGTATTACAGTGATGAACTCGGCACACCCATCACCCGCAGGTTCATCTTCTTTGAAAGGCTCGTCGAGGCCTCGCTTCTGCCCGATATTAAGATCCTGACTGATGATATGGAATCCCGCCATCTGCTCGGGGGGAGGCGCAGGATCAATATCGACCCTGGATATCTGACCGAGGCAAAGATTGTCCTGGCCTCCACAAAGAACTATTCCCACCGGATCTATCTCGGCAAAGGCGTATACGCGGAGCAGGAATATATCTACAGTAAGGGTGCGTATCGGCCGTTCTCGCATGCCTACCCGGACTATCGCAAGCCGGAATACCTCGCGGTTTTTCAGCAGGCGAGACAGTACTTCAGGCAGAATCTCACAGCAAATCCGGTGAATATCTAACAGCCGGGAGGCGGCCAGATCAGGAACCCCTCGGGAGCGGGCACCCCGCTGATCAGGACCTTTCTTCCTGAAACACTTATCCTGCCTTCGGCAAAGAGCCGGATCGCCTCGGGAAAAATCCTGTGCTCGCAGTGGAGGATTCGTTCAGACAGGGACGCTTCATTGTCATCAGGCGTTACCGGGACCGCTGCCTGGATGATCACAGGGCCGGTATCCATGCCTTCATCAACAAAATGTACTGTGCATCCGGAAATCCTCACCCCGTAGTCGGCTGCCTGTTTCTGACCGTGGAGGCCCGGGAATGAAGGGAGCAGAGCCGGATGAATATTCATGATGCGGTTCGGAAAGGCATTGATCAGGGGCTTCCCGACAATGCGCATGAAGCCGGCCAGCACGATGAGGCCTATTCCCCTCTTCCGCATCTCTTCCGCCAGATAGCTGAAGTACTCATCTCTTGAGCCGAACTCCTTCGGCAGTGCCACGACAGATTCAATGCCATGTATTCTTGCACGCTCGATCGCATACGCATTCGGAGTGTCGGTAAGTAATACCCTGATCGTAACCCCTTTTATAATGCCCGAATCGGCTGCGTCGATGATCGCCTGAAAATTCGAGCCCCTTCCCGAGGCCAGTACGCCAATATTCAATACCTCCATCTGTCTTTCCGCGCCTATAGCCTTATCTCGATAAAGGCCTTTTCTCTCAGTTTCTTTATCCATTTATTGTAGTATTCCATAAAGACCCTTGAGGTCAACTCCTTTCGGGCATCATCCCGGATCTCTGCGGGGTCCTTGGCGGCGATGCGTTCGTCAAGCCGAATGATGTGAAGGCCCCGTTCGGTCCAGAACGGGCTGCTGACTTCACCCGGCTTCAATACTGCCAGGGCATCGATAAATTCTTTCATCAGCTGATCTTTTCTGAGAAGACCCAGGTTGCCGCCGTCGGCTGCCATAGGTTCCTCCGAATAGGCCTTTGCCAGGTCTTCGAATTTCTCACCTGCCTTGAGCTTCGCCATGACCTCCCGGGCCTTCTCTTCGACGGCCTTCTTGTCGTCGTTCTTCTTCGGTTTCCTGAAGAAGATCTGGCTGATCCTGTACCCCTCGGATCCGATCCCGTAGTCCTTGTTCTCCGCAATAAAGCGGTCGAGGTCCGCATCGCTGACCACGACTTTCGACTTCACCTGCTGATTGACTATCTTGCCGATCAGGATCTGGTCCCCAAGTTTTTTCCGGTATTCGTCGTAATCAAAGCCCTCTTTTTTCAGGGACTCCCGGAACTGTTCTTCCGACATACCGTATTTCTTTTTGATGTTATCCATCGCCTCTTTTATCTCCTCCGGCGATACTCCCATCCCCACGGCGTGGGCCTCCTGAATCTGGAGTTTGGCGTTGATGAGGGTCTCGAGGTAGGAAGCCTCATTGCTCTTGAAAATCTTCGCCCTTTCGTCCGGCTTCATGTCCCTGACCTGCGGGACCGCGTCCTGCTCCATATTATGGTACAGTTCGCTCCACGTGATCACCTCCTGGTTTACAATCGCAACGACCCTGTCCAGCAGAACCGCAGCATCGGCGATGCCTGGCACGACCGCCAGAAAGATGATCCACAATGCCGCCCTTATATATTTCATAGTTTCCTCCATAATGCAATATAGTCTTCAATTGTATATAATAATAAAATCGAACAGAAAATTGCTTCCCGCACAGTTCACCGGGGTGTGCAGCACGCGCGAACAGCGACAAATAGGCTTATAAGTTTTTTAAATAAAGCTATAAAGATTTCTATTTACTTCCCGGGCCATTTATATTTATAATTTCTGACCAACTACACTGCGGAATTCCTGCAGCCATCACCTTAGGACAAGGAGAAACTTATGGCGTTTGATGCAACGAAATTAGCCGACTGGCAGATTTCCGAGGAAGCGGAAAAGCACATGCCAACACCGGACGAGTGGCGTGAGAAACTGGGCCTGCAGAAGGATGAGATGCTGCCCATGGGCCGATTGGCCAAGGTCGACTTTCTCAAGGTGATCGACCGGCTGAAAGGCAGGCCTGATGGCAAGTATATAGAGGTGACTGCCATCACCCCGACTCCTCTCGGCGAAGGCAAGAGCACCACATCGTGCGGTCTCATGGAAGGTCTGGGCAAGCGGGGTGTAAACGTGGGCGGCGCGCTGCGTCAGCCCTCGGGCGGTCCGACGATGAACGTGAAGGGCACTGCGGCAGGCGGAGGAAACTCTCTGCTGATCCCGATGACCGAATTTTCGCTGGGGCTGACCGGCGACATCAACGATATCATGAACGCCCACAACCTGGCTATGGTTGCAATGACCGCCAGGATGCAGCATGAGCGCAACTATAACGACGAGCAGCTTGAACGCCTTACCAAGATGAGGCGTCTCGACATCGACCCCACCCGCGTGGAGATGGGATGGGTCATGGACTTCTGCGCACAGAGCCTGCGGAACATGATCATCGGCATCGGCGGACGTCAGGACGGTTTCATGATGCAGTCCAAGTTCGGGATTGCTGTCGGTTCCGAGTGCATGGCAATCCTGTCCATTGCAAATGATCTCGCCGATCTGAAGAAGAGGCTGAACAACATCACGGTTGCCTTCGATAAGAGCGGCAAGCCTGTTACCACGGGTGATCTCGAAGTCGGCAATGCCATGGCCGCCTTTATGCGCAATACAATCAATCCGACCCTCATGTGCACGGCTGAATACAACCCCTGTTTTGTCCATGCAGGACCTTTCGCCAATATTGCCGTGGGTCAGTCCTCCATCATCGCCGATCGTATCGGGCTGAAGCTCTTCGACTATCATGTGACCGAGTCGGGCTTTGCGGCGGACATAGGGTTTGAAAAATTCTGGAACGTGAAGTCCCGGTTCAGCGGCCTGAAGCCTCATGTGTCAGTGCTCACCACGACGGTCCGCGCGCTGAAGATGCATGGCGGGGGCCCGAAGGTCGTGGCCGGCAAGGCACTGCCCGAGGAGTATACCAAGGAAAATATCGCGCTTGTCGAAAAGGGCTGCGCAAATATGGTCCATATGATCAATGTCATCCGCAAGTCCGGTATCAACCCCGTCGTCTGCGTGAACCGCTTCTACACTGATACTGATGCCGAGGTGGCGGTGATCAAGAAGGCCGCTGAGGCTGCAGGCGCCCGCTGTGCCGAGTCCCAGCACTGGCTCAAAGGCGGCGACGGTGCTCTGGAACTGGCGGATGCGGTCATCGACGCATGCAACGAAAAGAACGACTTCAAGTTCCTCTATCCTCTGGAGATGAAACTGCGTGACCGCGTCGCGATTATCGCAAAAGAAGTCTACGGTGCTGACGGCGTCTCATGGCTGCCGGAAGCCGAGGCAAAGGCCAAGATGCTTGAAGACGATCCGAAGTACGCAGACTATGCGACTATGATGGTCAAGACCCATCTGAGCCTTTCACACGACCCGACGCTCAAAGGAGTACCCAAAGGCTGGATACTCCCGATTAGAGATGTGCTCATCTATTCGGGCGCAAAGTTTCTCTGCCCCATGGCAGGAACGATCAGCCTTATGCCTGGTACGAGTTCCAATCCGGCCTTCAGAAGGGTCGACGTGGACCCCGCAACGGGAAAGGTGAGCGGTCTGTTCTAAAATCCGCAATCCATTATGCTTCCCGTGGCACCGGGATTCAGAGGGCGGGTGGCAACACCCGCCCTCTTTTGTTTTTTCGCCGAAGCAATGGTAGAATGGGTACATGAAAAAAGTCGGTTTTTTTTACGACGATAGGTATCTCGGGCACGAAATGCCGTTAGGTCATCCGGAATCTGGTGACAGGCTTATTGCGATAAACAAGGCGCTCAGCAGTTCCGGCCTCTTCGACAGGCTCATCCGATGCGCGCCACGCCGCGCAGACAGAGATGATATTCTTGCAGTCCATACCCCCGAGTATTACGAAAAGGTCCTGAGGTTTACCGGGTATTTCGACGCTGATACCTTTATCTCCGAACATTCGGTGGAAGCAGCCCGCGTCGCAGCCGGGGCGGTACTTGAGGCGATCGACCGGTGCAGGACCGGGGAGATTGACCGGGCATTCTGCGCTGTCCGTCCTCCGGGGCATCATGCAGAGGCGGGCAGGGCCATGGGTTTCTGTATTTTCAATAATGTTGCCATCGGGGCCCGATACGCGCAGAAAGTGGGATATCGCAAGGTCTTCATCGTGGATTTCGATGTCCATCACGGCAATGGAACCCAGCATATCTTCGAAAGCGACGACTCGGTCTTTTACTTCAGCAGTCACGAATACCCCCATTACCCCGGAACCGGTTCCGACGCCGAACGGGGACGGGATGCAGGTAGGGGCTTTACCTATAACGTGCCGATGCACCACGGCTCCGGTGACAAGGACTTCTTCCATGTGTACCACGACTATCTTCCGCTTCAGGTCAGCAAATTCGAACCTGATATCATGCTGGTCTCAGCCGGGTATGACATCCATGCGGCGGACCCCCTCGCAGGCCTTCGGGTGACGACTGAAGGCATAAGGAGCATAGTCAGGGGAATACTTCAGTGCAGGGCAGTGCCCTGTATTTTCTGCCTGGAGGGAGGCTATAATCTGGTCAGTCTGAGCGAATCCGTCATGGTCACAATCGAAGAACTCCTCACCTTCGAATAGAGCTACCGGGCAGTGCCCCTCTCTTTATTCTGAATGCCTCAATTTCCTTTTTAAGCCGAAAATAAGAAAAAGGCAACAGCAGCACAATTATCTGGGTGGAGATAAATTCCGTGAGGCTGACTCTTGCCCCCATGTATTCTTTCAGTCTAATATACGAATGCCTGCTGTATGACGTTGCCCCGATCCAGAGAAAACCAGCCAGGAGTATGACAAACAGAAAAAGGACGCTATCGTAGTCAGACGAGTAATAAAAGGCAAGCATCGCGAGAAACAATACAAAGGCCACAGTGGCGGCAAGGCCCCACAGCCAATACGCCTTCAGCAGCCGGTCCGGGATATCTTCCCCCTCCGGTACGAAAGATCCCTGTTCAGACACCCGCCACGTATCCGGACCGCCTTTTTTCTTCTTCCTCTATATCGATAAAGATATTCCCGCAGACACAATGCAGTCTCGCGTCCCCGAGACCTCTGAACGGGGACTCCGCCTCTCCCAGTTTGTAGGCCTCGTCGTCTCTTTTACAGGAAGGGCAGACATTTATATGGTCGATCACGCACCCTGTACACATCGTATCCCCCCTATTTTCTTGCCCGGGAAGCAGTCTTCTTAGCCGAAGGTTTCTTCGCCTTTACCGGGGAGGCCTTTGCCGGCTTCTTTGTCTTTGTCGTGCTCTTACCTGCTGCGTTGAGCTTTCCAGCCGCAGCCTTCGTTACCTTTGCAACGGCCTTCTTCTTCAGTTCCGGCTTCGGAACTGAAGATACTTCCTCAACCCTGATCCCGCAGCAATAGATTGGCCGCAGTTTTGTTTCGAGGTTTTCGTTGACTATCACCTCTGTTCCGCACTGAACACACTCATAGGTCACAATCCTCGACATAAGCTCCTCCTCTTCTGGTCAAGATTACATGCCGTGTTAGTTGTATAATAGCAACAATGCTTCAAATCGGCAATATCGTCATTTCATCACGCTGCCTCCTCGCGCCGCTTGCCGGCGTCAGCGACCTGCCCTTCCGTCTGATCAGCAGGGAACACGGCTGCGAATTCGCCTACACGGAGATGATCAGCGGACGTTCGCTCGTGTATGACAGCAGAAAGACCTTGCAGATGCTTATAACCTCTGAGAAGGACACACCTCTGGGCCTGCAGTTGCTAGGGGCCGAGCCTGAGGTGCTGGCAGAGGCGACAGTCATCGCCGCTTCAGTAAAGAATGTCAGGCTGATCGACTTCAATGCCGCCTGTCCGGTGAGCAAGGTTGTGGGAAAGGGGGAAGGCGCTGCTCTCATGAAGGATCCTCCCCTTTTTTCGCGGATACTCGGGGCGATCGTAAAAAATACGGCGCTTCCGGTTACTGTGAAGTTGAGAGCCGGATGGGACGACTCGTCGGTCAATGCCCCGGACCTGGCACGGAGGGCCATGGATGCAGGGGTCAGCTCTGTTACCATCCACGGCAGGACGAGGACGCAGGGATATCAGGGCAGCGTCGATTACGCGGTGATCAGGCAGGCCAAAGAAGCGATCAGCATTCCTCTCATCGGAAGCGGAGATGCCCTGTCCCCTGCGCTTATAAAACAGATGTTTGATGAGACGGGCTGCGATGGCGTAGCGATTGCGCGGGGGGCACTCGGCAATCCCTGGATCTTCCATGAGGCGGATCTGTTCCTGCGTGAAGGGATTCTCCCCGAGCGTCCATCGCGGGAGGAGGTGCAGAAGGTCTTACTGAAGCATCTCGAAATACAATGCTTTTACTTCGGGGAAACCAGGGCCGTCGTCATGTTCAGAAAGCTGTTCAGCTGGTATGTGAAGTCGCTGCCGAATATCAGGAAACTCAGGGAGAGGGCCTTCCGTGCGATATCGAAGCAGGAGATGACAGACCTGATCAGCGAACTCACCGCGACCTGGATACATTAGACCGCCCGCCATCAACGCCCCATATGATCAGAAGACCGGCAGCGAAGAAGGCGGATATCGAAAGGATCGCCGGCCTCTGACTATGGAAGGTCGATGAGAGATATCCGAAGAGGACCGGGCCGGCGATCGCCGAGGACTTTCCGACCAGGGAGTACAGCCCGAAATATTCACTCTCCCTGCCATCGGGAATGAATTGGGCGTAAAATGCCCGCCCTGCCGCCTGCACCGTTCCGAGACCGGTCCCGGCGACCGCCGCAAGGAAAAAATAGCTTATCTTGTCGTCTATGAAATAAGCCGCAACCGCAACAGTCGCCCATAGCAGCAGGGATCCCATCAATATCTTCTTCGGTCCGAGGGTATCGATCGGCCTTGCCAGGGCAAAGGCTCCGGCGAGTGCCGTCACCTGCACGAGCATGTACAGGGCGATCAGTTCCATGGGGGTGAAATGAAGCGTTGTTGCCGCAAAGACGGACGAAAAAACGATCACCGTGTTGACCCCGTCTTCATAGATCAGGAACCCGGCGAGGAAGCGCCGTACGGTCCGGTTACTCCATATCTCCCGGATCGTCCGCCAGGAATAGGCGACGCCCTTTTTCGCCGAGCCGACAAGACCGATCCCGGCGTTTCTGTCGGGGGGAAGATTCAGCAGAGCAGGAATCGAGAAAATCAGGAAGAATGCAGAGACCGTCAGCCAGGTCAGCCCGAAATAACCGTTCCTGACCAGGGGCAGGGCGATCAGCAGAGACAGGATGGACCCGGCGTAGCCGATCGCAAAACCCCATGCCGATACCCTCCCCTGCATTTCATCCGGAGCGATCTCTGTCAGAAAGGAGTTGTAAAAGACCAGTCCTCCCTCCATCCCGATATTTGCTGCGACGATCAGGAGAAAGCCGGTGAAGTACATCCCGGGCTTCAGCACAGGAAAAAAGGCGACGGCAAAAACACATAAGAGCGTGTATAGGGACAGCAGCCTTTTTCTCCTTCCGCTGTAGTCGGCAACGCCGCCGAGGAGCGGTGAGGTGAGAGCGACAAATGCCATGCTGACCGAGATCGCCCTTCCCCACCAGAGGTCTCCAAGCCCAGCCTCGTTACCCACGATCTTCGAGACATAAAAAACTGGAAAAACGACGGCGGCGATAACAGCCGAATAACTAGAATTCGCAAAATCGAAGAGGCACCAGCTGAGGATCTGCTTTGTCTGATTACGCACGCTATGATGATACTACGAACGGAGAGCTTCTGAAAAGCGGAATGCCCGGCAGCCCTGCTCTAAATATACCGGCAGAGCCTCGGCTCGGCTCCCAGCCTGTACAGGATATTGGCCATGATACAGAAACCGGTGAATGCGAAGGTGAGGGTCGCGGTTCCTACGAACCCTGTAAAGTAGAGCCATTTGGGGTTATAGCAGACTGAGAGCAGGGAACTGATCGAAAGGTTCACGCCGACGAACATGTAGATATACCTTTCGAGATACCAGTGATCCGTCTGCATGAAATATAAGGATCTGCGCCAAGCAGCCCCGGATTCCACCTCCATCGGGATCATGGGCCTGGCGCCGAAGAGACGGAGCAGGTTTCCCACGATACAGAATCCGGTTAATGCGACCATTATTGAACAGAGCCCGACAAAGAGAATCGAATAGGCCCAGTATGGACTATGAAAGGCCGCAAGCAGTGTGCTCAGGAGGACATCGGTGCCGGCAACCAGCCAGACGAGCCTCTCAAGATACCATGTATAGGTCTTTACCAGGTAGACACCTTTGCGTTTAGCCATACCCTCGTTCCTTCCGAAATCTTACATTCCCGACGTTCTCAATCTAAGCATATTCTTTCTCACTTCAACCGGCTTGTCAAAACTTATTTTGCCCTCACGCCCTCTTCCCCTTGAAATGCTTCAGCCTGCAGTAGGCCTCTCTCTCTCGCTCTCCTATATGGTCTGAAATCATCTTGACCTGTTTCCGGAGATCAGGCAACACCTTTTCCTCAAGGACCCTTATCCGCCGGGTAGTGTTGATGATCTCATCTCCGAACCTTTTGAGCTTACCCTCAAAGGCGGCCATTCCTATCATCGCATCAAGTAGCATCTCAAAGAGATACGCAGACTCTTCAACGTGAGGTGATGTGGAAAGATAGTCATATCCTCTTTCCTCCGGACCCCTGACCGCTGGTTCATAGGCCTCAACTTCCTTATACCTGAGCCCCCAGAGGCTCTTTTCCGTAATGTCAATATTGAACTCCCTCGCAGTCATCCCGATCAGGGACTCTATATAGTCTCTTCCTTCATGTCCCAGTGCCAAGGCGAGTTCCTGAATCGCAATTTCGTATCTTTTCCTGATGTCGTCCCTGGTCCTGAGGAAGGGCCGGCTGGTATCAAGGAATTCCTTGATCAGGGCCTGTTTCCTCGCCTTGAGGATTCTCATGCTGTTACCGACCGACCTCGTCTTGTCCCTGAGCATAAGGAGGTTTGTGCGTGTGGGATGTATCATGATGCAAGCCCAAACCGCTGGACCAGGGCAAGGCCCGCATCGAGGGTTTCTGTCACTGTCCTCCTGAGGATACCCTGGTGCAGAAATTCCCTTTCAAAGGCGTCAGTGAAGTCCAGCATCTGTTTGTCGCTCTCTGTCATTCCATCCCTTCCCACAATCGCCTCGAGACGCCGGAGGTCCCTTCCCCTGGAATAGTATTTATAAAGGTTGTTCGAGATCGCCCGGTGGTCCGGCCTTGTGCGGCCTTCCCCTATTCCCTTCTGCATGAGCCGTGAAAGACTCGGCAGCACATCGACCGGTGGAAATATCTCCCTCTGGTGGATCTCCCTGCTCAGTACGATCTGTCCCTCCGTGATATAGCCGGTCAGGTCCGGTATCGGATGAGTGATGTCGTCTTCCGGCATGGTCACTACCGGCAGCATGGTGACCGATCCGTGTTTTCCCCTGATACGGCCGGTGCGCTCATACAGCGAGGCAAGGTCAGAGTACATATAGCCGGGATACCCCCTGCGGCCCGGCAGCTCCTCCCTGGCCGTCGAAATCTCACGAAGCGCATCGCAGTAGTTTGTCATATCCGTGATTATGACTAGTGTAGTGTCTCATAAATAGCTTTACAATAGGGTGAATCTCATGTATAGTGAATATATGAGCAGAACGGCAGCCCAAATTATGTTATCACCGGAAGAACGATCCACAATTGACATGTGGGCAA
>JAKAIE010000067.1 GCA_021814475.1 Nitrospirota bacterium
CGACACTTATGTCCTTATTGCCGCCGATACGCTTGAAGATCTTGTTCTCGATCACCTTCAGCAGCTTCGCCTGGGTGCTGAGCTTCATATCGGCTATTTCATCGAGAAAGACCGTACCGCCGTCGGCTAGTTCAAAGAGGCCCTTCTTCATCTGCTTGGCGTCCGTAAAGGCCCCTTTTTCATGACCGAAGAGCTCGCTTTCTATGAGGCTCTCGGGGAGCGCGGTACAGTTGATGTCCATGAAGGGTTTCTCTGCCCTGCTGCTCTCGTAATGCACGACCTTGGCTGCCAGGTCCTTGCCGGTGCCGCTTTCCCCCTGGAACAGGATCGTCGTTGCGTCGCTCCTTGCTACCTTGTGAAGAAGATCGGTGATCTTAATCATCTCCTCCGATCCGCCGATGATGTTGGTAAAACCGTATTTCTTCGAGAGCTGCGATCTGAACTGGGATACCTCTTTTCTGAGCGAGACCGTCTCGAAGGCCTTGGTGATCAGAATCCTCAGTTTGTCCATATTGAACGGTTTTTCGACAAAATCGTACGCCCCCAGCTTGATCGTCCTGACGGCGGTCTGGACGTCGCCGAAGGCGGTCACCATGATGACGATCGCATCCTTGTTCTCCTTCTTGATGCTCTCAAGTATGGTGATACCCGACGTGTCGGGAAGGTGGACGTCCAGAAGGGTGATATCGGGCTGGTCTTCCATGAAGAGGTCGAGGCCTTCGGACCCCTTTTCGGCGGTCACGACGGCAAAACCTTCCTTTGTCAGGTTCTGCTGAAGAGACCAGCGCAAAAGTTTTTCATCGTCTATGACCAGTATTTTGCCTTTTTCCATGATTACCTTGTTTCGGGAAGAATAACAGTATAGCGAGTTCCCTTGCCGAGGGCGCTTTCGACCTCGATCCTGCCCCGATGGCCCTCGACGATATTCCTGGCGATCGCCAGGCCCAGGCCGCTGCCGGAATGCTTCGACGAAAAGAAAGGCTTGAAGATATCTTTCAATTTTTCTTCAGGGATACCCGGTCCGGTATCGGACACGGTTATCTCTATATCGCCGGTCTCAGGACTGTCACGCAGAACGAACCTCAGCTGCCCGCCGTAAGGCATCGCCTCAAGGCTGTGGAGGGCGATGTTGAGAAAAGCCCTTTCCAGCTGCTCGGGATCGACCATGAGTGCTGGGACAGCGGCCGGAACCAGGTCGAGCCCGACCTTCAGGGTCGCGGCCCGGGCCGCCACCCTGTCTCGCACCTTTTCGATAATAGCATTTATGTCCACAGGAATCAAATGCATATCGGGCGGCCTGGCGAAGAGAAGCAGGTCCTTGACCGAGGAGTCGAGGCGGCCGATCTCCTCCAGTATCTCCCTCGTGATCTCCTTGCGGGGGCTCTCCTCGGGGAAATCCTCGGCGAGGACCTGAAGCGCGCCGCTGATCCCGGCGAGGGGGTTCTTGATGTCGTGGGCAACGGCGGCTGCCAGTTCGCCGAGCGACGCCATGTTTTCGACGTGCAGGTCGCGGTCCGCGTGGTACCGGTCGATCTCCTCCCGGTTCCGGTGTATATCCGCCATGGTCACGGCCATTTTTTCAGCGATCTTTCCTATCTCGTCATTTCTCCCCTCGGATAGCCTGCGCAACTGGTCCCCGCCGTCGTCTTTTTCGATCGCTCCGGCGATCTCCGCGAGAGGTCTTTTTATCAGGTACAGGCTGAGGAGACCGAGAGAGCCTATGAGGCAGAACAGGGTGAGCAAGGCGGCCCATGCGATCCTCGCCGCCGAACCGGCTGTCTCCGTCTCGCTTTCGTGGCTCGAGTACTCGACATCGAGAATTCCCCTGATCTGTTCAATGCCTCCATGGCATCTCTGGCAGATCCGGTCGTTGCGGATAAGCACGATCGTCGAAAAGATCTTCTTGCCGTCGGCGCTCTGGTAGTAGATCGTCAGGTTCTGGTGCGCACGGTAGACCGACATGTCCTTGTAGGGTATCCTTTGGCCTATCTCACCCGGGATCGTCGAGTTCAGTATCCGTCCGTCTTCTGTGAATATCCTGATGGCAGCGATATCTTCGGCGATCAGGTTGTCGAGGAACTTCTGAAATTCGCTTCCCCGGCCCTCGAGCATCAGCGACTTCAGGCCGTTATTGATGATCTCGGTGAGCAGTTCGATTTTCGCACGGCGGGCCCCGGTGATCTGTTCTTTAGAGAGGGAGAAGTTTTGCCATGAAAAGAGGCCTATCACGACGATCGCCGCCGCGGCAAAGGAGACGATAAGTTTTTTATGCAGTCCCATACTCTGTCATGTCACCGGCATACTGCGACGCCGGGCCTCCCTGATGCGCGAGGCCCGGCGAGGAAGATGAACTATTCAGACCCGTAGCTGTGCAGACCGGACAGTAACAGGTTGACGCCGAGATAGGTGAAGATGACCGCGATGAACCCCAGCACTGCGACCATCGCCACCTTCTTGCCCCTCCAGCCGCGCATGAGACGGCCGTGCAGGTAGAACGCGTAAAAGAACCAGGTGATCAGCGACCAGGTCTCCTTCGGGTCCCATGTCCAGTATTTGCCCCAGGCCTGGTCCGCCCAGATGGCCCCGAAGATAAGTCCCCCGAGGGTGAAGATCGGAAAGCCCATGGCGATGCTTTTGTACGTGATCTCGTCGAGGATCTCTGCGGAGATATTGAAGCCGGTGATGACCTTTCTCAGGAGACCGCCGAACCGCCATACCACGAAGGTGAATGCGGCGGCGACCGCATAGCTCGCGCCTGCCGTTGCCGGAGAATCGCTTCTGAATGAGGCCTTGAAGAGATAGCTCTTGATCAACTCCTCCTGTCCCTTGACCGACATCTTGAAGGTCAGGTAATCGAGACCCATTGCGGACAGGACGACAACGAAGACGCTCAGCATGACCGTCCAGAAGATGTATGCCGGCTCTTTCCGGTCCTCGGTCGTGGCGATCAGGTACATGAGGCCGGTGCTGAAGGAGACGGCGAACATCGAGTAGGAGATGAAGCTCATCATGACGTGCGCCAGAAGCCAGTTGCTCTGGAGCGCCGGGACGAGAGGCTGGATGTTCTTCGACATGCCGGAGATGTCGATGAAGGCGAGCACCAGGGCCGCGACGGGGGTGATGAACGCGCCGAACGATCTCGTCTTGTACTTGAACTCGATCACCAGGTAGGCGAGGATCAGGCACCAGACGAAGAATATCAGAGATTCATAGAGGTTCGTGAGGGGGATGCCCCGCAGGATGCCCATGTTGCCTATTTCGGCGAATTCCTTCCACCGCAGCAGGAGTGCCGCGGTCTGGGAGACAAAGCCGGCGATGGTGACGCCTGTCGCCGCAAGGCCGACCCCCTTGCTCCTGAAGGCAAGATACCCTATGTATAAGATCATCGCCAGGATATAGGCGATCGTTGCCCATCCGAAAAAGATTGAACTTGTCATTTATTGGTTACCCCCTTTTGGGCTGCCACCGATTAGGGCAACCAGTTTATCCACCCTGTTCTCGAATGCCGCCCGGTTCCTGTGCGCCGAGGCGCCTATCGTGATCTTTGAACCGCCTTTGTCTTCTGATACCGCAACCCATATCCTCCTGTGGCTCATGAAGAAGGACATGAAAAGACCGATAGCCATGGCGATGCATCCCAGGTAGACGATGCCGACACCAGGGTCTTTCCTGACCTGCAGGCCGGTGTATTCGACTCCCCAGTAATCGAGAAATTCGACCCTGCTCCCGTCTGACAGGGCCCAGGTCTGGGGAAACCGTTTGAGGATCCATCCCGAGGCGTTCATGCCGGGGCCGCTGAATTTGATGAAAACCGCGGGGTTCTTCAGCTGCGTGTCGTAGGTGAAAGGTTTACCCGAGGCATCCAGCGACAGCGCCGGGCTGAAATCGGTGATCTGGCCCTGGACAGAGGTGCCCGGGATCACGAAGGAGTCGCCGACCTTTGCCTGGATATCCTGGGACTGCCCGCCAGGGGCTTTGATCTTGAGTATGATCGTTCCCTTCCCCGTTGTGTTAGGCACCATCCCGAAGCTCGACTGGTAAAAGGTGATCCCCTTATAGGTGAGCGGATCGTTGACGACGATCGCCTTTTCCATCACCTTCTTCCCGTTTTCGTAGACCGACAGCCAGCTCTTATAGGCCTTCGGCATGTCGCTTTCGCCGTAATAGGAGACCTCGAAATTATCGCACCGCAGTTCGAATCCGAGGGGGATCTCCTTGCCCTGGTCCTTGTAGGCTACAGAGGACGTCTCGCCTTCCGGCAGATTCAGGAACCCGTTGAAACCGAAGAAGAGTCCTATGATCGCACCGGCGAGGATGACGAGGATGCTCAGATGCGTTATGTAGACGCCGAGCCTCGAGTAGTTGCCCTTCTCGGCGAAAAGCTGGTCGCCACGATCTCCTGCTTCTCCCCCTGCGGCCTCCTGAGGGGTGAACCCTATCTGTTTCATTGCGGACCTGACGAGTTCTTTAGCCTGTGCAGGTTTGGCCTTGACGGGCAGAGAACGCCTGATCGAGGTCTTTTCGAGCAGGTCGGCGGAGAGCGGATGGATCGGTTCCTTGACCAGCTTCCAGATGCGCGGCAGCCTGTCGATGGAGCAGATGATCAGGTTGGCCGCAAAGGCCAGGAGGAAGGCCACGAACCACCATGAGTGGTACATGTCCATGAACCCCAGTTTGTTCAGGATATTGTAGACCGGCACAGCAGCGGAATCACCGAAAAACTTCGCCAGGATCTTGATGTTCTTTTCGGGGTCCGCGTTCTGCTCAACGATCGTCCCGACGATCGACGTCATGGCGATCAGGGTGAAGATGACGACTGCAAGTTTGACCGAGGCGAAAAGGGCCCAGATCCTGTCGGTCAGGGATTTGTTCGGTACGGGTTTCTTCTTATTTTCCATGCATAGGGCTCCTCAGATATGATGTCCATTATAATAGACGATTTTTTTCGCACAAAACAAGAACGATCAGTCCGGCCGGTCCCCGAGTACCCTCGGCCGGTCCCTCCGCGCATTGACGATGCAGAGAAATCCGAACGGCTCCTGGAACGGATTAGAAAGCTGATGCACGGTCCCGGGCGCGAGGTAGACCGTATCCATGAAATCCATAGTCCTCCTCCTCTTTCCCCATCGGACGGTCCCTCTTCCCCTCACGCAGATGACGACGTGCTCATGCCGGTGGTGCTCCAGACTGCTCCTGCCCCCCGGTCCGATCTCGAAATACCTCACGTGGAACCTGGCCGACTCGCCGTGATTGCCGATCAGGACGCGGCGCATGATATCAGACCATTCATTTCCGGCGGTCTTATACGGCTGATCTTTGACCCCCTTCCATCTGAAGTCGCCCCTGTGTCTGTAAAAGGCGTCCCGGTTGTCTCCCTCGGCACCGCCTCCTTTCGGGAGCGGTATCTCGCAGAAAGAGGGTGATTCTTTCTTCTTCTTGGGCATTGTCATTTTCTCATTGATGATTGCTCAGAAGACGATCAGCGACTTCAGCGAAGCCCCTGCCGCCGCCGTCAGCCTGAAGGCCTCTGCCGTATCTTCGATCGGGAAACGGTGTGTGACAAGCTTTCCTGCAGTCACGATTCCCCGGGATACCAGTTTGAAGGCCTCTGCCGTGTCAGACGGCCCGCAGGAATAACTGGTGATAAGGTTAATATCGTTGAAGTACAGGTGGTTCGGATCGAGGGGCAGTGTCTCGCCCGGTTTTGCCGGGGTGAACAGCAGGACGGTTCCTCCCGGCCTGGCACATCCGATCCCCTGGTGCATCACCCCGGCGCTGTTCGGTCCGACGATGACGAGTTCCGCCATATCGCCGGCGGTGATCCGCCGGAGCCCGTCCTGCAGCGTCTCCTGTGAAACATCGATCACCGCATCCGCGCCGAGTTCTGACGCCCTGTTTAGCCTGAAGGGGACACGGTCCGCGCAGATGACCGCCCCTGCCCCGTATGCCCTGGCGACCAGGAGATTGAGCATTCCCATTACGCCCATGCCGATGATCAGGACGGTGTCTCCCCCGGCCATCCTGGCCCGTGTAAACCCCTTGACGACGCAGGCGGTCGGCTCGATCAGCGTCCCGTCTTCAAAGCCTGTTCCTTCATCAAGTCTGATCGTATCGTGCGCAAGGTTGCCTGCCGGCACGAGGATATATTCGGAGACCCCTCCGGGGATGATGCGGGATGTCTTCCAGGTGCTGCACTGGACGTGGTCCCCGCGCAGGCAGAATTTACAGGTCATGCAGGGGGCATGGTGGTGGACGAATACCGGGTCGCCACTTTTGAGCGAGGTGACGCCTCTGCCGACCTCGGCCACCTCTCCCGCGGGTTCATGCCCGAGTACAAGCGGCGCCTTTTTCTCGATATACCACGGCATGACATCTCCCGAACATATGCCGCAGGCCCTTGTGCGGATCAAGGCCTCTCCCGGGCCGACTTCAGGGACAGGCATCTCCTCGATGCGGATATCGTCAAAACTGTAAAGACGGGCGACTTTCATCGATTGTTAATTGTAGCATGGCCGGCTTGACATTAAATAGCGGTCTGTTTGCTTGACCTGACCGGCCGATATAGGGTATTTTTTCTGATGGACCTGACATCAACGGCAGCGATCGTGATAGGGCTTTGCTCCCTCACGGTGATGATCAACCTGTTTTTCGGTTATCTCAGGAGCGGGACGCGAAAATTTTCGCTGAAATGGTTCCTCTGCATCCATGCGCCGATTCCGCTCATCTTCTTTGCGCGGACCTCCTCCCATCTCGGTATCGGGTATATCCCGTTCTTTGTCGTCGCCGCTCTGGCCGGACAGATCCTCGGCGGAAAGATCGAGCTTTAGCGCATGCTCACCGCGGTGCTCGAAAAGCCCGGCACGATAGAGGTGAGGGATATTGTCCTGCCCGAGCCTGCGGAAGGCGAGCTGCTTGTCCAGGTCAAGGCGGCCCTCACCTGCGGCACCGACCTGAAGGCGTTCGTCCGCGGTCATTCACTCATCCCTATGCCGGGGCCTTTTGGCCACGAATTTTCGGGCATCATCGTCGACAAGGGCAAGGGGGTCTCGAAGTTCAGGATCGGAGATCCGGTCATGGGGGTCCACAGTGCGCCGTGCCTTGACTGCGGGTACTGCAGAAAGGGGCTCTTCAATCTCTGCGAAAAGATCATGTCCACGAAGGCCCTCGGCGCGTTTGCAGAATATATTCTGCTGCCGCGCCATGTAGTTGCGCAGAACGTCTTCAGAAAGCCCGAGAAGCTGAACTTCAGGGAGGCTGCCTTCCTGGAGCCGCTCGCCTGCGTGGTTCACGGCATGGAGGGGCTGGGCATAAAGAAGGGAGACACAGTCTTCATCATCGGCGCCGGTCCGATCGGGCTGCTTCACCTCCTCCTGGCTCGATCCAAAGGGGCGAGGGTGATGATAACCGGCCTGGAGATGGAGAGGCTCAAGACGGCGAAAAAACTCGGGGCGGAGCGCATATGCGATCCGGGGCACGCCGCCGACGCTGCCAGGGAGTTCGGCGGCGGACTCGGGGTTGACTATGTCTTCGAATGCACGGGCCAGCCGGCCATCTGGGAGGTGTCGGTCAACTATGTCAGGAGGGGGGGGACGGTCGTGCTCTTCGGGGGTTGCAAGGCCGATACAACGGTCACCTTCAATGCGGAGCGTCTCCATTACGACGAGATCGGACTGAAGGGGACGTTTCACTTTACCCCCGGTGACGTGAAAAAGGCGCATCTGCTCCTGAAAAACGGGGTGATCAACGTCAGGCCTCTGATCAGCGGCGCCTTCCGGCTCGGCGATATACAGCAGGCCTTCCAGAAACTGGTGGCAGGCGAGGGGATCAAATACGCGATAGTGCCGTAGGGCCGCTGCGGATCAGGCCAGGACTTCTTTTACCCTCCCGACTTCTCCGCTCTGCAGACGGACCTTTATGCCGTGAGGGTGTGTCGGAGATTTCGTGAGGATATCCCTGACAATCCCTTCAGTGAGTCTTCCCGTCTGCTGATCTTTTTTCAGTACGATCGATACGTGCAATCCTGGCCGGATATCCGCCCGCTTTCTGCCGTCCATGTCTCTTATTCCTCCTGGAAGTATATTTTGCGCTGGGATCGACGAATAAGTAAAATAGTAAGGCTGCGGTCGCAGCGCAATAAATGAGAAAGATATGGCACAGGAGGAAGCAGAATGCTTTTGGACGCGATAGTAGACGGTGAATCGGTCTCGATACAGATCGACGATCCTTTTCACCCTGATCTCGACGGCATCATCGGGAAGATAAAGGGACTGGCCGCTTCAAAGGGGGCAGATCTCTCCGTGCTGGATGTCCGGGGACTGATCCCGAAGATGATCAGGGGGATCGCCGGGTGTGAAAGCGGATGTCCTTCGAACGCAAAGGAACTCGTCTCACGGGGTGTCAGGAACTTCGAGTTGCAGTACATAGAAGGGGGCATACTTTCTGCCAGGGCAACGGCGGGAAGCGGCAGTTTCATCCTCAAGATGTTTCCCGATTTTTAAGAAGTCAGGACCGTGACCGTTCCATCCCGACCCGCATGATCTGGTAGACGCGGTCCGGACCGTCATCGGCAGTCACCTCCACGCGGACAATGGCGGCACCTTTATTCTCATAGTGGCTGACAAGCGGAGATGTTCTCTCATTGAATATCCTGAGCTTCTTCTCTATGAGCGCCAGGTCGTCGTCATCCCTGCCGGTCCTGTCTCCACCGGTGTTTCCCCTGATCCGCGCATGGACCACCCCTGCGGTACACCCGAGGACAACAATATGACGGACCGTTGCGATCGATTCCATATCGGCCGCCTGTCCGACATGGCGGGGCAGTCCGTTCAGGATGACAAAATCTCCCTGCCTGTACTCTTTCCTACGGAGAAATGACCGTATGATCTTCTCTGCGACCGGGAAATGCTCCTGTTCAAGCAGCAGGGCCTTCTCCAGCACATCGCGGATAAAGAGATGCTCCCGGTGGGTGAACTCCAAGGGCGGCAGTTCCGCCTCCGCTATCGTGCGGAGCTGATGGCCGAAATCGAAATGAAGGCAGCGAGCACCATTGAGGCCGCACGCCTCGATGTGGTCGCCGAGCGGAGACTTGCCGGCCCCTGTAGGGCCTATCAGAAGTACCGCATCGATCTTCATTATTTCTTTTTCAGCGCCCTCTCCACCGTCCGGATGGCGCAGAATTCTCCGCACATGCTGCATACCTCGGTCTCGGTCGGCGGTATCTCGGCCCTCCATTCCCGCACCTTGTCGGGGTTCAGGCTGAGACCGATCTGGCCGTTCCAGTCGAGGGCCTTCCTGCATTTCGCCATCTTTATGTCCTGGTCCATCGCACCCTTGATGCCCTTGGCGATGTCCGCGGCGTGGGCGGCGAGCTTCGAGACGATGACCCCTTCCTTTACGTCTTCGATCGTCGGGAGCCTTATATGCTCCGAAGGCGTGACATAACATAGAAAATCGGCGCCCGCTGCGGCCGCGATCGCGCCGCCGATCGCGGCGCTCACGTGGTCGTATCCCATGCCAATGTCGGTCACAAGCGGGCCGAGCACGTAGAACGGAGCGCCCTTGCAGATCTCCTTCTGGATCTTTATATTCAGTTCCACCTGGTTCAGCGGCACATGGCCCGGCCCCTCGATGATCACCTGGACATCGTTTGCGCCCGCGACGTCCCTGAGTTCCCCTAGGGTCAGGAGTTCCTCGAGCTGGGTGCGGTCTGTTGCGTCGGCAAGGCAGCCCGGCCTCATGCCGTCGCCGAGGCTGAGGGTCATGTCGTACTTCCTGGCGATCTCTATCAGGCGATCAAACTGGAGGTACAGGGGGTTGTCCTGTTCGTTGTAGACCATCCATTCCAGGAGGAACGAACCGCCCCTGCTGACGATGTCGAGGATGCGGCCCTGCTGCTTCAGCCGCTCGACCGCCTTCATCGTAAGGCCCGCATGCACGGTCACGAAATCGACACCCGAGGCCCCATGCTCTTCGATCACCCCGAAGAGGTCGTCGGCCGTCATCTTCGCGATTGCGCCCCGGCGTTCGGCCGCCTGGACGGCCGCCTGGTAGATCGGCACGGTCCCCACTGCGATGGGGGATTTCTTCAGCATCGACTCGCGGAGTTCCCGGATCGGTCCGCCGGTCGAGAGGTCCATCACCGCGTCGGCGCCGTATTTCACGAGGACCTCAAGCTTCCGCATCTCATCGTCGACAGAGATCCTGTCCTTCGAGGTGCCGATATTGGCGTTGATCTTTGTCCTCATGTTCCTGCCGATGCCGATCGGCCTGATCTTGTGGTTGATGTTGATAGGGATCGTGCTGAACCCCGAGGCGATGTCTCTGGAGAGCTGCTCGGCGCTGATCCCTTCGGATGCCGCCACCTCCTCGACTTCAGGGGTGATGATGCCTTTTTTTGCCAGTTCTATTCTTGTCATGGTATTGTCCTCACAAAGTTTTCTGTGCCCGATTTTATGTCGCCGGCGGCAAGTATGCCCGAGATGAGGGCTATCCCGGATGCCCCTGCCTCCGTTACCTCCTGAACCTTTTCCCTGCTGATGCCGCCGATCGCAAAGACAGGGATCGAGATCCTCTCCGTCGTATCGCGCAGCAGCTTCACCCCGACCGGCTCCCCATACGGCCTTTTCGAGGGGGTCTCGAAGACGGGGCCGAAGGTGATGAAGTCTGCCCCTGCCTCCTGGGCCTGCCGCGCCTCTTCCAGACTGTGCGTGGACCTGCCGATGAGCATCTTTTCTCCGCAGACTTTTCTGGCCGCCTCCACGGGTATGCCCGTATGTCCGAGATGGACTCCGTCCGCGCTTACCGCGACCGCGATATCCGCCCTGTCATTGATAAAAAGCCTCGCGCCATACCGCGCGGTGAGCTCCCTCATCCGGTACGCAAGCGCCAGAAGAGTTCTCGTCTCCAGGTCTTTTTCCCGCAACTGCACCGCCTTCACCCCGCCTTCCAGCGCCCCTTCGACCCCCCTGAGCAGCGCGTCCGTGTCACCCTCAAATATCTTTCTGTCGGTGATGAGGTAGATCCTGAAGTCTGCTCTGCTTCTTTTCACTGTTTGCGATATGCTGTTTACAGCATCCCTTCTATCGGGCTGCTCGCGGTTGCATAGAGCTTCCTGCCGATCCTGCCCGCCTTGTACGCAAGCCTTCCGGCCATCACGCCGTATTTCATCGCCTCCGCCATCGCTATCGGGTCTTTGGCTCCGGCGATCGCGGTGTTCAGGAGTACCGCGTCGCAGCCGAGTTCCATGGCGATCGCCACATCCGAAGCGGTTCCTACACCCGCGTCGACTATTATCGGCACGGTCGCCTGTTCAAGGATGATCTTCATGTTGTAAGGGTTCCTGATGCCGAGGCCCGAGCCTATGGGCGCGGCAAGCGGCATCACCGCCGCGGCTCCGGCATCCACCAGCCTCCTTGCCATGATCGGGTCGTCGTTCGTATACGGAAAGACGATGAACCCTTCCCTGGCCAGGATTTCGGTCGCCTTCAGAAGTCCTATCGTATCAGGGAAGAGGGTCTTCTCGTCACCGATCACCTCGAGTTTTATCAGGTCCGAGACCCCGGCCTCGCGCGCAAGACGGGAATACCGGAGTGCGTCCTCGACCGTATAGCATCCTGCGGTGTTCGGCAGGATCTTGTACTTCTTCGGGTCTATGAAGTCCAGGAGGTTTTCCGATTTCCGGTCGGTGATGTTCGTCCTGCGGACCGCCACGGTGACAACGTCGGCCCCCGAGGCCTCGATCGCCCTCCTGGTTTCATCGAAGTCCCTGTACTTGCCGGTCCCGACCCAGAGCCGCGACCTGAATTCTATGCCTTTTATGACAAGTGTGTCTTCCATTATGACCTCCCTGATGCGTAGTGTTGTCTCTGTCTCCGGAGTCCCCTCCCGGGAGGGGTGCAGGGGTGGGTTTTCTTTTACCCGCCGCCGACGAAGTTCACGATCTCGACCGTATCGCCGTCATGCAGCCTGAAGGTCCCGAACTCCGCCTTCCTGATCACCGACTGATTCACCTCGACAGCGACCCTGCCCGAGACGATCTGCAGTTCCTCGAGCAGTTCGCTTAGGGTCTCTGCCATTGTGATCTCTGTCGTCTCGCCGTTTATCGTCAGTTTCATGCAATAAAAAAAGCCGCATCCCGGTGGAGATGCGGCTGGCTTATCCTTTTTCCCTGTTCCCTACGCCGGAATGATCCGTATCAGGTTCAAGGGGTCTCTCTCGTCAAGCGAGAAACTCTCAGGCCTTTTGCCTCCCCCAAGGGTATTTTTAAGTATAGTGCAGACGGAGAATCATTGTCAAACCGCGCAAAGACGGTCCGGAACCCGCTCCCGGAGATCAGACTTCCTGATTTTCCCCGGATGCTTCCGACTCCCCCCTTGACTGTCTCTTCGCCTGTTTTGCCATATATCTTGTGTATCTCACGTACATCGCTTCGACCTTCTTCCTGGCCCACGGAGTCCTTCGAAGGAACTGCAGGCTCGACTGGATACTCGGGTCGTGATTAAAACACCTGATCCTGATGTTCCTTCCCATCTCCTCCCAGCCGTAATGTTCCACCAGCATGGCAAGGATATTTTCGAGGGTCATGCCGTGGAGCGGGTCGTTTGACTTCCGGTCAGTCACTGCCCCGGCCTCTTCGCGCGGTATCGAGCGCATTGATCTTATGTGCCAGGCATCCTGCGCCGAAGCCGTTGTCGATGTTCATGACGGCGATGCCGGGGACGCAGGAGTTGAGCATCGCAAAGAGGGCGGTCAGACCGTTGAAGCTCGTTCCGTAGCCGGTCGAGGTCGGGACCGCGATGATCGGCTTGTCCGTCATGCCTCCGACGACCGAGGGCAGGGCGCCTTCCATGCCGGCAACCACAACGATAACCCGCGCCTCCTGTAACGCACCCCTGTTGTCCAGGAGCCTGTGGAGACCTGCAACGCCGACGTCGTGGACCGTCACGGCCCTGCTCCCGAGAAAGGTCGCGGTCACCGCCGCCTCTTCGGCAACCGGCAGGTCGGATGTCCCTGCGGTCAGGATCAGGACGTTCCCGGTTTTGTTCTCTGCGCCGCCGGCCGAGATCATGCGGGCAGCCTCATGATACGCCGCGGCCTTCATGCGCAGCATCGAATGGATCTTCTTCGATGCCCTGGATATGAGAAAACTGCCGCTCTTTTCGTACATGGAACGGGCGATCGCCACCACCTGTTTTTCGGTCTTGCCTGCTGCGTAGATCACCTCCGGAACTCCCTGCCGCACATGGCGGTGGTGGTCTACCTTGGCAAAACAGAGGTCCTGGTACGGCAGGTGTTTCAGGATATGAAGGGCCTTGTCCGAAGTTATCTTGCCGGAGGAAACGTCATGCAGGATCTTCCTGATCTTATCGCTGTCCATTCAGCACCCCGTCCCTCAGAGATTCAGAATTCGGATTTCAGGGCGCGGTTCATAAGGCTGTTGACCGCAAAGGCCGGGTCTTCGTTATTGTAAAGGACACGATAGACCTGTTCCACGATCGGCATCTCGACGCCATGCCTTCCGGCGAGATCGAAGGCCGACTGCGCGGTCGCAACCCCTTCTGCCACGCTTTTTGTCGATGAGATGATGTCGGAGAGCTTCATCCCCTGGCCGAGCTTTATGCCGACCGAGTAGTTTCTCGAGAGCGGACCTGTGCAGGTGAGGACCAGGTCTCCCAGTCCGCTCAGGCCTGAAAAAGTCCTCTTGTCCGCGCCGAGCACCTCCCCGAGCCTGCTGATCTCCACAAGCCCCCTGGTGATCAGTGCGGCCCGGGCGCTGTGCCCGAGGCCGAGGCCGTCGGATATGCCCGAGGCGATCGCGATCACGTTCTTGAGAGCACCGCCGATCTCGACGCCGACGATGTCTGAATGGGTATAGACCCTGAAATAGGCGGTGTTGAATATCTCCTGCAGGAGGAGGGCGGTCTCTGGGTTCCGGGCAGCCAGTGTGACCGCGGTGGGGTATTTTGCGAGCACCTCCTTTGCAAAGCTCGGGCCGGAAAGCACCGCCCCGTGCGAACCCGTTAGCTCATGCAGGATCGCCGAGACGGTAAGGAGTGAATGCTGTTCGATCCCCTTCGAGGCGCTGATGATCACCGCATCCTCATGGAGGTGCTTTGCCGCCTCCGTGAAGACCCCGCGGGTAAACTGTGTCGGGACGACATTGAGGATATAGCGCGCCTTTTTGACCGCCTCTTCGATGCTGCCGGTCGCCTTCAGTGCCCGGGGCAGGAGAACATCCGGCAGATAGACGCTGTTCCTTCCTGTCTTGTTGACCTCGTCCACCACCTCTATTTCGCGGGCCCAGAACGAAACGTCGTAACCCTTGTCCACCAGCAGACAGGCAAGGGTCGTTCCCCAGCTGCCTGCGCCGATGACCGCGATATAGCTCATAAGGCCTGAACCCTCCGGACCATTCTGTCGTTGCGGTCAATCATGGCGGTCATGTATTGAATTATAGACCTTTGCAGGGGATATTTCCACAGGCGAGGGCTGAGGTGTATAAAACGCGGATTCGCCTGAGACTGGCAGGAATAAGGAACCTGTTCCGATTTCCGGATTGCATGGTCCGGCGCGGTCCGATTATCTATCCGATGGCCAGGAGCGCCTTTTCGATGCGGCGGAGAGCCGTCTCTTTCCCGATGATCTCCATCACCTCGAAAATGCCGGGGCTGACCGTGCCGCCGGTGAGTGCGACCCGGACCGGCTGGGCGATGGCGCCGAGCTTGATGCCGTTTTTTTCGACGACCGAGGTGAAGACTTTCTCTATGCTGTCGTGCGTGTAGTCGTCCAGGGCGGTGAGGCCGTCACGCAGTTCGGTCAGAACCGGGAGGCTCTTTTCGTTCAGGAATTTCGCCTTCGCCTTGTCGTCGTAGGCAGCAGGGTCGTGGAAGAAATACCGGAGGGATGAGGCGAGTTCCACCAGGGTCTTTGCACGTTCCTGGAGGGTGACGACCGCCTTTGCAAGCCAGGACATGTCGACCTGCTGTCCTTCTCCGACGATTCCTTCCCTGAGGAGAAACGGGACGACGAGTTCCGCCAGCTTCGCAGGGTCCGATTTCATGATGTACTGCCCGTTGAGCCAGAGGAGCTTTTCCGGGTTGAATACAGAGGCGGCCTTACCTACGTTTTCGAACGAGAAATGCCCTATCAGTTCCTCTCTCGTGAAGACCTCCTGGTCTCCGAAGGACCAGCCGAGCCTGACCAGGTAGTTGATGAGGGCGTCGGCGAGATAGCCCATTTCGTAATACGCCATGACAGAGGTAGCCCCGTGCCGCTTCGAAAGCCGTGTCTTGTCAGCGCCAAGGATCATCGGAAGATGCGCGAACTTCGGGATCTCGTATCCGAGGGCCTTGTACAGCTGGATCTGCTTCGGCGTGTTGTTCAGGTGGTCGTCTCCCCTGATCACGTGGGTGATCTTCATGTCCACGTCGTCGACGACGACCGTGAAGTTGTATGTCGGTGTATTGTCCGAACGGAGGATGATCAGGTCATCGAGCTGGGCGTTGTCGAATTCCACCACCCCGTGTATCAGGTCATGGACCACGGTCCGTCCCTCGCGGGGCATCCTGAACCTGACCGAGGGTGTTCTCCCCGGCACCGGCTCAGCGAGGTCCCTGCACCTCCCGTCGTACATGACGGGCCTGCCCTGGGCCATCGCCTCCTGCCTGCGAGCCTCGAGCTCTTCTGCGGAACAGTAGCAGTAATAGGCCTTCCCCTGCTGTACGAGATTCCGGACATAACCCCGGTAGACATCGAACCGGTCAGTCTGTCTGAAGGGTCCTTCCTCCCAGGACAGGTCGAGCCATTTCATCCCCTCGATGATCGCTTCGATATACTCCTCGGTCGACCTCGTGGTGTCAGTGTCTTCTATCCTCAGGACGAAGGTCCCTCCGCAGTGGCGCGCATAAAGCCAGTTGAAGAGCGCCGTCCTGGCGCCGCCGATATGGAGATGCCCCGTGGGGCTTGGGGCAAAACGGACCCGAACGTTTTCAGTCAAAGGAGCCTCCTGAACTGCTAGAATTTGCCCTTTACTATAACAAGTCGCAGGTATTTTTTTGTATCGGCGGAAGGCCTGAACCGCTCGTCGGAGCGGTATCCGGCGACCCAGGCGATGTCGCTGCCCGAGACGACGACCGGTATGCTGTCCCGCTCGTCTCGCGGCACCTTCTCATCCACGAGATAGTCCTGGAGCTTCTTTCTCTTTCCGAAACCATGCGGGTAAAAGAAGTCCCCGCATCTCCTTGGCCGGATCGTCAGCGGAAGGGTGAGCCTCTCTGCATCGAGCAGGACAGACGATCTGCCATCGACAGTCTGGTCAGGGAAATCCTCAAGAGATGCCCTGATCACCACGCCGGCCCCGACCACCGCCACTTCGTCTTCCGGCCGGAGCAGGTATTCGGAGATCCTGACCGGTTCTTCCGAGGTGACCGTCAGGACCGCATATCCCTTGATGACGCGCAGCCCCTTCGGAAGGTAGACGCGGTCGCCGGGTTTCCCGTTTTTTATGAGGCCGATCATCTCCTCGATATGAAGAAAACCTATGCCCCTCAACCCCTCTGTCCCGTCGATCGCCCTCCTGAGGACCCGCCGGAGGATCGCCGGGTCCAGCATCTCGAGAGGTGAGAGAAAGAGTTCGATCCTGCGGTCCGTCTTCCTGCTGATCAGTTTCATCAGCGTCTTTGTCACGATGATGTCGAAATAACGCTCTTCTTCCTGGAGGATGGATGCGGTTGTCATCAGCGTCTTCAGGAGGTTGGGGTTCAGCCTCTTTAACTCGGGCATCAGCGTGAGACGGAACCGGTTCCTGAGGTAGTCTTTTTTCAGATTGGAGGAGTCGACGACAAAGGGGATCTTCTCTTCGTCAAGGAACTTCTCTATGAGTGAGCGCTCTGTCCCGATCAGGGGCCGTACGATCTTTCCGCGTTTTGGCGGTATGCCTGTGAGCCCCCTCGGGCCGGCCCCCCTGATCAGGCGCATGAAGATCGTCTCTGCCTGGTCGTCCGCATTATGGGCGAGGGCGATCTTCGATGCCCCGATTTCTGCCGCCGCCTCCTCAAATGCCCTGTACCTCAGCTCGCGTGCCGCCTCCTGACGGTTCATCGCATGTTTTTCCTGATATCCGGAGACATCGACAGACTTCTGCATGAACAAGACGCCCGCCTTTTGGCAGATCTCT
>JAKAIE010000068.1 GCA_021814475.1 Nitrospirota bacterium
TGATCATCACGAAACTCCCGTTCGAGGTGCCGACCGAGCCGATGGTCGTGGCCAGGGTCGAGGCGATCCAGCGGGCAGGCGGAGACCCGTTCAACGAATATTCCCTTCAGAGGGCGATCCTGAAGTTCAAACAGGGATTCGGCCGGCTGATCCGTTCGCGGTCCGACACCGGCAGGGTGATAGTCTGCGACGATCGTGTCCGGACAAAGGGATACGGCCGAAGATTTCTCGAAAGTCTTTATTAGAAGTGCCGACGGAGATGATGATCATGCACCGATGCCTGGTACATTTCTCTGCCCCCGGTTCGTTACTGCGCATCTGTTTTAACAGGATCAAATTTACTGTTGACAGACTGCCGGAATTGGAGTAGTCTGTAATCAGAAGAGGAACAAGTAGTGGTGGTTTTGCTCTTCTCAACCCCGTAGCAAGGGGTCAGAACTCAAGGGGCTTACTGGCTGGATGGAATAATTTCAGACAAAGTCCGGAGAGGGTCTGGCACCCGGGAGAGAAGAAGCAAACACCACTTTTTTTTTGCCCTTTTTCCCCTTTTATGTCCATATTCCCCTGATGAAAAAAACAGGTTAAAGAGGCCCCGAATTCCGGCGCAAAACAACAGTCCATCAACCTTCAGGCTCCTCCGGTATCACGGCAGAGGGAAAAGATCCCGCGACAAATTCGCCGAAAGCGGGTTCATCCGAGGTCTCCTTGTTGCGCGTTAGCATAAGGTGCTACAATAAGACCATACAATAAGACCTAAAGGAGGCACCTGTTATGGGCACCAAATTTTCCGAAGACATTGTACCCCTGAGCAGCCTCAAGGTCAATCCCGGCAAGGTCGTCAGGCAGACGGCCGAGACCCACAGGCCGGTTCTTCTCACCAGCCACGGCCAGGGCGTGGCGGTGGTCCAGTCCCTCGGCGATTACGAAAAGGCTGAAGAGGAGCGCTCTTTCATGCGCGCGGTGGCGGAGGGGCTCATGGATATTGAAAAGGGCCGGCTGGCAGGCATTGATGAGGTCAGGAAGCGGCTCGGCCTGAAATAGCCATGGCAAAAAGGAGTTCCCTTTCCTTTGCTGAGGCGGCCATCTCAGATCTTGAAGAGGTTCTTGCCTGGTTCACGGAACAGGGAATTCCAGAGGCGGGCAGAAAACTCGTTGAACAGGTCATTGAGCAGACAGAGCGGCTTACCCTCTATCCTGACTCGGGTCGGGTTGTGCCTGAGTACGCCATGGCAGACCTGCGCGAGATAATCTACCCTCCTTTTCGTATTGTGTACCGCCGGGAGAAGAGGCGGATTCTTATTGTGAGGATCTGGCGGAGTGA
Organism: Nitrospirota bacterium; assembly: GCA_021814475.1. Taxonomy (GTDB): domain Bacteria; phylum Nitrospirota; class Thermodesulfovibrionia; order Thermodesulfovibrionales; family UBA6898; genus PALSA-1316. The sequence continues at coordinate 1,322 of JAKAIE010000068.1, forward strand.
GCGTCTCCTGAAGCTGCCGTAATATCGTCCGGAGAGCTTTATCTCTGTACCGGCTACCCTTCAGCCTTTTCGGCCGCCGGCACTTCTTTCTTCCCCGTTTTTTCCCCGTCTTCCTTCTTTCCCCGGTCCCGCGGAGTGGTGAGCCCTTTGATAATGCCGCTGATGACCGCAAGGCCCATGATGCCGCTGATGAAGAATATCCTGCACCTCATACTATCACGCTAGCACACCCCGGGTCCCTGTGCAAGGCAGGCAGAAATTGAAACGCAGAGTGCCGTTGCCTGTGTGTTCATGCAGATCCCTCCGCCGCAGGGAGTTTGAGCCACCCTGTTTTACTTTTTGACTTTTGTAATAAACCAGGTGAATCTGCTTTCGAATGTGACGTTCTTCTCTTCGTCAACGACCTTCACCACGACATCCACGAGGGTCCTTCCTTTTTCAGCAAGTTCTTTCTTTGCCCTGATCGCGCTGTCTGCGTCAATAAAGCCCGTCGAAAAAAGCCTTCCCTTTCCCGGGTTCTTATATTTGACGTCAACCCTCCTGACAACGGGGAGATAGGCCCCGTTCCAGTCTCCGAAGTTTCTTTCCAGTACCTCCCCGCTTGTGGCTTCAGCCAGGGCATACTGGGCGGAAGCGTGTACCGTGCCGAGATGGTTCTGGTATCTTTCATGATCTTCAAGCATGAGAATCGTGTCGGGCATATCCGACGGCTTTATCAGCATGACCTTGTTAAAAGGCAGGTCTAAAACATTCATTTTCTTCCTTTTCAGGGAATGCCGGCGGCAATCCCGTTGTCGATCTCTTCAGAGGGGTTCTGATGGCTGCAGAAATTATAGCACATGCCCTTTTACTGCAGCAGAAAGTAGTCCGCCTACGCCGGGCCGGTGTTTGAGGGTTTCTTCAGGTCCGGAGGAGCCGGGACACCACCCTGAACGAATAAAATACCCAGCGCCTCTTTTACCTGCTAAGGGATGTTCGTGCTTAGTGGCGGAGAATAGCGGGCGGAGGGACACGTCCTGTCTTATGGTATGATTATGTTATAACATCGAAAAGGAGGCTCCATGCACAGGAAGGTATGCGCCATCGGCAACAGTAAAGGTGTATCGATACCTGCAGAGATCCTTGGCCGGCAGCGACCTTCGGAGAGAAAGACCTCTGCCCTCATCTCTTCCATAAGGCTGCGGACCGGATCATTGAACGATATTACGAACTATGGACCAGAATAAGATATGCCCCTCCTGCGGGGGAGAGTATTATCCGCATATAGAGAAATGCGCCGACTGCGGCTCGGTCCTGCTGTCGGCCGAAGAGCACGGGAGGTTTCAGGAGGAGAGGAAGCGGACGGCGGAGAAGGCGGTCGAAGATGCGGTGCAGGTCAGGGAGGGTGACCTGAACTGGATGAGCGAACTGAAGACCGTTCTCCTGGATGCGGGTATCCCGTGTCTTCTTGTTTCGGACGAAGGCTGTGGCAAGGGCTGCTGCGGTGACAAATGGCGGCTCAAGGTCTCGCCCGGTGATTTCGAAAGGGCGCAGGAGAGCATCGAGGAATACCTGATGGAACTGGACCCCGAACTCCGGACCTCAAGGGAATTGATCAGGGAAGGGAAGTGCCCGGCCTGCGGTTCTCCCGTGGGCGCGGACGACCGCGACTGCCCGGACTGCGGGCTGCCCCTGCTTATCGTCGACGAAGAGGACTGACGGAGGAGGCATTCATGATTCTCCACGCAGCCTTCGCGGTTATTGCAACCGGGTGCCGCATTTACTGCAGAGGCGTCTGTTGATATCGCCGCCCAGATGGTTCCGGCAGACCGGGCAGCGCCAGTTCATTGCCGTGAATCCGATGAATGCCGCGATGAATACCGCCTGGACCCCAAAAAGGACGGACGAACTGAACGCTCCGAAGATGTCCGGTCGCTTATGGACCACCCCCGCGAACAGGACGAGAAAGAGCGCTATCGCCACTGCCAGGATCTGACGGTTCTGGCGTTTTCTGAATTCCTGAGCTATCCGGATATCGTCGTCTCTATTCATATGTATACCACCTGAAGTCTGTTCATTATCAGCTGACGCGTCAGCATATAAATGCTATTTTAACGCCCGGCAAATGATTAGTACAAGCCCGGAAAGGGCAATTGTCGTCCTGAACCCGCACACTGAATCGCACCTTCGAAAACCCTGCAGCCCCGCGCTGCAGTAGAATCAGGACAGGGTGATTCCCGAAAAGGCCGAACCCTCCGCAAGGATAGGGGGGAAACGCTGGGTTTTCCCGCGGAGGCATCTCCACCGGCCAGGAAGACAAAAAATAGATGCCCGGAGAAAAATAAGCTACACTAACTAATAGATAAACAAGATTAATGGATACGGGGAAGATGAGATCAGCCCCGCTCAATGAATGAAGACCGCGAACAGGAGAGGTGACCTGCATGGCTGAAAGAAAGGCAAAGATAATCTGCACACTCGGACCGGCATCTGCCGGGCACCCGGTCCTCTTTTCACTGATAAGGAACGGCATGGATGTGGCGCGTCTGAATTTTTCTCACGGCGACCACGAAGGCCACAGGAAGGCGATAGAACTGGTCAGGGAGGGGACGGCCCATTATAAGAGGCCGGTTGCGATACTGCAGGACCTTCAAGGGCTCAAGATACGGACAGGCAGGGTGAGGGGAGGCTCGGTCCCCCTTGAGAAGGGGAGCAGGGTTCTCCTCATGCCGGGCAAGGGTATTGGCGACCATACAAGGATCTATATAAACTGCCCTGATCTCCTTAAGAACGCGCGGAAGGGGGATATGATCTCTCTTGACGACGGTCTGATCCAGCTCGAGGTGAGGTCAAAGGGCAGGGATTCTCTGAAGACGGAGGTTGTGGAAGGGGGGATTCTGAAAGACAGGAAGGGTGTGAATCTCCCGTTCAGCACAGAGGCCCCTTCCTTCACCGACAAGGATGCGGCCGATCTCACCTTCGGGCTGGCGATGGAGGTGGATTATGCAGCCCTCTCCTTTGTCAGGTCGGCCGAAGATATCGAGCGGGTCGAACACTGGCTGAGAAAGAGGAAAAGACGGATCCCTCTCATCGCAAAGATCGAAAGGGCCGAGGCGCTCGCCAACATAGAAGAGATACTCGACAAGGCCGACGGTATCATGATCGCGCGGGGCGACCTCGGTCTCGACCTGCCTGCGGAGGAGATACCCCTCATACAGAAGAAACTGATCTCTCTTTCGAACAGGAGGGGTAAACTGGTCATTACGGCGACACAGATGCTCGAATCCATGACAGGCCACAACACCCCGACAAGGGCGGAGGCTACCGACGTCGCCAATGCCGTCCTCGACGGTTCCGATGCCCTTATGCTCTCGGCGGAAACCGCCTCAGGCAAATATCCTGTAGAGGCCCTGGCAATGATGAGCAGGATCATCAAGTACACGGAAAGAGAGGCTCCAGCTCAATCTTCCGGCTTCGGCTTCCCGGAGGTCCGGTCTTCCCTGCCTGTTATCCCGGAGAGGGCGGCGACGTTCGAAAATGCCCTCTTCTCGGGTGCGATTGCTGATGCAGCCTGCAGGGCGGCCGAAGACATCAGGGCACGCTTTGTCGTCGCCTGTACTGATTCGGGATTTACCGCAAGGCTGGTCTCGAAATTCAGACCGAGGATGCCGATTATCGCCTTCACCCCCGAGCCCCGTACCCTGAACAGGATGTGCCTTTACTGGGGGGTGCAGCCGAGGCTGATGCCGCCTCCGACCGGCACCGACAGGATGATACGCGAGGTCGAAAGGCTGCTTGTCGAAGAAGGCCTCGTGAAAAAAGGGGAGAGGGTCGTGATCACCGCCAGCGCCCCGCTCCTCGGCTCCGGGAGGACGAATCTGCTGAAACTCCAGAGGATCGGGGAAGACAGGGGAAAGTGAGTGAAAGTCCCGCTGATTCGTTGAAAAGCAGTCTGATCATGCAAACGGCGGCAAATCGCGAGTGCCCCTGACTGAGGGAGCTACTGTTTAATCCCCCTGAGCACCGCCTTCTTCCCCCCGAACCCCGGCCGCTGGACGACCGAAAAGCCCGCATCCGCGAGGCCACGTCTCACCTCTCCGGCTACGGTATAAGTGGCGCATGTCCCGCCTTTCACCGTTTTTTCTCCGACCGCCAGGAGGAGTTCATGCCGCCACATGGCAGGGTTCTTCTTTGGCCCGTGACCGTCCAGGAACCATGCGTCACAGGGGGCCGTGAGTTCACGGACCATGTCGAGGGCCTCACCGACCCGGAGATTCAGGGTCAGGCTGCCGAAGGGCCGGGTGAGCTTCATGCGCTGCCACCCCTGCCGGGTGATGTCGAGGCTGCGGTACTCCCGGACGAGCTGATCGATCAGCGGACCGACCTCTGCCCTGAATCCATCGAGGATGGACTCCATCCGTTCGGCAGGCATCGGATGCAGCTCAACCGAATTGTAGGTGATCGCAAGGTCCGACATGCCGGAATCTTCCAGAAAGTCCATCAGGCTGACGAGCACGCGGCCTGCGCCGAAGCCTGTCTCCCCTATTCTGAGTTCCCTCCTGTCCCTGCCGGAAAACATATCCATGATACCGGCGCCATGAAAAAATACATGCTTCGCCTCTTCGATCGCATTGATCACATCGAAATAACGGTCGTCATAATGCTCGTTCACAAGAGAGGAAGGTGCCTCGACGGATCTGAATACGGTCATTTACCATTTTAACACGGCGGTGATGGCGAACGGCGCGCCGTTTGAAAAGATCGGAAGAGGGATTATTTCTTTTCCTCGTTTTTTTATGCCTGCTTCAGCTCTACAAACCGATCTGCACCATCAAAGCAAGATAAGAAGCATCCCCGGCTGATTTGCTGTAGAAATTTCCAGGCTTGAAATATTCGAAAATCAGAAGACTCCGGATGCCCTTATTGAATTCATGAGATAGTAAAACCTGCTGTAAATGACCTCTTTCCTTCCCTTTATTGGAGAAAATGGCAGCAAAAGGTCCGGTAATTTTTGTTTGTTCATTTGCCCTCAGGTAGTTATATGCCAAAGACAGCTTTGTGGCCGGAGTAAAGTTCAATAAAACACTAATTCTATACAGTGCAAGATTTGTCCAATATGACCCGATGCCTGTTTCCCTGGAAAAAGCGTATTTATATAGTCCACTAATCCACCTGTACCTCGAAAAAAGAGGGTCCCAGCTTTCATTCGCTTTGGAACCGGGATCGTCTCCCGACATGTACACATACCCTGCTTCTATACCCGGCTTCCACATGACTCCGCCGAGGGAACGGCCAACAAATACATTCCCACCGGTTCCTTTTCTCTTCCTGCCGCCTTTATACTGGCCAAACTGACGGGCATATTCCCCTTTCAGCTGCCACGGGTAAGAATTACAGACAGCGCGTCCGCCAATAGTATTGAGTTCAAGCTCCGGATTATTGAGATCAATTTTGTTTTCCCGCTTGTAAATATAATAGGGCTCGATTGTGAAGCTCTCTCCGATCCTGCGCCTGCCATAAAGTACAAAAGCCTCTTCATCAGAGCTCGTCAATATGCGCTTATTGTCTTTGTAAAATCTCCCGGTCTTTGAAGGGTGGATCACCGGCAGCAGTCTGTCTGTCATGGTGTTGTAGATATACACAAAGTCTATACTGGTATTCCGGCTTATCTTCCAGGTTGCCTTTGCCGCGTTAAAATATTTGGTCCTGTCAGAAGTGACCGGGGCTCCGTCATATATGAGAAAGCCGTCCCCATACTGAAGGTCCTGCCTTCCAATCCTCAGGTCCACCGGCAGTCCTGCCGCATTCTTCACGTCGACATAGAGGCTCTCAAAAAAGATTTCGTCCTGCTCAAAGGATTCATTATCGGGACTGGAAGAGCTTATGTAATATCTGGGTTCACTGCTGATTCTGAGATATGCGCCTGAATGCTCGTTTATGTCCAGCCTGCCCCAGAACGAAGTCTTCAGCCGCCCAAAATTTTCGTCTTCCAGCTTGAGCGTGCCCATGTCAAACACACCCTTCCAGTACTCGTACCTCAGTCTCAGGTCAACACCATAATCAGCCTTCATATCTGCAAAGGAACTTGATGCAGACAAAAGAAGCAGAAGCAGGGCGAACAACAGACGCCTGCCTTTTACGGCATGTTTCCGTTCAGTCATGAAAAGCCCCGTGTATCCGCGGTCATGGAAGTAGATGAAGGACGAGGGCTGCATTTTGCACGCAGGTTTACAGGCAGAATGCATTGTTCACTTGTCCAGAACCGTCCTTATCTTGTTCAATATTTCATCCGGCAGGGCAGCCTTTGATATAAAATTCAGTTCTTCCGACAGGATCCCCTGATTGTCAATGATGTCGTCCGTATAACCGCTCATGAACAGGAACCTGACCTCAGGATCGAGGCCCCGGATGATATCATAGACTTCCCTGCCATTCTTCCCCGGCATCCTGACATCAGCAATGACCAGATCGACCTGTTCCCTGTACTCTGAATAGACAGAAAGTGCCTCTTCTCCGTCACCGGCTTCCAGGACCCTGTATCCGGACGACCTCAGAACCTCGCTGATTGTATTTCTGGTATCAGGATCATCCTCTGCCAGGATGATGGTCTCGGTCCCGGCCGGGGCCGGTTCACCCCCCTGGTCTTCGGGTTGTGAGGGCATTTCCCCAGCACCCGCGGGCAGATAGATCCGGAATGTAGTGCCTTTGCCCGGGGTCGATTCAAAATCTATATATCCGTTATGCTGCCGCACTATTCCATAGGTAACGGCGAGTCCCAACCCAGTCCCCTTTCCTAAGTCCTTCGTAGTAAAGAAAGGCTCAAAAACCTTCTCCTTTATCGCCTCTTCTATACCGCAACCCGTATCAGAGACGCTCAGCAGGACATAGGTGCCGGCGGTTCCGTATCCGTGTTGCTCTATAAATTTGTCATCTACGAGGATTGTTCCGGTCCTGATCGAGAGTTGGCCTCCGTCTGGCATCGAATCTCTCGCATTGGTTGCAAGGTTCAGAAGTATCTGCTCCATCTGGTTATTGTCGGCCATGACAGAGGAACTCTCTTTTGTAAGTTCCAGGTCCAGGGAAATATGCTCGCCTATCAACTGGCTCAGAAGACCTGCCAGCTTTCCTATGGTGTCATTCAAAGATACCTGCCTGAGAACCATGGCCTGTTTTCTGCTGAATGTCAGAAGGCTCCGGGAAAGATTGTTTGCCCTGTCAGCAGACGATTGCACCTGGTCAACATACCTGATCAGGGGGCTGTCTATTTCCAGCTTCTTGCGCATCAGATATATTGACCCCTTGATTGTTGTAAGGATATTGCTGAAATCGTGTGCAATGCCACCGGCCAGAAGTCCGACCGCCTCGAGCTTCTGGGATTGGCGCAGCTGCTGGCTCAGAACTGATATTTCGGCTGTTCGTTCATTTACCAGTTCTTCAAGATGGTCGCGGTATTTTATCAGCTCCTGCTCTCTCAGGGTCAGTTGGTGGGCCATGGCATCAAATGTCCGGCTCAGGCTTCCCAGTTCCCCACCCTTCACCAGGTCTGAAACCTTGACACTGAGGTTCCCGCCGGCTATCTGGTCAGAGGCCTTCTCCAGAAGCCCGATGCGCTCGACGATCGAGCGTCTGCCGATAAACCAGGCAAAGGCCAGGGCCAACAAGAAAGCCAGGGCCAGCAGCGAAATATTCATAGCCAGGGACCTGTTCACATACGACAGAATACTGTTCAGCGGTATCGATACCCGGATATACATATAGGGAGATTCCTCACCTTTGAGGCGCAGGATGCGATAGGTGATAAGCCTTTTTTTCCCGTCCATACCGCGCTCAATATCAGTATCTCCGTCAGAACCTCTCTGCATCTTCCTGAACTGATCCTCGTTATATTTCTTCCCTACAAACTTCTCTGGGCCTGAAGTATTCAGCACAACCCCCTGATGGTCGAGAAGCAGATATCCCTTACCGAACATAAGTTTCGGGCCGCTCAGGAAGGATTTATACCGGTTAAGGTCAAAACCCACCCCGATGATCCCCGCGATATCGCCGCGCCCATCTCTGAAAGGATAGGCAAAATTTATGACCGGCCGGCCGGTCATCTTGCCGATAACATATTCGCCCGATGAAAATTGCCCTGTGGCCATGGCGTTCCTGAAGTATCGTCTGTCGGACAGGTTGACAGATCCGGAAGAGACTGCGGATGCCCACAAATCTCCCGAGCGGTCGACCACAAATATGGTCGAATACCTGGAGTTCAATTTGAGTATATCGCGAAGCACAGGGTCCATCCTGGCTGTATTATGGCTCCTGACATCAGGCAGTTGGGCGAGGGCCACAAGGAGTTGCTCGGCCCCTGTTACCAGGTTCTGCTGTTCAGAAGCGATGGCCGCGGAAAGCTTCTGAGTCTCGAGACTGGCATCCCTTAGCGCGTCAGCTCTCATCCTGTATCCGGAATAGATAATAATTATGGCAGCAGGAAGTGCCAAAATGATCACTACTAGCAGCAGTTGAGTTCTTATGGACAGCGAGAAAAGCCTGTTCATGAAGGCATCCGATCAACTGTGATTGTAATGAGAAGAATTTTCATCCACCAATATCCTGCCCGTCAGAGAGAAGTCATAGTTTGGCCAGACAGACCCCCTGCATGGCTTCCATAGAATTATAGCAGTTTCAGGAAATCAGAAATTGCCGGCGAAGTGCGTATTTGCACATAGTCGGCCTTACCGATCCGAAAATACGCCATGATATTACCACATTTCGCCATCATTACAACAAATGCTTCCTAAGCATGTCGCGAGGTGAGGATAGTGCTTTCTGCAAAATCGTCATCTCCCCGCAGACGACAATGTCTATTCTTCCTGCAGACCCGGAGGCGAGCGGAAGGAGACTATCTGATCTGCTACTGCGTACCGTGCCTGGCAGAATGAGGAGGGCAGAGACGAGATCGTCCCAGCCTGGTCCGGGAAGCACTTTCATGGTGGTGATATCGGAGCAAGGCCTCACCAACAGGCCGTCCTTATCCCCCTGAGGAAGACCCCCTCGCTTCGATTTCCGAGTAGCTGCAGCCCATCGGCCCGCAGTAGTTGCCGACATACTCGGAATCAGGCCTGTAGAGGGCCGGCTTCTCCTGGGCCTCGCCGAATTTCTCTTCTACGATATGGCTGCACCATCCGGCCGCCCTCGAGATAGCAAAGACGGGGGTCATGAGGTCCTGTGGGATCTCCATCATGTGGTAGACCGAGGCGCTGTAAAAATCGACGTTCGGCCTGAGGGTTGTCTTGCCCCTTTTTGCGAGTTCTCCAAGGGCCGCCTCCTCCACGCAGACCGACCTCTCATACCACTTTGTCTGCCCCAGCTTTTCGCCGAGCCTGCGGGACATGTCTTTGAGTACCCTTGCGCGCGGGTCGGTTGTCTTATAGACCGCGTGGCCGATTCCCATGATCCTCTGCCCCTGCTCAAGCTGCCTCCTCACCCAACCGGGGATGTCCTCCTCTGTTTCAAGCTTCATCAGCATCTCCATCACGGCGGCGTTCGCCCCGCCATGGAGACTTCCCGAGAGCGCCCCCACGCCGGCCGCGATCCCGGCATAGATATGCGCCCTGGTAGAGACGACCTCGCGGCAGGCAAAGGTTGAGGCGTTGAAGGTATGGTCCGCATGCAGCACCAGGCAGACGTCGAAGTCCCTGCCGATCTCCCTGTCCGGCTTCACGCCGGTGAGCAGCCAGAGGAAATTTGCCGCATGGGACAACGAGGGTGCGTGGGGGAGGGGCTCCAGGCCATTACGGATGCGGTGCCACCCGGCGATGACCACCGGCATCCGCGCGATCAGTCTCGCCGCCTTTCGCAGGTTCGCCTCTTTCGAATCATCCTTCAGGTCGGGATCGGCCACGGCCAGGAGCGGGACAGCCATCTGAAGAATATCCATCGGGACCGCCTCCGCAGGCAGTCTCCTGAGGCAGTCCCATATGAAGCCGGGGACCTCCCTGGCCGCAATAAGCTGGTCTTTAAACGCTTTCAGTTCCTCCCTGTCCGGCAGTTCGCCCCTGAGGAGGAGCCAGGCGGTCTCCTCAAAGGATGACCGGTCGGCCAGCTCCTCGATCCCGTAGCCGCGGTAAATGAGGATCCCGTGTTCTCCGTCGATGTAACTGATCTTCGTGTCCGCGACCGCCACGCCGCGCAGTCCCGTATTTTTTATCTTTACTGATTCGCTCATCCCGATATCTCCTTTTTCACGAAATTCAGCGCACCCCCTGCAAGGAGGTGCCTTCTTTGTCTCTCCGATACCTCCAGGAGGGTGACGATCGTCCGGCCGTCCGCCTCCACCAATATCTCGCGAGCTCCGGCTTCCAGCTGTCTCCGCAGGCCGGAGAAGGTCACCCTCGTCCCCTCCGCAAGCCGTTCGTAGTCGGCAGGGTCGGCGAAGGTGAGCGGAAGGATGCCCCAGTTGCAGAGGTTCGACTTGTGGATGCGTGCAAAGCCTTTGACGATCGTGGCGCGGACGCCGAGGTAGCGGGGGGCCAGGGCTGCATGTTCACGGCTCGACCCCTGCCCGTAATTTTCGCCTCCGACGACGACGGCAATCCCCTTTTCCCTGCATTTCGCCGCAAACCCAGGGGCGATCCCTGAAAAAACGAATTCGCTGATCGCACCGATATTCGAACGGAGAGGCAGCACGCTGCCGCCGGCGGGCATGATCGCGTCTGTGGAGATATTGTCCCCGACCCTTAGCACCACCTCTGCCTCGACCCGGTTGGCCAACGCGTCAAGCTGCGGTAGGGGCATTATATTCGGCCCCCTGACCACCTCCGTCTCCCGGAGTTTGTCGGACGGAAAGATGATCGAGGCAATATCCAGTATGTATTTTCTCGGGTCCCTGATGCGCGGGTAGCGCATCTCCGCGTTCAGTCTGCGCGGGTCGGTTATTACGCCCCTCAGCGCCGAGGCGGCCGCCGTCTCCGGAGAGCAGAGATAGACCCTGTCGTCCTTTGTGCCCGAACGTCCGGGGAAGTTGCGCGGGAACGTGCGGAGACTCACCTGCCCCGTGCCCGGCGCCTGCCCCATCCCGATGCAGCCGAGGCAGCCCGGTTCGTGGATGCGGCATCCCGCCGCAAGGAGAGAGAGTACGCCTCCCATCGAGGCCAGGTTTTCGAGTACCTGCCGGCTGCCTGGGTTGATGTTGAAGGAAGTCTCCGGGTTGCTCCTACGGCCTTCCATGATCCGGGCAACGACCATGAGGTCCCTGTACGACGAATTCACACTGCTGCCTACGATCACCTGGTCCACCTTCGTGCCGTTCACCTCGCTCACCTTCTTCACATTCCCGGGAGAAGACGGGCAGGCGATCAGGGGTTCGAGAGAAGAGAGGTCCAGTTCATCATATTCGTCATACGAGGCACCCCTGTCCGCGGACAGTTCTGCCCACGCTTCTCCACGCCCCTGCGCCTCGAGGTAGGCCCTCGTATTTCCGTCAGATGGGAAAACCGAGCTCGTTGCCCCCATCTCGGTCCCCATATTCCCGATCGTCTCGCGGTCCGTGGCGGAGAGGTTCTTCACCCCCGGGCCGCAGTATTCGACAACCTTGCCCGTGCAACCCTTCACCCCGTAACGCCGGAGCATTTCCAGGATCACGTCCTTTGCGGACACCCAGTCGGGCAGCTTCCCGGAGAGCCGCACCCCCAGGACCTTCGGGCAGGTGAGATAATATGGATATCCGGCCATCGCAAGGGCGACGTCGAGCCCTCCGGCGCCGATGCCGAGCATCGAGATGCCGGCTGCGCCGGGAGTATGGCTGTCTGCGCCGAGGAGTATCTTCCCCGGTACGCCGAAATGCTCCATATGCACCTGATGGGAGACCCCGTTTCCGGGGATGCTGAAGTGGATACCGTACCGTGCGGCCGCTGTCTGCAGATACCGGTGGTCGTCGGCATTCCTGTAGTCCGCCTGGAGGGTATTGTGGTCGACATACTGCGCCGCTAGTTCGACCCTGACACGCTCCATGCCGAGGGCCTCGAACTCGAGCAGCGCGAGGGTCCCAGTGGCGTCCTGGAGCAGGGTTTGGTCTATCCGCACCGCGATCTCCCTTCCGGCAACGAGTTCCCCCTCAAGGAGGTGCGCTTCGAGAATCTTATGGGCAAGGTTTCTCGCCAAGCGTCACGCTCCTTCCGGCTGCATAAGGAATTTACAGGAGACTGAAGAGTCTGTCGTTTTCACTGTAGTCTACCGGCAGATCGATGATGACCGGCATATCCTTTTTCACCGCCTCCCCGAGTGCGTCGTCGAATTCATCGCAGGATCCCGGCCTCATGCCTACCGCCCCGAAGCTCTCTGCCAGCCTGACAAAGTCCGGATTGGTGAAGCTTACGCCGTGGGAGATGCCGAACTCCCTTTCCGCCTTCCATTTGATCAGGTTAAAGCCGCTGTCGTTGAAGATGACGAAGACGGTATTGAGCTTGAGCCTGCAGGCGGTCTCGAGGTCCTGAAGGTTCATCAGGAACCCTCCGTCCCCGCAGAGAGCGACCACCTTCCTCTCCGGATGCACGAGTTTTGCGACGATCGCCGAGGGCAGGGCGATGCCCATAGAGGCCAGACCGTTTGAGATGAGGAAGGTGTTGTTCCTGTAGACCGGGTAGCATTTCGCGGCCCAGAGCTTGCAGGAGCCGACGTCCGTGATCATGATGTCGTCTTCACCCAGGACCTTCCGGATGCTGTGGATGATCCTGGGGGGCCGGGGCGGCCACGAGTCGAAGGTGCCTACCCTCTCCAGTCCCTCCGTGAACTCATTCCTCAGGGCTATATGGCATACGTTCTTCTGGGCGTGCTTCAGCACCTCCTCCATGAGTTCGAGCGTCTCTCTGATATCAGCGACGATCTCAAGCTCGGGCACGTAATGGAGGTCGACCTCGCTCGTGGTGAAGTCGATATGGACAATCCTTTTGTCGAGGGTCGGGTTCCAGTTCTTCGGCGCATACTCGACCAGGTCATACCCTATGGCGATGATCAGGTCTGACTTTGCGAACGAATCTGCGACATGCCGGTCTTTCGAGAGGCCGAGCGTCCCGATGCAGCAGTGGCTTTCTTCAGTAATCCCGCCCTTGCCCATGAAGGTCGTCACCACCGGGATGCAGAAGAGCTCGGCGAATCTCTTCAGTCTCGCACCCGCCCCTTTCCTGACAACCCCGTGGCCGGAGAGGATGAGCGGGGACCGGGCCTTTTCGATAAGCTCCGCCGCCTTTGCGAGGGTCTGTCTGTCGGGCGAACTCCGTCTCTGGCGTATCGGCTCGATCATCGTCTTGTACATCGGGCCGACCTCCATCGCGGCGACGTCTTCCGGCAGTTCGAGGTGCACGGCGCCCGGCCTTTCGGTCGTTGCGACCTTGAAGGCCTTGCGCACCATTTCGGGGATCACCTCGGGCGTGTCGATCCTGCCGTTCCATTTCGTCACGTTCCTGTAGATCTGGACGATGTCGATATACTGATGGGATTCCTTGTGGATCCTCGAAAGGTCCGCCTGGCCCGTGATCGCCACGAGGGGAGACTTGTCCAAAAAGGCGTCAGCCACACCGGTCAGGAGGTTGGCCGCACCCGGGCCGAGCGTGGCAAGGCAGACTCCCGGCCTGCCTGTCAGACGGCCGTAAGCGTCGGCCATGAACGCAGCCGCCTGTTCATGGCGCGTGACGATGAAACGGATGCGGGAGGTCCTGAGAGATTCCATCAGGTCAAGGGTCTCCTCTCCCGGCACGCCGAATATATATTCCACACCCTCGTTTTCTAGGCACTTTACCAGAAGATCAGATGCCTTCATTCCCTTTTACTCCTTTATCACGACGGATTTGATGTTGACGAATTCCTTCAGCCCGTAATGGGACAGTTCCCTGCCGATGCCGGATTTCTTCACCCCGCCGAAGGGAAGGCGCGGGTCTGATTTGACCATGTCGTTAATGGCGATACAGCCCGCATCTATCTTCTGTGCGAACCTCTCCGCCCTTTCCGTGTCGCGGCTCCAGACCGAGGCACCGAGGCCGTAGTCCGTATTGTTCGCCTCTCTGACCGCCTCGTCCTCGTCCCCCACCACGATGACCGTTGCGAGTGGGCCGAAAACCTCCTCCGTCAGCACCTTCATGCCCGGCTTCGGATTGAAGACCACCGCAGGGGTGAAGAAGAGACCTTTGCGCAGGGCATGCCCCGTCTGGACGATCTCGGCCCCTTTTTCCCTGGCGTCCCTGAGCTGCTCATTCAGGGAATCGAGGATCTCTCTCTTGGCAAGAGGCCCTATGTCGGTCTCAGGGTCCATCGGATCTCCCATTTTCAGTTGGCCTAGCCTCTCCAGAAAGACTCTCCTGAACTCCGTGGCCACGGATTTCATCACGATGAACCTCTTGGCAGCGATGCAACTCTGTCCTGTATTGATCGTCCGGGCGGTGACCGCGGTCTTTCCCGCCTTTTCGATTTCCGCATCATCGAGCACGACGAAGGGGTCGGAGCCTCCGAGTTCGAGCACCAGTTTCTTTGTTCTTTTTCCCGCTGCAGCCCCAACCTGCTCCCCCGCCTTGTTGCTCCCTGTCAAAGAGACAGCGTCGACCTTGTCCCCGTCGATCAGGCGGAGGGAATCGGCTGCGCTTATCAGCAGTGTTCTGAAGACATTCTCCGGGAAACCCGCCTTTGTGAACGCCTCTTCTATAGCAAGGGCGCAGAGCGGGACGTTCGAGGCATGTTTCAGCAGGACGACGTTGCCCGCGGTGATCGCGGGGATGCCGAACCTGAAGGCCTGCCAGAAGGGGAAGTTCCAGGGCATGACCGCGAGGACTATACCGAGGGGCTGAAACATGACGTAGCTCTTTTTTGCCTCGGTCGTCACATCCTCGGGCGACAGGAACCTTGCTCCGTGTTCCGCGTAATAGTCGCAGAGCCAGGCGCACTTCTCGACCTCCGCGATCGACTCCCTGACCGGCTTGCCCATCTCGCGGGTCATGACCTCTGCGTATTTCTGTTTTTCGGCCCGGAGATGGGCGCCGAGCTTTTTTATCATTCCGGCCCGCTCTGAGACCTGCAGAGTCCCCCATGCCCGGAAGGCCGTGCGGGATTTTGTGATTTCCCGGTCCACGGCATCGTGGGGCATCGTTTCATACTCGCCGATCACCTCTTCGGTATATGGATTTATGGACTGTATCTTCATCAGCGCCTCCTCTGTTTCCGTAGTCTTTTTCTTCATTATAGCCCATCCATCCGGACCGGTAAACCGCCCGTTTTTTGCCTGCCCCGGGAACCGTACCCAGACGCCTTCGGCTGTCCAGGACGATCACCTCCCGCCGGAGCCCGTGGAGGGGTGAGGCGGGGAGGGGCCCTCTTATGAGCGATGAAGAGGTCGTGAGAAATGTTGCGAGTGAGATGATAGCTGCACACAGCCGCAGATACGGAATGATATTTATTGCATCGTATGAAAATCTATACAAATGTCAATGAGGCGATTCGACAAAACCGGATAGTATACATATTTTCCCGGAAAAAAGAACCTGTCAGAACTGACAGGTGACAGATTGGAAAGGGAACTGTAAGATGGGGCGGTGAGAAGATTAGATGACAGTCTGTGGGGAAGAGGGAGAGTGAGGAAGAGGGAGAGTACCACAAGGGGATACGGGAGACTTTTCCGGGTTGCGCTGGCCGG
>JAKAIE010000069.1 GCA_021814475.1 Nitrospirota bacterium
TGCGCCGGCGTCCGCGCTGTGGGCGTCGACCTCGAGGTGCAGATAGGGTTTGCCCCTCAGTTCTTCCTCGAAAAACTTGATGATGAACGAATCAGGACCGCAGGAAAAGTTTCCTATATACAGGGGGTAGAGGAACGGGTTATCCCTTATGATCCGTGCCGCGGCCAGGATCCTCTGCCCTGCACGCCAGTACATGTCCGGCCACTCCCCGCTGATGTCTTCGTCTTCAAGGGGGAGAAAATCCATAGGCACCGGAATAACCCCGAGGTCGGCGAGTTTCTGGGGAATACGCAGGTTCATGCCGCTGTCAAAGGCGTTGTATGCCCTTCCGGTGATGACGATCGCCTTTTCCTTCAACCCTGTCAGCACGCGCTTCCCTTCACGTTTTATCCCGGCGGCAAATGAATCCTGAGCCTTTCTGGCCTCGACAAGTGCCCGTGAAATGGCGGAGTTTTTTATCGTGTAGGGTCTGAGTACGCGCAGCAGTTCCTTTTTCAGGGACTCGTTTCCAGGGCTGAGAGACACGACCGGATTGAGAAATACGGTATCCCTGAATGCAACGCGGGCGGTATACGGCACCGTCTGCGTATAGGGGCACGCATACCCTTTCCCGCTCTTGTGTCCAGGCGGATTCAGATCAACGAAACTCGGCATCAGTATTGCGTCGACACCCCTGTCTACCAGGCACCTGATGTGGCCGTGGGAAGCCTTTACAGGGAAGCAGGTCTCTGCGAGGACATTTTCGAGCCCGAGATCTACAGTCTTCCTGTCCGTCGGAGGCGATACCTCGACGCGAAACCCCAGTTCCCAAAGGAGGGTTGTCCAGAAGGGAAGAAAATCGTGGAAGTAAAAGACGTAGGGTATCCCGATCGTGGCCCTGACCTTATTATTCGGGGGATGAGAAGCGTGGGCCGAGAGCCTTCTTTTGTGTTCTTCCCAGAGTTTTTCCTCCCTGAACTTGAAGAGGTCAGGGAGGCCGCCCTGCGGCTTTTTCTTCCGCACATCATATTTTTCGCACCTGCCGCCATAATGCAGATAGCCTTCCTCCCCATGAATCTTCACGCGGTTGATCTCACAGACATTCGGGCAGGCCCTGCATTCGAAGGAGGAGAGTTCATAGGCCCGCTCCGAAATGGCAAAACCCTTGAAGCGGGAAGGGGTCCCTGATGCGTTGTTTCTTGCGATAAGGGCCATGCCGATCGCGCCTGTGACATCATGATGAGGCGGCACGATCACCTGCTTCCCGAGATATTTTTCGAAGGCCGCGACAACGGATTTATTGAAGGCAACCCCGCCCTGGAAGAAGATTTTCTCACCAATCGGCCGGCTGCATACCACACGGTTGATATAGTTCTGGACAATAGAGTAGGCGAGACCCGCCAGGAGGTCATCCTTCTTTGCCCCCCTCTGAAGATTTGTCATGAGCGAATTTTCCATGAAAACGGTGCAGCGCTCGCCGAGCCTGCACGGACTTTCGGCCTTCAGGGCCGCCTCCTGGAATTCCCCCTTGACCGATATGTTCAGTTTTTCTGCCTGTTCCTCGATAAACGAGCCGGTCCCTGCTGCGCAGGCCTTGTTCATCTCGAAATCTACGATCACCCCGTCTCTGAGGGATATATATTTCGAGTCCTGCCCGCCGATCTCGAAGATCGTATCCACGCCCTTGTCGATAAAGGCCGCAGCAGTGGCCTGGGCGGTGATCTCGTTCTTGACGATATCGGCTCCTATATAATCAGCGATCATATACCTGCCTGACCCGGTGGTGCCCACACCCGCTATCTCTATTCCGGGGCCGAGTTCCGCTCCTATCTCCTGAAGCCCTTTTTTTACCGCCTCGATCGGCCTGCCGGCGGTCATGAGGTAGCGCTTTGCCAGCAGCCTGCTGTCACCGTCGATCACTGCGAGATTGGTGCTGATAGAACCGATATCGACGCCGAGGAAGGCGCGGCAGCGGGAAGAAGGCGGATCCTGGCTTTTCGTCTCTTTCCGCCCGCTGCGGGCGCCGTTTTCTTTGTCCACGTGTCGTGGCATGAAGTTGTCCTCCCTCTGTATCAGGGGCGGGTGGCCTTTTTCTCCGGACCGGGACAAAGAAGTGAACTCCGAGAGCCGCCGGAGACCGGCAAGGTCAAATGGGTTGATCTTTTTTGCTTCCCTGTCTTTGAAGACCGCCCCGATCGCCCCCATCACCGCATGCTCTCCTGGGATAAAAAGGTCGGGGATATCGAAAACCTCTTTAAAGGCCCTCGCCATGCCGGCATTCGCGGCGACACCGCCGATGAACGCCACCGGTTTTTTCATCTCCCGGCCCCGTGCGATCGAGCCCCTGAAGTTTCTGGCCACCGCAAAGCAGAGACCGGCAGCGATATCCTCGACCGGGGTTGCTATCTGCTGGAGATGGATCATGTCGGATTTTGCGAATACACTACAACGACCGGCGATACGTGGGGGCTTTTTTGACAGTATGCTGAGGCTGCCGAACTCCTCGATCGTCAGGCCCAGTCTCTCTGCCTGCTGGTCGAGGAAAGACCCTGTGCCGGCTGCGCAGACGGAATTCATCGCAAAATCGCTTGCGGTATTCGACCTGTCGTCGAGCATGATGAGTTTGGAGTCCTCACCGCCGAGTTCAATCACTGTCCTGATACCGGGATACAGCGTCCGGGTGGCAAAGGAGTGTGCCACGACCTCGTTGACGGGTTCCATTCCGATCACCCCGGCGATAAGACGGCCTGCGGATCCGGTGACAGATAACGACAGCGATACCCCCGGTCCGTTTGCTGAAACGAAATGACTCAATAAATCTATGGCGGTGCTGAGCGGCTGACCTTTGTGTCTTTTATAAAAACTCTCAAGGACGTTGCCTTCATTATCCATAACGACGAGTTTTACGCTGACTGATCCCGCATCAAGACCCAGAAATCTCATAATACTATCCATCATACCGCTGATCGCAAATAAATTGCATCATAATTTTTATAGAAACGAAGATATTTAATCTCCCGGGGCTGACAATACAGGGAGGGTATTGACATAAAATGTCAATATTGGTAATATCAGAGCACAATCCGGAAAAAATACGCTTAGTTTGCGGGTAGTTCCCGTGGCACATTTGTTTCATTGTTGGCATGAGATCTGCAATAATGTATCCGGTCATGAGGGAAAACTTAAGTATTCATACGTACTTGTGCTTAAGGAGGTGGTATCGCTGTTATTGCGGCGTATAATGGTTGGGTATAGGCATAGTGGCAGGATTCCTGTCCGCTGAATTATTAGAACAAAAAAAGGAGGAGAAACATGTTTCAGACAATCGAGAACATGAAGGTCAGGGACGAGAGAGGCTTTACCCTCATCGAACTGCTGATCGTTGTCGCGATTATCGGTATCCTTGCAGCTATTGCAATCCCCGGTTATCTCGGCATGCAGGAGAGGTCAAGGAAGGGCGCGGTGACAAGAGGCGCATCGTCTGCCGAGCCTGATGTACAGGCGTGGCTGAACGCAGCGCAGCAGGGTCTTTCATCGGGTACTGGCGTACAGGGGCAGATGGTCTCGGTCGATACCAATGGTGACGGAGAGGTCAGCTCCGCGAAGGGTGATGTAACCAACAGTCAGTTGGGCACATGTCTGGCCGGTGGCGGTCTTTGTGCAAATTATGTTGCTGCCAAGGAAGCCCTCCAGCATGAGACCTCACCGTGGGCTGCGACACCCGGACCCCTCTGGGTGGACAATGTTGCGGCAAACTCTGCTGCCTGCGTCGGAAAGATTACCTGCAGTGCAACAGCAGCAGCACCGTACAGGATCGATATCAACGCCATGGATGCGACCAGTCAGATAATAAATACGAAAGCTATCTACTCCGATTAGTATTGCTTCCCTTGCTGGCGTCAGGAGGGATCCTCCTGACGCCAGTTTTTTATGAAAAATAAAACCAGAAACATAATCCTCATCCTATCGTTCTCCATCGTCCTTTTGACGTGCTTTCTTGTCTATAGTACGCCTAAGGTCTGGGACTACGACTTCTGGTGGCACCTCGCCACCGGAAGGTATATAGTGGAACACAGGGCGCTGCCCTCTGACGACCCTTTTTCCTATGTGAACAATCTGAAGGAAAACCAGGACATAGTCAACCCGCTCGGCATGAAGTTCAATCTCACCCAGTACTGGCTCGCCCAGGTCCTGTTTTACGGGGTTTACAGGCCTTTCGGGGATGCAGGGATCATGATACTCCGCGGTACGCTCCTTTTTTTGACCCTGCTGGTCGTCCTCGTCTTCCTCCTGCGCAGGAAGGTCAGCTATCTCCTTATCTTCCCCCTGATCTTCTGTGTATATATCAATGGTTTGAATTATATAGGGGAACGGCCTGTCCTGTTCACCATCTTGTTTTCGGTTGTCACGTTTTACATACTCGACGAATACCGGCGCAGCGGCAGCAGGCTATTGTATTTTCTCCCCCCCCTCATGCTCCTGTGGGCGAATCTGCACGGGGGATTTATATTGGGCATCGTGCTGATTGCGACCTATCTTGGAGGCGAGACCCTCGAATACCTTCTGAAGAGGGAGACTCCGGACAGGAGCAAACTCCTTATCTTTTATGCTGTCGGGCTTGCGGCTCTCGCCGTCTCTGCGGTCAATCCGAACGGTTTGAAGGGATTTCTTGCCCTGACACCGCATTATCAGGACCAGTTCCAGGCCGGCGTCCATGAATATACCTCACCCTTTGTCCTCTATAGAAATAAGGTAAGCTCTGTCAACTGGGGGTACATAGCTATACTCGGCCTCTTCCCCCTGGTGCTTATAGCCAGAAACAGGAAAATGGGCATAAGTCAGATTATTCTGCTTGCCGGGCTCTGCTATATGAGTGTGAGCGCCCTCCGCTACGTGATCTTTTTCGTCAATATCGGGGCGATGGCCCTAGGTGTTGAAACAGATGCCGCCTTGAAAGAACACTCCGGAAGATTTGATGCCATCAGATCAAAACTCGAACCGATATTCATCCTGATGATCTTTATGTCTTCCCTGCTCTTTGCGTATGGATATCTTAATCCGAAGGGAATTGTCTTTGGCAAGGCGACCAGGTCCACGGTGCCCCAGGGCGCGGCCGATTTCATAGAGAAAAATAAGCTCAAGGGGAATATGTTCAACGACATGGCTCATGGAGGCTACCTCATCTGGCGGTTTTATCCCGAAATGAAGGTGTTTTATGACACGCGCGCACTCAATTATACGGTCATGAGGGAATATGCCTGGATAGAGGAAGCCACGGTCTCGCTCCAGCATAAGAATCTTCCCGAAGGCAAACAGCCGCTGTGGGAAAGACTTCTCGATCATTACAAGGTGAATCTGCTGGTGCTGCGCACGACCGACGCGTATGGAAACATACCGGCGCTGATCTTCAGCCTGATGAAGAGTGACGAATGGGTCCCGGTCTTCTATGATGCGGTCGGCCTGGTCTTTGTCAGGGACAACAAGGAAAACAGGGAAGTGATCGATAAACACAGAATCACCGAAAAGAATCTGTATAATATGCTGATCTCCTCATTTAGCATGATGACGATGGACGACAGGCAGAACGCCTTTCGTATGATGTCCCTCGGAGATATTTTTTATAACATGGGCAATTACAAAGATGCGCTGAAGGCCTATGAGTATGCAGACAAGAGACTGCCCGGGGACCCTGACATAATAGAGAAAGTGAATGCCGCCAGGAAAAAGGCGGCTGATGATAAGGAAGGAAAAAAATCGGCATGAACCATGGAGGGATCCGAAATGAACCAGAGAGGATTTAGTCTGATCGAGCTGCTGATCACTGTTGCCATCATTGGTATCCTGGCCGCGATCGCTATACCGGCCTATATAGGCCAGCAGAGGAGGGCTGAGAGAACGGAGGCCTTCACGAACCTCGATAATCTGAGGCTCATTGAGGAGCAGATCCGGGCTGATACCGGAAACTACACGGCTATTGGGGTTGCCGGATCAACACAGGCAAAACGGGATGCGAACTGGAGCTCTATCAGGGGGACCCTGCCAAGGTGGCAGCCGGGGCCGGCCGGGGATATGAAATACAGCTACTATATAATCCTGAATCGCAGAATAACCAATGCTACGGTACCTTTTAATATCGCTAACCTCGCCGATACGACAGCTGATGTGCCCCCCACTCAATGCTTTACGGCGATAGCAACAGGTGCTGACAATACCAGGGTAGCAGGGGATATGTTTGCGATTGACTGCAATAACAACAAGAATTACTGAGGGCAGATCGTGAACTGCGAAATCGGCGCGCATGAAAAAGGCTTTACCCTGATCGAACTGCTGATTGTGGTTGCGATCATAGGCATACTCGCTGCAATAGCCATCCCGGGTTATCTCGGGATGCAGGAGAGATCGAGGAAAGGCGCTGTCATCAGGACGGCGTCCGCGTCCGAACCCGAGGTGACGGCGTGGCTTCATTCAGCACTTAAAGGGGTGGTGTCCGGGCTTCGATCTGATGGCATGCTTCATGAGATCGACACAAACGGGGACGGCGCAGTTGACAACAACGATGCGAATGACACCAGTCTGGGTGCCGCGCTCGTCGGCGGTACGTTATGCGCCAGTTATGTTTCAGCAAGACAGACTTTATATAGAGAGGGGTCTCCCTGGGCTGCGGCTCCCGGCTCGCTCTGGATTGCGGGAGTTCCTTCATCGGGCAGGATCAGCTGCAGTCAGTCGACTGTCAGTCCGTGGAGTATAACCATTACCGCCTCGGACGCCAGCGGGGGGCTGATCCATACCAAAAATATATATGCGGATTGACGGTCCGGCCCAATTCTGAACCCTATGCCCTCTTCCCCCATGTTCTCTATCATAGTCCCAGTCTATAACGAAGAAGAGAATATCCCTGAACTCTGCAGGCGTCTGACGTCTGTCATGGAGGCACTCTGCGCTGTGGCAACAGGTTCCCCTGACCGGTATGAAGTCATCCTGGTCGATGACGGGAGCAGGGATCAGACCTGGCCGCTGATCGAAGAATTCCATAGGAAAGACAAGAGGATCAAAGGGGTCAGTTTTTCGAGGAATTTCGGGCACCATATCGCGATTACCGCAGGGCTCGATCATGCAAAAGGTCAGACAATAGTGCTCATGGACGGCGACCTGCAGGACCGTCCGGAAGAGATCCCCGGGCTCTGGCAGAGGTTGCAGGAGGGGTATGATCTCATATACGGCATAAGGAAGGTAAAAAAAGATACTATCGCGAAACGCCTGAACTCCTTCCTCTTCTGGTGGTTCCTCAACAGGTTCTCCGGGGTGGCGATACCGCGTGATCAGACACTCCTCAGGATCTTCGACAGGAAGATCCTGGAGGTCCTCACCAGTATGAGGGAAAGGTCGAGGTTCATCCATGGGATGATGGCCTGGACAGGGTTCCGTATTGCGCTCCACGAGGTAGAGCATGCGCCTCGTGCCCGCGGTGTCAGCAAATATAACATGATAAAACTCTTCAGGCTCGCATTCAACGCCATCACCTCATTTTCGACGTTCCCTCTCAGGCTTGCGACGTACCTGGGCCTCATGAGCTCGGGGGTCGGATTTTTTTACGCCCTCTATTTTGTGTATAAGAAGATCTTTATGGATATCCCTGTGCCCGGGTTTGCCTCAACTATCGTGGCGGTGATGGTCATGGGCGGGGTGCAGCTCCTGATGCTCGGCATCATCGGCGAGTATCTCGGGAGGGTATACCAGGAGGTGCAGGCCAGGCCGATCTATGTCCTGAAGGAGCAGTTGCTTGATTGAACTGAACGCCTGGGACAGTGATTTTTTTGGAAGGAAGATCGGCAGCGCCCGGGTGATCGCTTCTGGCGCAGAAGCGGACGCGATGCTCTCAGAGGCAAGGGAGCGCGGCTTCAGCTACCTTGTAATACGGCTTACTCCCTCAGACATCCCCGCGATGCAGATGCTTGAAAGCAGGGGCTTTTACACGTCCGATGTCGGGACTGTATGGCAGCACGGGCTTCAGAAGACCGCACCCCCTGGTATCCTTGCGCGGCAGGGCACAAATGATGATAATACAATAGTCCGTCAGATAGCCTCTGGCCTCTTTCGTGACGGCAGATTTTACCGTGATCCCTTTTTCCTCAGAGAAGAGGCGGACAGGCTTTACAATACCTGGGCGGAAAACCTGCTTAAAGGCGATGCGGATAAGTTCTTCCTGATAAGAGATGAGGGCTTCATCGCATGTGAGCTATCGGGAATAACAGGAAATATCGTCCTCGTCGGTGTTTCCGCCGGGCATCAGAGGAAGGGAGTGGGTACTGAGCTGGTCCTGAACGCCCTTGCATGGTTTAAAGAGTCAGGGGCCGAGACCGTAACCGTGCGGACTCAGGCGGTCAACAGGGGCGCGATCGCGCTGTATGAAGCAAACGGTTTCAGGCTGAAGGGCATCGACATTACCATGGGAAGGATTGTGGAGAGGGACTAGGCGAAGGAGAGTATGAAAGAGATAAAAGTCGGTGTTATCGGATGCGGTTACTGGGGGCCCAACCTTATCAGGAACCTTAACGAAAATCATCATACATCACTCACACACGTCTGCGATCTTGACAGGGAGAGGGCAGCCCGCATAAAGCTGAGATACCCCCATGTCATCTCCATTACCGATTACCGCGACCTGCTGAAAGACAGTACCCTGGACGCCGTGGCAGTAGCGACTCCCGTCTCCACTCATTACAGGCTTGTCCGGGAGGCCCTCGAAGCCGGGAAACATGTGCTTGTGGAGAAGCCGTTTACCTCTTCAACGAGGGAGGCGGAGCGGCTCGTCGCCCTGGCCCGCAAGAAAGGCCTGGTGCTTCTCGTCGACCATACGTTTATTTATACGGGAGCAGTGCGTGATATAAAGACAAGGGTTGTGACCGGCGAACTCGGCGACCTGTTTTATTTTGACTCTGTCAGGGTCAACCTCGGTCTTTTCCAACGCGATGTCAACGTTGTCTGGGACTTGGCGCCTCATGACCTTTCGATCATGGACTATCTCGTGGGAGAGGACCCTGTGAGCGTCGCGGCAACGGGAACAGCGCATACTCCCGGAGGCTTTGAAGACGTGGCGTATATGACTCTCAAGTTCAAAGGCAGCCTTATTGCCCATTTTCATGTAAATTGGATGTCCCCTGTGAAGATACGCAAGATCATTCTCGGCGGCAGCAGGAAGATGCTGGTCTTTGACGACCTGGACCCGGGGGAAAAGGTCAAGATCTATGACAAGGGGATATCGGTTTCAAAGCCGAGCCGCAACTCGATCTATCAGAGTCTTGTGCAGTACCGGATCGGAGATATGTACGCCCCCGCGATCAGCAATATCGAGGCGTTGAAGGGAGAGATTGAACACTTTGCAGAATGCATCATGAACGGCGCGACTCCCTTGACGGACGGAGAGGCGGGCCTGAGGGTTGTCAGGATCCTCGAGGCGGCGAACAGGTCCCTGAAAAAAGACGGCGCAAAGGTCAGACTATGAACAACAATATCTCTCCGAATGTCGATATCGGAGAAGGCACTGTCATCGATGTCCCTTCGATTATCGGCAAACCGCCCCGAGGCGCCTGTGAGGGAGACCTTCTGCTGAGGATCGGGAAAAACAGCCATATACGGCCGTTTACCACACTTTATGCGGGAAGCACGATCGGTGAGAATTTCCAGACCGGCCAGGGGGTTTCGATCAGGGAGGACAATATCATCGGGAATCAGGTGAGCGTCGGGACAAATTCTGTCCTTGAATTCGGGAACCGTATCGGGGATTTCAGCCGTATTCACAGCAACTGTTTTATGGAGATGGTGACGATCGGAAGGCACGTCTTTGTCGGGCCGAACGTGGTCTTCACCGACGACCCCCATCCCATGGGATGCCCGAAGTATAAGGAGTGCAAGGGAGGGGCGATTGTCGAGGATTATGCGCGGATCGGCGGCCACGCCACTATTTTGCCCGGTGTGCGTATCGGCAGAAACAGCCTTGTCGGGGCAGGTTCCGTCGTCGTCAGCGACGTGCCTCCTGACAGTGTTGTCGCCGGCAATCCGGCGCGGGTCATCAAAAAGATCCAGGACCTCACCTGTTCCAAAGGGTTCTTCGAACGGCCGTATGCCTGGCCGCCGTACACGGAGGCAGAGGAGTGAGAAACATACCCTTTGTTGATCTGAAGGCGGGCTTTGCACCCATCAAGGCTGAGGTGATGAAGGCGATAGAAGACACGCTGACAGGCATGAACCTCAATATCGGCCCGAACTGCCGGGCGCTGGAAGACGAGTTTGCGGCCTTCTGCGGGACACGCTACGCAGTGGGAGTGGGGTCGGGGACAGAGGCCCTCCAGTTCAGCCTCCTTGCTGCGGAGGTGAAGGCCGGAGACGAGGTGATCACCGCGCCCCATACTTTTTTTGCCACGGCAGAGGCGATCGCCTGTATCGGCGCGGTCCCGGTCTTTGCGGATATCGACCCTGCGACATACACGATCGATCCCGGAGCCATAGAGCAGAAGATTACGTCAAGGACAAGGGCGATCATCCCGATCCATATGTATGGTCAGTGTGCCGACATGGAGAGGATCAATGACATCGCACGGAGACACGGCATAACCGTAATCGAGGATGCCTGTCAGGCCCACGGAGCGCTTTATCAGGGAAGGAAGAGCGGCTCTCTCGGGGCTGCCGGGTGTTTCAGTTTCTATTTCACCAAGAACCTCGGCGCCTACGGGGAGGGCGGGATTGTCACCACGGATGATGCGGCCCTCGCGGAGAAAATGCGTCTTTACAGAAACCATGGACATACCTCGAAGTATGCGCATGAGGTGATCGGCTATAACGGCAGGCTCGACGAGATACAGGCAGCGATTCTCAGGATCAGGCTGAAGCTGCTTGATGACTACAACCGGAGGAGGCGGGAGAGGGCGGACTGGTACCGTGAGCGCCTCAGCGGTCTGCCGGTTACCCTGCCCGAAGAGGCCGCAGGCCGGCACCATGTCTATCACCTTTATGTGATAAGGACCGGGGAGAGGGACAGGCTGATGGAGTTCCTTACGGGCAGGGGGATTGGCACCGGCATCCATTACCGGAACCCTGTGCATCTCCAGAAGGCGGTTGCCCATCTCGGGTATAAGAAAGGGGATATCCCTGCTGCAGAGCAGGCGTGTGAGGAGATCCTGTCACTGCCCATGTACCCCGAGCTTTCATCTGACGACTGCGCGTATGTCGCTGATTCTGTCAGGGAGTTCTTCGAAAGGCAGGAGAACAGCTGATGGCAATGATACAGAGGCCCGGAAAAATACGATGAAGGTGCTGGTCACAGGCGGGGCCGGCTTCATAGGGAGCAACCTCGTAGACGAACTGGCAAAAAAAGCCAGGGTCGTTGTATTGGATAATTTCTCTTCAGGGAAGAAAGCGAATCTGGCCCATCATGCCGGCAACACCAATGTTGACGTTATTGAGGGCGATATCAGGGATAAGGGACTCGTCCGTCGTCTGACGAAAGACGTTGATATTGTCTACCATCTCGCCGTGCAGTGCCTTCGTGTTTCGATCAATGACCCTGAGATCAATCACGAGGTCAATGCAACCGGGACGCTCAACCTCTGCATGGCTGCCCACGAAAACAAGGTAAGAAGGTTTGTGTACGTTTCTTCGTCCGAGGTGTACGGCACTGCCCTGACGGCGCCCATGGATGAGACCCACCCGAAGGAGCCGACAACAGTGTACGGCGCAAGCAAACTGGCGGGCGAGCAATATGCCCTTGCATACCATCGCACCTACGGGCTGAAGTCCATGGTGGTGATACCCTTCAATACCTATGGTCCGCGGGAGCATTACGAGGGCGCTCACGGGGAGGTGATCCCGAAGTTCGTGCTGAGGGCCCTCAATGACGAGCGGCCCGTGATCTTCGGAGACGGCTCGCAGACGAGGGATTTCACATACGTTTCCGACACGGTGAGGGGCATAGTCCTGGCATCCGCATGTGACGGGATGATCGGGCAGACCGTGAATATCGCCCGGGGGGAAGAGGTGAGCATCCGGGCTCTCGCTGAAAAAGTATACCTGAAACTCGGCAAGTCCCCTATACTGCCGGTTTTCGAAAAGGCAAGGCCTGGTGATGTGCAGAGGCATTTCGCCGGGGTGAAGAAGGCTGAGCAACTCTTCGGGTTCAGGGCTGAAACCGGCATCGACGAGGGGCTCGACATATTCATCGAGTGGTTTACTTCTCAGGGGTATGATCTCGGTCAACTCATGAAAGAGGACGTTGTCTTTAATTGGGAGAAGCCGGCGTGAATATTCCGATCACAAAGCCCTTCCTCGGCCCGGAAGAAGAGGCTGCGGCCGCCGCGGTGATACGCTCCGGATGGGTCTCCCAGGGACCGAAGGTACAGGAGTTCGAAGAGAAGTTTGCGGCATATGTGGGGGCTTCGTACGCAGTGGCGACGACGTCCTGCACCACGGCGCTGCATGCAGCCCTTGCAGTCTCGGGCATCGGGCCGGGAGACGAGGTGGTTGTCCCTTCGTTGTCGTTTATCGCTACCGCCAACGCGGTCGTCCATGCCGGCGCGACCCCTGTGTTTGCGGACATCGACCCCGATACGTGCAATGTGACAGCAGGAACCGTTGAAAAAATGATAACCCGAAAGACGAAAGCGGTGATGCCTGTCCACCAGATGGGCCTCCCTGTCGATCTCGATCCCATGATTGATTTGTGCAGAAGACATAACCTCCTGCTGATCGAGGACGCGGCCTGCGCGATCGGGTCCGAATATAAAGGGAAGAGGATAGGCGGACACGGCAACATTGCCTGTTTCAGCTTTCACCCCAGAAAGATCATCACGACGGGGGAAGGCGGTATGATTACGACCAACGACTTTTCAATGGCGGGAAAGCTCAGGAGGTTCCGGCACCACGGGATGTCGGTGTCGGATGCCGAGAGGCACGCGGCAGACAGGGTCATTATAGAAACATACCCCGAGATAGGCTATAACTACCGCATGACCGATATCCAGGCTGCGATAGGAATAGAGCAGCTGAAAAAACTCGGTACGATCATCGACCTGCGGCGCGAGGCAGCGGGAAAATACGACCAGGCCTTCGAGGGAAACCACTTCCTACGGGTGCCTCATGTGCCGGATGGCATCTTCCATAATTATCAGTCTTACTGGATCGAGATTCTTCCGTCGGCACCGCTTACGCGGGACGAACTGATGGACATGATGCTGAAGAAGGGCATCTCGACGCGAAGGGGCATCATGGCGATCCACCTGGAGCAGTGTTACCGCCGGGACGCACTGTCTCTGCCCATGACTGAGCGGATAACAGGCAATACGGTCCTCCTGCCGATCTATCCGGCGATGAATGAAGCAGAGCTGGTGGCCGTGGTACAGGAGATCAGGAATTTGCTGCCGGCGTAGCAGGCGGTATTCGCAGGGCTTTATTTTGAGAGGAGGTGGAACGGTCTTGAGTGGTGAGAAAAAAGTGTCTCTGAAGGTTCGGCATTTCTGGGAGGGCCGGGCCTCTGAACAGGAGGCAGCATCCGGAGCGGTCACCCATAAGGATATCTGGCAACGCTGGCTCGAGATAGAGATGATCTGCCGTTACCTCGACAAAAAGGCCCGAGTCTTGGATATCGGTTGCGGAAATGGACATTCGACACGGATCTTTGCCCGGAAATGCAGGGAGATTGTGGGCATGGACTACAGCGATGCAATGATTGAGCGTGCACGCAAGGAAAGCGGAAATACGGAACGAAGGGGCCGCCGTCTTGAGTTTTGTCAGGGGGATGTCCTTGATCTCGGGCCTGAACGCTTCGGTCTTTTTGATATCGCCATCTCAGAGAGGTGCCTGATCAATCTGGCTGATTTTGTTCATCAGAAGAAGGCGATCAGGAACATCGCTTCGATATTGAAGCCCGGAGGACGGTTCGTCTTCATCGAGGGCTCTGCTGAAGGCAGACAGGCCCTCAATGCATTCAGGCGCACGGTTGGGCTCGCGGCGATGCCGAAGGTCTGGTACAATGTGGACTTCAGGGAGAAGGAAACTGTGGGGTACCTGAGACGCTTCTTTGTTGTGGAAGAGCGGCAGCACTTTGGCATATACGACTTTCTTTCAAGGGTTGTCCATCCCCTTATCTCAAGTCCGGAAGAACCCAGGTATGATGCGAAGATCAACGAAGTGGCTGCCAGACTTGCCCTGGTGCGCGAAGCCTTCCCAGATATGAGCAGGGTCCTCTTCCTTGTGCTGAAGAGGAAATAGGCTATAATTAACAATGCGCGAGGTGCCTAAGATTTCCAGGACGCTTTCGGTGATCGTCCCGGCCTTCAACGAAGAAGAGAACATCCTTTTGGTCTACCGGAGGTTGGCAGACTTGTCCGTCAGTTCCGACTACAGTTTCGAGTTTGTCTTTGTTGATGACGGCTCTACAGATGGCACGTTCTCGATCCTGAAGACGCTGTCGGCGGAGGACAGGCGCGTCAAGGTGCTCCGCTTCTCCAGAAACTTCGGCAGTCATGCTGCCTGCGCCGCTGGCCTTGCTCATGCATCGGGAGACGCGAGCGCCTTTATCTCGGCAGACCTGCAGGACCCGCCCGAAGTGGTTCTCAGACTTGCGGCGCAGTGGGAGCAGGGCTTCGACGTGGTGATGGGGGCCAGGGAATGGGAGGGGAATTCTCTGCGGGTGCTCCCTAAACTATACTGGCGCCTGGTCAAACGTTTTGCGCTCAGAAACATGCCTGAAAACGGGTTTGATGTGTTTCTCGTTGACCGGAAGGTGGCGGCGGCTGTCTCAGAGATCGGGGAGAAGAACACCTCTGTATTTGCTCTGATTCTCTGGAGCGGTTTTCAGCAGACCCTTATCACCTACCGTAAAATGGCACGCCATAGGGGAATCTCAAAGTGGACCTTCGGCAAGAAACTGAAACTCTTTATCGATACCTTCGTCTCTTTTTCGTTTTTTCCTATCCGGATGATATCGTTTGTCGGTGTTCTCTTTGCCCTCATAGGCTTTCTCTATGCCGTGATTGTTGTCTTTAACAGAATTTTTCTTGCAGTCCCGATTGAAGGCTGGACGTCGCTCATGGTGGTCCTGCTGGTGGTGTCAGGCATCCAACTCACGATGCTCGGTGTGCTCGGCGAATATCTCTGGCGGAATTTCGATGAGTCTCGGAAGCGGCCTCTGTTCATCATCCGGGACAGGATCGGTCTCACAACCCCGGGGAATGGTGCATAGAGAGGTGATTAATCCGGTAAACGTTTTGCTGATTAATCCCAGAATCGGCGAGGTGTCGCAGAACAAGAAGATCAATGCGATGATCAATATCACCTTTCCTACGAGTATCGGTGTCATGGCTGGATACCTGAGGAGTTCGGCCGGTGTGACTGCCGATATCATCGACGAGCAGATTAATGCCATCGGCGATGCCGATCTTCCAGGCATGATCACCTCTCTGAGCATGCCGCGGATTATCGGTATCAGTGTCCTGACGCTGAACTGCGGAAGGGCCTATGAACTGGCTGAGAAGATCAAGCAGGTGGACCCGGCGGCGACGGTGGTCTTGGGCGGCATTCACCCGACGGTTGTCCCCGAGGAGGTCCTCGGAAGAAAAGGGGTTGACGTTGTCGTGCGGGGCGAGGGCGAGGAGACCTTCAGGGAACTTGTCCAGTGTGTACTGGAGGGGCGCGGCTTTCATCATATTCGTGGTATATCGTATTCCAGGGAGGGTGCGGCGGTCCACAATCCTGACCGTCCGCTTATCGAGAATCTCGACGTAATCCCTCCATTCCCGTACTACCTTTTCGAAAAGGACCTGCACCGGTACCCGAACTTCTCGGGCATCTTCGGATCGCGGGGATGCCCCTACCAGTGCTCGTTCTGCTCCTCGCGGAGTATCTCGGGAAGGAAATACCGATACCATTCTGTCGAGCGGGTGATCGCGGAGATCAAGGTCCTGGTCCGGAAATACCACCAGCCTTCTGTCTTTCTTATGGACGACAATATTGCAGTAAATAAGCGCCACTTCAAGGAGCTTTGCGACGCGATCATCAGCGAGGGACTGCATAAGGAAGTTTTCTTCCACGGTTCCCTCCGGGGGGACAATGCCAGTGATGATGTCCTGGATATGGCCCGCCAGGCCAATTTCCGGATCCTCTACTACGGCCTTGAAACCGGCAACGAAGAACTGATGAGGATCATCAACAAGGGTGAGACCGTGGCCGTAGTGGAAGATGCAATCAGGCGTACTTCGGCAAAAGGTTTTTCTGTGGGTACGACGATTATCTTCGGTCTCCCGACCGAGACGAGAAAGGACCGGTACGATACGATGCGGTTTGTTCGGCGCCTGCCGCTGTCGTCGGTGCGGTTCAACACTCTGACGCCTTATCCCGGAACCCCGGTCTTTGCCCAGGAGTCCGCGAAAGGCAATATACTGATCAAAGGCAACTGGGAGAATTTCGGGGTGCAATATATGTGGGAAAGCGACGATATTCCCTATGTTCCCGAAGGAAATGACCGGGTGGAACTGATCTTCGACACCATGTGGGCCAATCTTTCTTACTACCTGAGCTTCTCGGGGCTTAAGAAGCTTTTTACCTCCAGAT
Organism: Nitrospirota bacterium; assembly: GCA_021814475.1. Taxonomy (GTDB): domain Bacteria; phylum Nitrospirota; class Thermodesulfovibrionia; order Thermodesulfovibrionales; family UBA6898; genus PALSA-1316. Next base: position 16,579 of record JAKAIE010000069.1, read on the forward strand.
ATGCCGGCGGCAATGTGATTAAACTGAAGACCAGATGGTATTTATCGCCTGCGGAGTTGAAGAAGATGGTTGATCTTTTTTTGTATCTGTTTAGTCGTTTTTCCAGTGTTGCGGCAAGGACGTTCT
>JAKAIE010000070.1 GCA_021814475.1 Nitrospirota bacterium
CTTGCTGAATCACACGATCCAGGACAACAGGGATACCCAAGGGACGAGTCCCTCCGCTGTCTTTGGGAATCTCGACGCGCTTTACAGGTGTAGGTTTATAAGTCCCATCCAGCAAAGCCGCCTTGATTCCTTTCCAGTTCTCATGGGCATACGTGGGAAACTCTTCGATAGTGATACCATCAATACCGGGAGCCCCTTTGTTTGCCCTGACTTGTTTCCATGCGCTGAGTACGTTATCTCCTTTGACAACATACTCCATTGTGACAGGGTCGAGGGGACGGTCTTCCATGACGCGCCTCATTATCCGGCTCCTCCGAACGGGTTCATCGCCGTATTAGAGCTCATGAAATCGCCTCACTCTTCTCTGCGTTCGGGCCTTCGTTATATGGGCAGGGTGACCCGGCCCCTACAACTACTATGCCCTCTGCTGACTTCTGCGTGCTTACCCCGCATGTTTCCATGAAGGGCGCTATAAGATTGCCCATGAGTTGCTGTCTGTTTCGTGTCTCCCTGCTTCGGGACTCATATCCGCCGACAGCAGCGGGATATGCCGGGTCTTTGGTCAACCGGATAGACCCTCTCCGGATCTTTCTCATGAACCTCCTATCGCGTGACGCGCAGATCTCCCCGGATAAGAACGTGAACTTTCCGTGCACAAACGCCGCATTTACCCTATCCCTTGAACCTGTGGGCTTTGTTGTGTTGTGCCAACTCGCCCGGGGACTAAGCCTTGTATGCGGTTTCTGTCCGTCGTCTCGCACGTTTGCACTCCGGCTTCCTTCGGACCCTTCCTCACGGAAACGCCCTTGCCTTCGGCTAGTACTTCTGGTAGTATCCATAATCATGAACACCTCAGGTTCTCGTACAGGGGACTTTCACCCCATAAGTTCACGCCCGAGCCGGGCGTACACAAGCGCATCCAGCCCGACGCCGATAAAGCGTCTGCTGGTTTTGGGCCTCTGCTTCTGGCGGCGCGGCTGATGCTTCACGTTCGACATATGAAATGGAGGCAATATGACTGAATTAAAAAAGACGACAGGTCATCCAACTGAAATTTTAGCAAAGGATATTGCTAAATTTACCCAAGATATAGAGTGCCTTCATACAACGCTGCCTTTACTTATGAATGTAATGGGTATTGTGCAAAACGATACACAGAAGAAATATCATGATTTTCTTGAGGAACATTCTACCGATAAAAAAGTTGATGGTGATCAAATAACGTGTTAACACCGGTTAGTTTTGGACCCACCCATCGTTGATAATCGGACCCACTTTCCGATTTTTTACTGCAGCATATTCCACCGGCAATAGGACCCGCCTGATATTTATGTAGTAGACCTCTGGGCATTACAATCAAACTCTTCTGAAGAGAGATGAAGGAAGGGAAGTGATAGTAATGCTCTGTAGAAAAAGGCCATGTCGAGTATGTGGGAGATGGTATATGGCCGATCCCCGGTCACGGGCACACCAGAAGACGTGTGGAAGGGCCGAATGTAAGAGGGAGTGGCACAGGAAGAAGTGCGCCGAGTGGAATGCTGAACATACGGCGCATTTCAAGGCGATCTATCTGGCGAGGAAGCTTACGGCCTGCCGCGACGACGAAGGAGATTCCCCAAAATGTATTGCTGAGCTGGCGCCTCCGAGCCAAAGAAAGCTTAAACTACCCCGGAGGGAAGTTCAAGAGGTGACAGGGGCAAAACTACTTGTAATCATAGAAAAAGCAAGAAGTGGGGTCAGACTTGACTATTGACATTTGAGTTTAAAATCAATAGAGTAATGGCATGGCACGGAAGCCGAGAATAGAATTTGAAGGCGCTTTCTATCATGTTATAACCCGCGGTAACCAGAGGCAGAAGATATTCAGGGACGAAGAAGACTACGGAAAATATCTTGAGCTGCTTGCCAGGTATAAGAATCTGTATAAGTACCGGCTCTACGCTTATGTTCTTATGGGTAACCATGTACACCTTCTTGCGGAGACGGGAAAGAAGCCTCTGTCGAAGATACTTCAGGGCATCAACCAGAGCTACACCTGCTGGTTTAATAGAAAATATGGGACGGTGGGGCATCTCTTTCAGGGCAGATACAAAGCGATACTATGCGACCGCGACAGTTATTTGCTTTCACTTGTTAAATACATACATCTGAATCCTGTGAGGGCTCGGCTGGTGAAGACCCCTCAAGAATACCGGTGGAGCAGCCATTGGCTATACCTCAGAGCGAACGGCAAAAGTATCGTGGACGAGGACCAGGTGCTGAGGCTGTTTTCCGAGGAAAAAAAGACTGCGCGAAGACTCTATGGGGCATTTGTCGGCGACGGGATAACGGTAAAGAGAGATGATATCTACAGCACTATCGACAAGAGAATACTTGGGGATGAAACATTTGCAGATAGGGTAATGGACAAGTGTGTGGGAGAGATCGAGCCGGGCAGGAGGGAACGAGAATACTCTCTTGCGGCAATTTCCGGGGCGATCGAGGAAATATTTTGTGTAACGCCGGCTCAGATGAGAAAGAAAGGCAAAGACAGAAGTATATCGCGGGGTCGAAAGCTGTTCAGCCTGGTGGCGCACGACTTCGGCTATAGGGGCAGAGAGATCGCAGAATACATGCGGAAAGACCCGGCCCTGATCACTCGACACATGAAAGAGAAGGGAATGAAAAGAGACGTGGCGAAGGTGATTGAAACCTTGAAAGAACGAAAAACAAATGTCAATAGTCAAGTCTGACCCCATAGTCACCGTACGAACGGTACCCCGGGAGGGGATAAAATGAGAGGAGAAGTCACCAGGTCGATGAATCAGGGTAATGCATCCGCCCAGGATGAAACCGTGGTTGGAGAGACAGAAGAGGACGCTCCGGTCGGGCTTGGATCAGCCGACTTAATCAGCCGAACCGCCAGGTACGTAGAAAGCAAATGGGGTCAGGTCTTGAATCGTGCAGATCGGACCGAATTGTGATATACTCACCTCATGGCACGCCCTCTCCGCATAGAGTTTGACGGAGCACTTTACCACGTTACTGTCCGCGGCAATGCCCGCAAGCCGATATACAAGGACGATGATGATCGGATTATGTTTTTTGATGTGCTCCACAGGGTCATTCAACGCTACAACTGGCTCTGCTACGCTTACTGTCTTATGAGCAATCACTACCACCTTGTAATTGAAACCCCTGATGCGAACATCTCAAAAGGGATGAGGCAGCTCAACGGAATCTATACCCAGCGATTCAACCGGAAATATCACCGCACAGGCCATGTATTTCAGGGCCGCTACAAGGCCATACTTATAGACAGGGAAGGTTATCTGCTTGAGGTCTGCAGATATGTGGTGCTTAACCCTGTGCGCGCAAGGGCGGTCCAGAAGCCTGAAGAATGGCTATGGAGCAGTTATCGGGGCACAGCGGGCATCATCGCCCCTCACCCGGGATTGACACCAGAATGGCTGTTGGGCCAGTTTGGGGCGAAGAAAAGTCAGGCTCAGGCAAAGTATCGGGAGTTCGTAAAAGCAGGCATTGGGCAGAAGGAGATATGGGAGAGCGTCCAGGGACAGAGCATTCTGGGAGACGATGAATTTGTGGAGAAGATGATTGGTCTTGCCAGGGGCCACCAAGACATCCGGGAAATCCCGAGAACCCAGAGATATGTGGGCAGGCCCACCCTGGAGTGCTTGTTTGGCAGGGATACGAGAAGGGGGTCAAAGGCCTATGACGCTGCACTGAGGAAGGCGGTCATTATACACGGCTACGCCCTTAAAGAGGTTGCCGATCACCTTCAGATTCATTACTCTACAGTCGGCAGACACATCGGAGAACTTGAAAATGCACGGAACAAGACCTGACCCCATGACCCCATTGAACTTACCGGGTGGAATTCCCCAGGTGCTGTGGGATGGGCGAAGCTGAGAGGCTCCCCCTATCCCGATTATGCGTTAATAATATAAATAAGCAGCCATATTAATATATTGCTAATTGCGCCATATAATGGTAAATTAAACCGATGATGAGGACCCGTTTCGAGTGGGATGCAGAAAAGGATGAGGAGAATCAAGCAAAGCACAATGTACCTTTCTCATCGGCTCAACACGCCTTTCTTGATCCAAAGCGTGTTATTGTCGAAGACCTTCATCACAGCAGTGAGGAAAATAGATTTTATTGTGTTGGACGCGTTGGTGAAGGAATAATGACTGTGAGATTTACATACCGAGGCAATATTATCCGAATATTCGAAGCCGGATATTGGAGAAAAGGGAGGAAGATTTATGAAGACGAAAATTAAATATACCGATGAACCCATGGGGGAACTGAGTGTGGTTAAGGATTTTGTTCCTCCACCGGACAAACTCATTTTGAAAGAAGAAAATGTCAAAGTGACGATAGCATTAAAAAAAGACAGCATTGACTTTTTCAAGAGAGAAGCTAAAAAGCATAATACTTCTTATCAAAAAATGATCAGACAGGTCATAGATTGGTATGCCTCTCATTATGAAAAGAGCGCATAATCGGTTAGCCGCGGGTAGTTAACCCCCAGCCCCCACACCACCCACCGTGAGAAAGCAAATGGGGTCAGGTCTTGAATCGTGCAGATCAGCCCGAATTGTAATATGCTCACCTCATGGCACGCCCTCTCCGCATTTACCACGTCACGGCCCGCAGCAATGCCCGCAAGCCGATTTACAGGGACGATGAGGATCGGATAATTCTTCTTGCTGTGCTCCACCAGGTCACCCGGCGCTTCAACTGGCTCTGCCACGCTTACTGTCTTATGAACAATCACTACCATCATGTAATTGAAACCCTGCTGCAAATGTCTCAAAAGGGATGAAGCAGTTCTGGGAGACGATGAATTTGTGGAGAAGGTGATGTGCGATGCCAGGGGCCACCAAGACATCCGGGAAATCCCGAGGACACAGAGATATGTGGGCAGGCCCGCGCCGGAACGCCTGTTTGGCTAGGAGACGAGAAAAGGGGTAAAGGCTTATGACGCTGTACTGAGGGAGGCGGTAATAGCGCACGGCTACATCCTAAAGGAGGTTGCCGATCATCTTCAGTTTCATTACTCTGCAGTCAGCAGGCGCCTCGGGAGACTTGAAAATGCACGGAACAAGACCTGACCCCATTGGGTGCGGCCCTGAATAATAACAATGTGTCCGGAAGGACGCCGCTGGACGTCGTGGCAGCGTTCTTCGGGCCGGGCCGTGACTAGAGGTCTTTCGCCTCAGCCTTGCCGAGGGCCATCCTGGCGGCCTGTAGTTTCTTTGCATACTTCGTAATCTTCTGCATATTCTTGCCGGCGATAGCCTTGTGCAGGTCGCCTTCAATCTCCGCGATGTCGAGCCTCATATAGTAATCGAGCGTCTCGAACATATGCGCGATGACTATCTTGCCGGTGATGAGCGGATGGTTATTGGTGACATTCGCCTCCTTGAACCGCACCCCGTGCTCCAGTTCGACTTCGAGTCCGGCCCTGAATTGCTCAGGGTCGATCTTCAGTCCGCCGCTGTCCAGGTGCTTCATGATCGTCTTCGCCTCGGCAGGGGTAACCTTCGGCTCCTTCAGTTTTGTCCAGTCCCTGATCTTCAGTTCCCCGCAGACCCTGCGTACTTCCTCTTTCGTAATATACTCAGGCAGTCTCATAGTGCCTCCTTTGGATATTTCCGGTGTCGCTGTATACGCCACAGGCGCTTACTGCATAGTATAACGCAAACGGCCGCAATGCCCAAAAGCGGGCATTGCGGCCGTCTCAATAGTGAAATGCCCGGGGTCTATATCGCCGTGTCGCCGCGTTCGCCGGTCCTGATACGGATCGTTTCTTCGATCGGCATGACGAATATCTTGCCGTCGCCGATCTTCCCGGTCTTCGCTTTTTCCTCGAGCGCCGTCACGGCCTTCGGCGCCATCTCGTCCGTGACGACGATTTCGAGCTTCACCTTCGGGATAAAGGATATATCGTATTCCGCCCCCCGGTAGAGCTCGACGTGGCCTTTCTGTCTGCCGAACCCCTTCACCTCCGTCACCGTCATGCCCTGGATGCCGATCACGTTCAGGGCGTCCTTCACCTCGTCGAGTTTGAACGGCTTTATGATCGCTTCTATCTTCTTCATCTTACCTCCTTGTCTTACAGGTTATAGGCCTTTTCGCCGTGCTGGCTCTCATCGAGGCCGAGCATCTCGTCTTCAGGGTCGACCCTCAGTCCGACGGTAAACTTGAGGATCATGAAGATCACAAAAGTCATGACCGCGCTGTACAGCAGCGTCGCGCCTACGGCGAGCAACTGGGTGAGCAGCTGACCGGGATTTCCGTAGAGCAGTCCCTTCCCCGCCTCGTTGATCGAGGGGTCTGCAAATACCCCTGTCAGGATTGCGCCCAGCATTCCCCCGATGCCATGGATGCCGAAGGCGTCGAGGGTATCGTCATAGCCGAGCCGCGGCTTCAGCCATGCAACGGAAAAGAAGGGGATAACGCCCGCGGCGATGCCGATCAGTATCGCCCCTGATATGTTGACGAACCCTGCAGCGGGGGTGATCGCCACGAGGCCTCCTACCGCGCCGGAGGCGAGGCCGAGCACGGTAGGTTTCTTCGAATGCATCCATTCGACGACCATCCAGGAGAGCGCGGCGACCGCGGCCGCGGTGTTGGTATTGATGAATGCCGCCCCGGCGATGCCGTTTGCGGCTGTCGCGGAGCCGGCGTTGAACCCGAACCATCCAAACCAGAGAAGGCCCGCTCCGGTGACGACCAGCGTCAGGTTGCCCGGCAGAAGCGCTTTCTCGCGCCTTTTGCCGAGGATTAGTGCGCCGACCAGTGCCGCGATACCCGCGTTCACGTGGACGACCGTGCCGCCTGCGAAGTCGAGCGCGCCGAGTTTTGCCAGAAAGCCCCCGCCCCAGACCCAGTGCGCCACAGGGATATAGACCAGCGTCATCCAGAGGACCGAGAAAAAGACCCAGGCGGAAAATTTCATCCTCTCGATGTACGCGCCGCTCGCAAGGGCGACCGTGATCGCGGCGAAGGTCAGCTGATAGGCGATATAGACGTACTCCGGTATCGTCTTTGCCAGATCCGAGATGCTGTTCGGCCCGACGCCCCTGAGCATCAGTTTTTCGGCTGACCCGATAAAGCCGCCGATATCCTTACCGAAAGAAAAGGTGTACCCGTAGATGACCCAGAGCAGGCTCGCGATGCAGAAGGTGACGAAGGTCATCGCCATGGTATTGAGGGAGTCTTTCTTCTTTGAAAGACCGCCGTAAAAAAGGGCAAGGCCCGGGATCGACATGAGCATGACGAGGGCGGTTGCGACGATCATCCAGGCCGTATCTCCTGTGTCGATCCTGGGGAGAGCCTGTGCTGCGTTTGCCACTGCCGCGGGGGCTGCCGCCGGCAGCGTTTCTTCCGCGGCCGCGAGCCCCGCAAATCCGAGTAATCCTGCCATCACGACTGCCAGTACTGCCATGCTGATGAACTGTTTCATTATATGCCTCCCAGGTGTGTATTCTGCCATGACAAATAGCGATATCCGTGCCAGATCGTAACTGGCTGGTATTAAATGATTGTCATTGTTTGTGCATATGACAAAATTGTAGTGTGATACAATTGTGTTGTAATAACGCGTTGGTCGGGCTGCGCGTCAGACATGGTTCCTGAGCATCAGCGCGACCGGTTGCGGGTTCAGGTAATGCTGGTCCAGGCGATAAGGTTGGCCGAATTTCCTGACATAACGGAGAAGGAGTTTGCGCCCGCCGTCATGCCGGACTTTTTCTCCGGGCAGGCAGGCGCCGGCACCGGCCCTGATTATTTTATGCATGAATGAATTGTATCAGAGAAAAGGGCGCACGGGAAGAAGGGGGCTATGGACTGGTGACTACCGCCGCCGGCAGGGCCGGGGCGCACAGGGAGACAAAAGGGGGACGAGGCTTGTCACGTCCCCCTTCCGGAAAACAGTGCTTACTTTATCGCGTCCTTGAAGGCCTTGCCCGAGGTGAATTTCGGGGCCTTGGAGGCCTTGATCTTGATCACCTCTCCGGTCTGGGGATTTCTTCCCTTGCGCGCGGCCCTCTTCGAGACGGAGAAGGTGCCGAACCCGACCAGGGTTACCTTGTTGCCCTTCTTCAGTGTTGTCTTGATGCTGGTGATCATTGAGTCGAGTGCCTTCTGGGCTGCCGCCTTCGAGATGTCGGCGTCCTTTGCCATCTTGTCTACGAGATCCGTTTTAGTCATCGCTGCCTCCTGGTGGAATAAATTAATGATATGCATTATAACCGAAATGCATGTATTGTTGTAAGTGTTTTGAGATGTACCGTCTGGCCGGGTCTCTCCCGGAGCCGCCTCGGGAGGGTATTGATTCCGAAATGTCATTCCGGCAGGTTGTAAGCCGGAATCCAGTTCCCTGGAAAAATTCCGGATTTCCGCTCAACGGACCGCGGGAATGTCTAACTCCTTTTTTCCGATACCCCGTCCGCTTGCGGCTGGGTAGTTTATTCACGGCTCTTCTGTGTTTTGTTGGGACCCAACTCTTTCTTTTGTTTGAAAATGGGGAGTTGTCGTATATAATTTGGATAGTGGCGACCGGCGTCCGTATGAAAGAGGGGGGACATTGACGCGCATCCTGGTAGTTGACGACGACTGGAACAACAGGCTGCTGCTTGAGATTATCCTGAAGGAGTACGGCTATGAAGTCCTAAATGCGGCGAACGGAATGGAGGCGCTCAAGCTGGCCATGCAGAATCCGCCGGACATGCTCGTCTCCGACATCCTCATGCCTGTCATGGACGGCTTTGCCCTCTGCAAACACTGCAAGGCGGATGCCCGGCTGAAGGACATCCCCTTTGTTTTTTATACCGCTGCCTACACCGACCAGAAAGATGAGCAGTTCGCCTACAGCCTCGGGGCAGAAAGGTTTATCCTTAAGCCGCAGCGTCCCGCAGACCTTGTGAAGGCGCTGCGACAGGTTCTCGACGCGCACCGGACGCCCGACGGCAGGGATGCCGGGCCTCCCCTTGGGGAGGAAATGGAGTTCTTCCGGCAGCATAACGAGGCGCTCTTCCGCAAGCTCGAAACCAAGATGGTCGAACTGGAGCAGGCCAACCGCGCGCTCGGGCGGGAGATAGAGGAGCATAAGAGCACGGAGATCAAGCTGAAGACGACAAACGACCGGCTGGCGAGGGCGCAGAGTATAGCCCATATCGGGAGCTGGGAGCTCGATCTCCGGACGGATGCCCTGCAGTGGTCGGATGAAACATACCGGATTCTCGGCTACGCGCCGGACGAGATCGTTCCGGACCACGAGATCTTCCTGCAGTCCGTTCATCCGGATGACAGGGCACAGTTCCTGACAGCGGTCGCCGCAGCGCGGAAGGGCGAGCGCTTCCTCAGTGTCGACAGTCGCGTGGTGAGGAAGGACGGTGTGACGATCTACGTCCATGCGCAGGGCGAACTGATCCCGGGCGACGGCAGGACTTCGCCCAGCCTGAGCGGCACACTCATGGATATCACCGAGCGCAAGCAGGCCGACGACCAGATCAGGTCTTCCCTGGAGGAGAAGGAGCTTCTGCTGAGGGAGCTTTCCCACCGGACGAAGAATAACATGAATGTGATCGTTAGTCTTATCGACCTTCAGCTGTCGTCCGTAGAGGACGAGCGGATAGCGCGGATTTTCGAGGACACGAAGTACCGCATTATGGCGATGGCCCTTGTCCACGAGAAGCTCTACCGGTCTCCGAAGCTGTCGCATGTCAATATCCGGCATTATCTCGCCGACCTTGCCGACTCGGTACTGCGGGGGTCGGGCATCAACATGGGGAATATTGAGATCCTGCTGGACATTGACGACATCTATATGTCCATTGATTCGGTCACTCCGCTGGGTCTCGTCATTAACGAGTTGTTGAGCAATTCCATGAAGTATGCGTTCCCCGGGGGGCGCCGGGGGAGGATCCGGATCGGCGGACGCAAGCTGGCGAAGGGAGAGATTGAACTGTCATACGGCGACAACGGTGTCGGTTTTGCCGCGGGATATGACGTCAGAAAGGCCGCCTCCCTCGGGCTGAGGCTGGTGCTGAGCCTGGTCGAGCAGCAGTTGAAAGGCAGTATCCAGATCGACACGGCAGCAGGTGTTTCCTATGTCATCCGGTTCAGGGAACCCCACAGGAAGCAGGACCGGTGACCATGGTGCGGCCGAGGGTCCTGATCGTCGAAGACGAGATCATAGCCGGCATGAACCTGCAGGCCCTCTGCGAGAGGTGGGGATTCCGCGTCGGTCCCCTCGTTACGTCCGCGGAGGAGGCTGTAGCGGTTGCGGAAGCTGAACGGCCGGACATCATCCTCATGGATATCAGTCTGCACGGCAGTATGGACGGGATCCAGGCAGCGGAGCTGATCCGGCGGCGCTCGGAGACCCCCATTCTCTTCATGAGCGGTTATTCCGATGAGCAGATTCTCGAACGCGTGCGGGCCGTGGAGCATTCGGTCCATATCCTGAAGCCGCTCGATTTCAAGGGGCTGCAGAGGATCATGGGGCTGCTCCTATGCGGCGGCGGACCTCGCTGACCCAAATCAATTTTGTCCTGACGTGCGGGACATGTCTTCATATTCCCCTTCAGCTCGTTTCGAGCATGCTCTATCTTCAATCGGGATATGTCAGGGACGATGAGGCAAAGGCGCTGTTCGAGGACAGCCAGAAACGGGTTGATGCGATGTCCCTTATCCATGAAAAACTGTACGGCTCGAAGGACCTGGCAAGGGTCGATTTCAGAGAGTATGTAGACGGCCTGGTCTGTAACCTTTCCGCCCTGAGCGCCGGCGCCTTTGAAGATATAAAAATAAGGTCCGAGGTTGAAGATGTCCGGCTCGACGTGAACAGTGCGATCCCCTGCGGCCTCATCATCAACGAGCTTGTGACCAATGCCCTCCGGCATGCCTTTCCTGACGGCCGGGAGGGCGAAATCATGCTAGGGATGCATGTCGACGGCGACGGCCTGGTCGTCCTCTCGGTCAGTGACGACGGAAGCGGCTTCCCCGCGGATATAGACTTCAGGGAGACGCAGTCACTCGGGATGCAGTTGGTGACCTCGCTGGTGGGCCAGCTCGGCGGGGTGATAGAACTTGACAGGAGTCTGGGGACGTCATTCAGGGTTATGTTCCGGGCATAAACATAAAAGGGAGGGAACGGTCTTGTCGAATAAAAGAATACTGATAGTCGAGGATGAAAGCATCACGATCCTCCACATCAAAAAAGTGCTCGAGGGCTTTGGCTATGAGGTCGCGGGCATCGCTTCGTCCGGCGATGACGCCATCATACAGGCGCTGGAGCTGAGGCCCGACCTGGTGCTGATGGATATTGTCCTGAAGGGCAGGGTTGACGGTGTGGAGGCGGCGGAGAAGATCCAGACCATCCTGAATATCCCTGTGGTCTATCTCACCGCGCATACGGATGAGGGCACACTGAAAAGGGCAAAGGAGACCGAACCGTTCGGCTATGTGGTAAAGCCGCTGAGGGAGCATGATCTCTATATTGCCATTGAGTTCGCCCTCTACAGATCAAAGGCGGAACTTGAAAGGAAGCACCTGATGCTCCGGCTTCAGGATGCCCTCGCGGAGGTAAGGACCCTGAGCGGTCTGCTGCCGGTCTGCCCGTCCTGCAGGAAGGTGCGTGACGATCAAGGATATCTGGAGCAGGCCGAATTCTTTATGCGCGACCATACGGAGGAGACTTTCCACTATGGTCTCTGCGTGCGCTGCGCGGGGAAAACCGGGCCAGGGGATAACATGCACAGAACAAGACCTGACCCCGCTGAGTGACCCTGACGATCAAGGATATCTGGAGCAGGCCGAATTCTTTATGCGCGACCATACGGATGAGACTTTCCACTACGGTCTCTGCGTGCGCTGCGCGGGGAAAACCGGGCCAGGGGATAACCTGCACAGAACAAGACCTGACCCCGCTGAGTGACCCCCCTGAGATGCGCGTGGTATTATTGGAATTCTGTGCAGTCAATAGAGCTTCGATTTTGCGGAATGGCCTTCAAGCTCCTTCTGTCTTCACTCCCCGGTGATGCTCTTGATGAGGTTCCTCGGCCGGTCGACGTTGTGTCCCTTCAATACTGCGACGTGGTACGCCAGCAGCTGCAGCGGGATCGCGGAGACAAAGGGGAGAAACGCGGGGTGCGTCGGCGGAAGCGTGACAACGACGTCGGCGATGTCACGGAGGGCGGCGGGTGCGTCGGTCAGCGCGATGACGTGAGCGCCCCGGGCCTTGACATCGGCGACGGTGGAGAGGATCTTCCCGCTCATGCTGGAGATGGGCGCCAGGGCGACCACAGGGGACCCCGGCTCCACGAGGGCCAGGGGGCCGTACTTGATCTCCCCCGCGGGGCATCCCACTGCGTGGATGTAGGCGATCTCCTTCATCTTGAGCGCGCCTTCCAGCGCGACCGGATAGCTGATGCCTTCCCCGAGATAGAGGATGCCGTGCGCCCCGGTGAGTGTCTGTGCGATCTCCCCGATCTCATGGTCCTTTCCGAGCACGCGCCGGGTGAGAGACGGCAGTCCCGCGAGAAACGATTTCAGGGTCTCCAGTTCCACGTCGCAGATCTTCCTGCGGTGCGCGCCGAGGGCTATCCCCAGGAGGCAGATGGCGGCTATCTGCGCGGTGAAGGTCTTGGTGGAGGTGACGCCCAGCTCTTCTCCCGCGCGGGTGTAGAGGACCGCATCCGCCTCGCGTGAAGAAGAACTGCCGACGGCGTTGCAGATCGCGACGACCGGTGTCCCCTGCGCCTTTGCCTGCCGCTGGGCTGTCAGCGTATCGACCGTCTCCCCGGACTGGCTGATGGCTATCAGGAGGGTACCCCTGGTCAGGACCGGTTCCATCTGCCGGAATTCGGATGCCATATCGACACTCACGGGGATATGGACGAATTTTTCTATGATATACCTGCCGATCAGGCCGGCATGGTAGGACGTGCCGCAGCCGACGATGTGAATCCGTCTGAGGCGCGTCCCTGTGCCGGCATCTCCGATCGCGCCGATTAGGCTGTCGAGGTCGTCTATCCATTCTCCGAGCGTCTGGAGTATCGTATCGGGCTGCTCATATATCTCCTGCCGCATCCGGTGGGGATACGGCGCTCCGCCCGGGGGCATCGGATTCCAGTATTCACCTGCCTGTCCGGCCGAATGCGGTTCGGCGCCTTCCCTGTCAAATCTGCAGATCCTGTTGTCCTTCAGCATGACGTCCTCCTTTCCGCCTCCGCGCCGCCTGGTTTACTCGACCGTTACGCTCTTGGCGAGATTCCTCGGCTGATCGACATCGCACCCTCTCATGACCGCAATATGGTATGCCAGCAGATGAAGCGGCACCACAGTGAGAAAGGGAGTAAAGAACGATTCTGTGGCCGGCACCTGCACGACATCATCGGCCTGTCCGGAGAAGAGATCGGGACGGTCGGTGACGGCGATGACCCTGCCGCCACGTGCCTTCACCTCTTCGATATTGGAGAGCACCTTGCCTATCAGCCCGTCGCCGGGTGCGACCGCTATGACCGGCAACCCCTCTTCGATAAGGGCGATCGGCCCGTGCTTCATCTCGCCCGCAGGATACCCCTGGGCCGGGATATAGGAGATCTCCTTGAGTTTGAGCGCCCCTTCGAGGGCGATCGGGGAGCTGATGCCCCTTCCCAGGTACATGAAATGTTTTGCCCGTGACAGCGAGCCCGCGAGTTCGCGCAGTGCATCGTCGCTTTTCAGTATCCTGCCGATAAACCCGGGGATCTGTTCCAGTGCGTCCGAGATCGTGTCGTATTCAGCTCGGGAGATGGTCTTCCTGGTCACACCCAGCGCCAGGGCCAGGAGACAGAGCACCGTCATCTGCGCGGTGAATGCCTTTGTCGATGCCACGCCGATCTCTAGTCCCGCGCGCGTATAAAGCACGGATGAGGCCTCGCGCGAGGCGGTGGACCCCACGGCGTTACAGATCGTCATGGTGTGTGCGCCGAATTCCTTTGCCGCCCTCTGCGCGGCGAGGGTGTCTGCGGTCTCGCCCGACTGGGTGATCGAGATATGAAACAGATCGCGGTCCACAAAGAGAGTCTTGTAACGGTACTCGGAGGCTATCTCCACCTCCACGGGGATCCGGCTCAGCACCTCTATAAGATATTTCCCGACGAGGGCCGCATGGTATGAGGTGCCGCAGGCGACAATCTGGATGCGTTTCATCCGCACCGCCGCCCGGGTCGTCAAGCGGCACTCCTCAAGGAGACGCAGGGGTTCACGAAGCCATTCGGCGAAGGTTGCCGCTACGGTATCCGGCTGCTCATGGATCTCTTTGAGCATGAAATGGTCGTACCCCTTTTTTTCGGCCATGGCGGCCGTCCATGTGATATCGGCTATCCTTTCGCTGATCGGAGCGGCGGGCCCCGGCGCGGTGTTTCCGATATATTCAATCTCGAGGCCGCCGGGTGTCAGCATGCAGAGTTCCCCGTCGTCGAGGAAGATGACCCGCCGGGCATAAGGGAGAATCGCCGGGATATCGGAGGCAAAGAAACGGTCGGTTTCTCCAAGTCCTATCACTAGGGGGCTCCCCTTCCTGGCTGCGAAGATGCACCCGGGGTGCTGCTCGCTCATGATTCCCATCGCGAAGCTGCCCCGGAGCTGCAGGACAGCGTTGAGGATGGATTCCTTCAGCGCCATCCCCTTCTCCATATTATAGGAGATGAGGTGCGGTATCACCTCCGTGTCGGTATCGGACTTGAAGACACGCCCTGCCGCAGAGAGGGCCGCTCTCAACTCGCGGTAGTTTTCGATGATGCCGTTGTGGACGACGGCGATGCCGCCGGCGTCATGGGGGTGCGCGTTCCGTGTGCACGGAATTCCATGGGTCGCCCAGCGGGTGTGCCCGAGCCCGATGCAGGCGTGAGGAAGAGGGTCAGGGATCATCTGCCTGAGGTCGCGTATCTTTCCGCGGGTCTTGTAAATCTCCATGCCGTGGCCGTTCTGAAACGCCACGCCGGCCGAATCATAGCCCCGGTATTCAAGTCTCTGAAGCCCGTCCAGGAGGACAGGCAGCGCGTTGCCTTTGCCTGCATATCCGACGATTCCGCACATAGTATAGTACCTCCTTGCTGGCGGCGATGACCTTCCGCATTGATACTTGATGAAGCTGCAATAACCGTACCGGTTTCAGAATCGGTAACAACTGCATACATATATTCTCCTTTCCATATTCCCGGTGAAGGACTGCATGCTGACCATATACCGCCATATAACACTTTTGACAATCCCCGGGAGATATTTATTCCGCGTCTTTCCGGACGGGGTTGTCCGAAGGATCTTGACATGTCCCTGAAAAGACCTAAAATTGTAGTTAGAGGAGTGGTTCGTTTGGCTACACAGCGCCAGTTTTCAGGAAGGGGCATAAATTGTGAAATCCCGCACCGACAGAAATCCGGAGAGCGCAGGACTGAAGTCCCGGGGGACTTCTCTCCTCAGCCAGGGTAATGCTGTGCCCGCGGGTCGTGCGGAAGATGCCCAGCGCGAGGGCTGGACGCATGGCGAGAAGGGCGGCAGGGCGGTCCTCCACGGCATGAGAAATTCCCTCAATACGCTGACAGGCGCGCTGACGGTGCTGCTGACGAGATATCCCTCAGATGCATATCTTACGGAGTTCCTGACCGTTATGGAAGAGGAGATGAGGAGGCTGGCGGATCTTGTGGGGAGGGTTAGTTATCCCGGTGATAGCAGGGATGCCCGGCCGGCGACTGATCTGAAGGCGCTCATGAGAAGCTGGGAGGGGGTTGCGGCGGGGGGAATCAGGATCCCCTGCATGCGCTTTCTGTACGGGGCGGAGCCACTGCCTCCGGTTGCGGTTGAAGCGGCGCCGTTGGGGCAGATGCTCATGATGGCCGCCGCGCATCTGGCGCGAGTCATGGATCCGGAGTCCGCCCTGTTCTTGCGTGCAAGGCTGGGGTGGAGAAGTAAACAGGTGCATGTGGTAGCGGAGATGGGGGCTACGGGCCAAGATGGCGTCGCGGTGCAGCTTCCCGGCCTGAGGCAGTGCGATTTTTCCTTTCTGCGCAAGGCGCTGAGGCAATATGGCGGAAGACTTGCCGTGAATGCGGCTCCTGGAGCCGCAGCAACGGTCTGCATCTACTTTCCGGCAGCGGAGAGGAAGGAGTAACGGACATGGAAAAGCGTGCCGGGAGGATACTGGTAGTAGACGACGAGCCGAACGCGGTGAGGGTTCTGTCGGCGATACTGGCGGAGGAGGGATACCGGGTGGTGGAGTCGCAGAGTGTAGACCGGGCGATACAGGTATTGGGGCGGGACGACGTGGACGCGGTGATCACGGACCTGAAGATGCCGGAGCAGGGGGGGCTGGAGCTGTTTGAGTATGTGAGCGAGCGGCATCCGGACATACCGGTAA